>DATCQX010000547.1:0-14630 GCA_036569285.1 Streptomyces sp.
CCCCCGCTACTCCACCCCTCCCCCACCCGCCAGCAACCCCGAAACCCTCCGAGCCGTCTCGGCATCCCGCGCAGTCGTGAACGGCAGCGCGTTCCCCCCGGTGATGCGGAACGGCTCCCCGGTCACCGTGAGATGCGCGCCGCCCGCCTCCGCGACGAGGAGGAGGCCCGCCGCGTGGTCCCAGGCGGCCTCCCAGGAGAAGGCGGTGGCGTCGGACTCGCCGCGGGCGATGGCGAGGTACTCCAGACCGGCGGCACCGCACGCGCGCGGGGCGACGCCGTCGGTCCAGAGGCGACGCAGGACGGCCTTCTGGTCGTCGTCGGTGTAGTCGGGGTGGGAGCAGGCGACGCGCAGGTCCGCACCGGGCGCGGGGCTGCCCGCGTGCAGGCGCTCGCCGTCGAGATGGGCGCCGCCGCCACGGACGGCGGTGGCGAGCTGGTCCAGCGCGGGCGCGTACGTCCAGGACGCGAGGAGGACGCCGCGCCGGGCGAGCGCGACCAGCGTGCAGAAGCCCTCCTCGCCGCGCACGAACGGGCGGGTGCCGTCGACCGGGTCGACGATCCAGACCGGGGCGTCACCGCGTATCGCGTCGTACACCGAGGGGTCCGCGTGGACGGCTTCCTCGCCGACCACGACCGAGCCCGGCAGGAGCTTGACGAGGGCCTCGGTGAGGTACTTCTCGGCGAGCCGGTCGGCGTCGGTCACCAGGTCGTGCGGGCCCGCCTTCTGCTCGACCTCGCCCGCCCCGAGCTGCCGGAAGCGGGGCATGATCTCGGTCGCGGCGGCCGTGCGGACCGCCTCCTCCACGTCGGCCGCGCGCCGGGCGAGAAACTCCTCGATGGTTTCCATGTCTTCGATCATGTCCCCATGAGAGCACGCCCCACTGACAATCCCCTCCCGCCCGCTGCACAGCGGGTGGAATCGGGATGAAGTCCCGGTTCCCCGTGGTCAGCGCCCGACGGCGTATCCCTGCATCCCACGCGGGTTCGCGGCGGCCGACAGGACACCGGTGCGCGGGTCGCGCGCGACGGCGCACAGCCGCCCCTCCGACCAGGCTCCGCCGACGGTGACGTCGTGCCCGCGCCGCCGCAGCTCCTCGACGACCTCGGCGGGCATCCGGGACTCCACGGTGACGCTGCCCGGCCGTGTCCCGCGCGGGTAGAAGGAGCTGGGGAAGGACTCGTTGTGCCAGTTCGGCTCGTCGATCGCCCCTTGGAGGTCGAGTCCGCCACGCGCGTGCGCGCGCAGGGCGACGGCGAGGAAGAAGTGCACCTGCCACTGGTCCTGCTGGTCGCCCCCGGGCGTGCCGAACGCGAGCACCGGTTCGCCGTCGCGCAGCGCGATCGACGGCGAGAGGGTCGTCCGGGGGCGCCGCCCCGGCGTGAGGGAGTCCGTCAGCCCCTCCTCCAGGCGGGTCATCTGGAGCCGTGTGCCGAGGGGGAAGCCGAGTTCGGGGACGACCGGGTTGGACTGGAGCCAGCCTCCGCTGGGGGTGGCCGCGACCATGTTGCCCCAGCGGTCGACGACGTCCAGGTGGCAGGTGTCGCCCCGGGTGGTCCCGTCGGTGCCGACGGTGGGCTCTCCCACCCCCGCGCCCACGGCGCCGGAATCGACGTCCACGCGCGCGTGCGCGGCGATCCGGGGCTCCCGTCCGCCCGGCGCGCCGGGGCGCAGTTCCCGTGACGCCTTGTCGCCGATCAGCTGCCGCCGCCCGGCGTTGTAGGCGTCCGAGAGGAGTTCGGTGAGGGGCACGTCACCGGCGTCGCCGTACCAGGCCTCCCGGTCGGCCATGGCGAGCTTGCAGCCCTCGATCAGCAGGTGGACGTAGTCGGCGCTGCCGTGGGGCGGGAGCTGCGGGGGCAGGAGGGCGAGTTGCTGGAGGAAGGCGGGGCCCTGGCTCCAGGGGCCCGCCTTGCAGACGGTCCAGCCGTGCCAGTCGTACGTCGCGGGCGTCTCGTAGGACGCGGACCAGTCTGCGAGGTCGGCGGCGGTGAGGGTGCCGGTGTGGCGCTCGCCGCTGCTGTCGAGGGTGGGGCGCGCGGACTGCCGCAGGAGGGCCTCGGCGATGAAGCCGGTGCGCCACACGTCCCGTGCGGCGTCGATCTGCGCTTCCCTGCCGGCCGTCCCGGACACCTCGTCCAGGAGGCGGCGCCAGGTGGCCGCGAGGGCGGGGTTGCGCAGGAGTTCGCCGGGGCGGGGCGGGCGGCCGTCCGCGAGGTAGACCGCCGCCGAGGACGTCCACTCGGTCTCGAAGAGGTGCTGGACGGAGGCGACGGTCGTGCCGACGTTCTCCACGGGCGCGTGCCCGTGTTCGGCGTATCCGATGGCGTACCGCAGGACGTCGGCGAGGGTCTTGGTGCCGTGGTCGCGCAGGAGGAGCAGCCAGGCGTCGAACGCGCCGGGGACGGCCGCGGCGAGCGGGCCGGTGCCGGGGACGAGGTCCAGGCCGAGCGCTCTGTAATGCGCGATCGTCGCGGCGGCGGGGGCGACGCCCTGTCCGCACAGGACGCGCACCTCGCCGCCCGCGGGCGCCAGGAGGACGGGTACCTCGCCGGCGGGGCCGTTCAGGTGCGGTTCGACGACGTGCAGGACGAACGCTCCGGCCACGGCCGCGTCGTACGCGTTGCCGCCGCTCTCCAGGACGGCCATCGCCGACTGCGAGGCGAGCCAGTGCGTCGAGGACACCATGCCGAAGGTGCCCTGGAGGGTGGGCCGGGTGGTGAACTTCATCTCGCGCCTCGCTGTTTCGCGTGCGCCGCGCGGCGTTCCCGAGCGGCCGTTCCGGGTCGTTGGTACGACCATCAGGCTGCCCCTCGCGCAACAGGCGTACGCGCGCCGGTCGCCCCTACCGCTCCGTGACGGCCACCCCGTCGGTCCGCCCCCGAGTCGCCGCCCGGTACATCGCCCCGATCACGGCCGCCTGCACCACAGCGCCCACCACGATCCCCACCACCGGCATCGGCCCCGGCAGCATCAGGAAGATCCACGACACCGGAGCCGTCACCACGAACAGCCACACGCCCACGAAGCTCGCGTCCTGGTGCTCGACGAACAGGGCGTCCACCGCAACCCAGCCGACGACGGCGAGCACCAGGGCGAGATAGCCCAGCGCGGCCGGATTCACCAGGTTCGACCGGAGCCGGACACCGAATCCCGAAACGTTCATGCCGAGCCTCCCCAAGGATCCCCGCGGCCTGCCGCCGCCTGTCACCACCTTCCCGGACCCGCCTCGCCCCGGCCTGAGTACGGATACTCAAACCTCCCGCCCCGCCCTGTGTACGGCCCGGGTCGTACTCCCCCCGCAGTACACATCCCCCTTCCCACCCACCAGGGTTGTGCGCCGCATCCGCTCCACAGGTACGACGTTTTCACTCACCCCGCGCGCGAGGCTGGTGTGCATGCCGACTCCCTTCCGACACACCGCTCCTGTGCCGCCCGGAGCCACCGAGGGTCCCGTGGCCGAGGCGTACGCGCAGATCGCCCGCGACCTGGGGACCGCTGCCCCGGCGGCTCTCGTGGTCCTGTCGTCCGCGCCCGGACTGATGCTCCCCGCGTGGGCGTTGCTGAGGGAGTCGCTGATCGCGGGACCGGGTGACCGCACGGGCAAGGAGGTCGCCGCGTACGGGGTGTCCCTCGCCAACCGGTGCGCGTTCTGTGCGGACGCGCACACCGTCCTGCTGCACGCGACGGGTGCCCACGCCCTCGCCGAACGCCTCGCGCGGGGCGAGCGCCCGAAAAGCGAGCTCCACGCGCGCGTGCTCGACTGGGCGGCCGGCACCCGCGTCCCCGGCGCGGACCTCGGACCGCTCCCGTTCCCCGAGGAGGAGCTCCCGGGCTACCTGGGCACCGTCCTCGCCCACCACTTCGTCAACCGCGTGGTGTCGGCGCTCCTCACCGGGAACCTCCTCCCGGCGGGCGCCCAGCGGCTGCGCACCGTGCGCTCCCTCACGGGCCGCACGCTGTCCCGCGCGGTCCGCCGGGGCGCCGCCCCCGGCGCGTCCCTGCCGCTGCTCCAGAAGGCCGCGGAAGGCCCCTCAGAGGGCCCCGCGTGGGCGGCGGGCACCGCGGTGGGTCCCGCCTACGACGCGCTGCGCACAGCGGCTCTGGACGGCGCCGAGCTGCTCCGCGCGGACGAGCGGTGCCTCGTCCGGGAAGGGGTCGCGGCCTGGAACGGCGCGCATCCCCCCGTCATCCTGCGGGGCTATCCGCACCGCCGTGAGCTGCCCGCCGCCCGGCTCGCCCTGCTGGCGGCGCTCGCGCCGGACCGGATCACCGAGGACGACGTCGCGCTCTGGCGGCAAGGCCGGCACACGGACCGCTCCCTGGTCCGTCTCGTGGCGTACGGCGCGTTCCTCGCGGTGGAGCGGATCGCGCCCGCGCCGCGTCTTCCCCCGCGGCCCGCGCGGCACATTTAGGGACGTTCGCCTCGTCGGAGCGGGGCAGCTGTCACCGCTCAGGCACTCAGCGCGTTCACGCTTCCGCACCACAACGACTCGTGTGACACTGGCGTCCCGTCGTCCGCGGTGCGGACTGGTCTCCGTGCCCTCCCCCACAAAAGAAGTGCGCCTGTGCGTTCTCTTCCTCTGCCGCTCGCTCTCGCGGCACGTCTGTCCCCGGTGGTCGTCCTCGCCTGCGCGGGCTGGGCCATGTCGTCGTCCCCCGCCTCCCCCGAGGACTCGGCGGCCCCGGGCGACGGCACGACGCAGCAGACCCGGGCGGGGACGGACGACCCCTCCGCCTCCCCGGCCGTGACGAAGGCGTACGCCGCCGCGCCCGCGCCGTGCGGGAGCGTCTCCGAGAAGACGGTCACCTCGCTGGTGCCGGGCGCGAAGACGGCGGGCAAGGAGATCCCGTCCACGGACGCGAAGATCCGCCGGACCTGCTCCTGGAACGCGCTCAAGGGGTTCGACTACCGCTGGCTGGACGTGTCCTTCGAGATCATGGACACCGAGGACGCGGCGGTGAAGTCGTACAAGGCGCGCACCGGTGAGAAGAGCGGCGGCGGGGCGGTGCCGGGGCTCGGGGACGAGGCGTACTCGGTGGTGAACCTCACGACCGAGGACAAGCAGCAGACCCGCGAGGGCGTGGTGTTCGCCCGCTCGGCCAACGCGCTCGTCGTCGTCACGTACAACGGCAGCGACTTCGAGACGAAGAAGGCTCCGGACACGAGCACGATCAACACGGGGGCGATCAAGGCGGCGAAGGAGGCGATGGCGGCGTTGCTGGGGAGCAAGGCCGGGTAGGCGTGCAGGCGCGTGCGCGCGGCAACGAGCGGGCATGCGGACGACAGAAGAGCAGCGCGCACGCGCACGGCGGAAGAGCGGGGCAAGCGTTCACGCTCGCCCCGCTCTCCCCGTTCACGCGGCCCGTCGGCTCACGCGTCCGCCGTCGCCTCCTTCTCCCTCCCCCGCAACGCCATCAGCGCCAGGTACAGCACCATCGACGTCCCCAGCCCCACGGCCCAGCCGTAGTCCGCGAGGGACTTCAGCGCCGGGATCGGCCGTCCGTCGATGATCGGCTTGAAGCTCGCGCCGCCCACCGCGAGGACGCCGCCGACGAGGAAGGCGACGACGGCCCGCCAGTTCCAGCCGTTCTCGTACCAGTAGCGGCCCCCGGTGCGGTACAGGTCGACGAGGTCGAGCTTGCCGCGGCGCAAGATCCAGTAGTCGGCCATGAGGATGCCGGCGACGGTGCCCAGCAGGCCGCCGACCAGGCCGAGCCAGGTGAAGATGTAGCCCTGCGGGTCGGAGTACAGCTTCCAGGGGAAGATCAGCACGCCGAGGACGCAGGTCGCGAGGGCGCCGGTGCGGAAACTGATCTTCCGGGGCGCGATGTTGGAGAAGTCGAACGCCGGGGAGACGAGGTTGGCGGCGATGTTGACGGACAGCGTCGCCACGAGGACCGTCACCAGCGCGAACAGCAGCCCGAAGACGTTGTCGGTCTTGGCGGCGAGCTGGACCGGGTCCCAGATCGTCTCGCCGTACACGGCCTGCGAGCCGGAGGTGACGAGCACCGACAGCAGCGCGAACAGCGTCATCGTGGTCGGCAGGCCGAGCGCCTGGCCCCAGGTCTGGGCCTTCTGCGACTTGCCGTAGCGGGTGAAGTCGGGGATGTTCAGCGACAGCGTCGACCAGAAGCCGATCATGCCCATCAGGGACGGCCAGAACAGCTTCCAGAAGTCGCCGCCCCAGCCGAGTTTGGACGGCTGGTCGAGCAACGGCCCGAATCCGCCGGCCTTGTCGCTCATCCAGATCAGCATGACGACCGCGCCGACGAGGACGAACGGCGCCGCCCAGTTCTCGAACCGGCGGATCGTCTCCATCCCCCGGTAGATGATGGCCACTTGGAGCGCCCAGAAGATCGCGAACGACAGCCACATCGTCCACGCGTACCCGCCGACCTTCCCGGCGTCGCTCCACCCGGAGCCGATCAGTTTCCCGGCGAGGAAGTAGATCGCCTCGCCGCCGATCCAGGTCTGGATGCCGAACCAGCCGCACGCCACCAACGCCCGGACGACGGCGGGGAGGTTGGCGCCGCGGATGCCGAACGAGGCGCGCGCGAACACGGGGAACGGGATGCCGTACTTGGGCCCGGCGTGCCCGGTCAGCAGCATCGGCACGAGCACGATGACGTTGGCCAGCGCGATGGTGAACACCGCCTGCTTCCAGTCCATGCCGACGGCGATGAGGCCCGAGGCGAGCGTCCAGGAAGCCGTGTTGTGGGCCATGCCGACCCACAGCGCGGAGAAGTTGTACGTCGTCCAGGTGCGCTTCTCGACCGGGACGGGGAGGAGGTCCTCGTTGGCGTACGGGCCGCTGGGCTGCGGGGAGCCGGGGGCGATCTCCACCCGGCCGTCGGCGAGGGTGAGTTGGGAGGGCGGGGGCGGCGCGGTGGGCGCGGTGTCGGTCATGTGCTGGCCAATCGGGGAGAGGGGATGCGGAGAGAGGCCGTGCGGGTGCCGGTGCGGGTGCGCGTGGGGGAGGTGCGCGCCCGGGATACGCGGGGCTGCGTGGGGTGCCGCCCGGGAGGGCTGCGTGGGGGTGCGCCCGGCCCCCTCGCCGGATTCCTCAAGGCGCCTTTGCCGCAAGGCGTTCCGGCGAGGGGGAGACCAATTGACCAGGGTGCGCTCAGCCGTTGACGGCCGGGATCACCGTCGTGCCGTACGCGTCGATGACCGCTTCCTGCGCGTCGTGCATGTCGTAGACCGCGAACTGGTCGACTCCGAGGGCCCGGAGGGCGTTCAGTTTCTCGACGTGCTGTTCGGGGGTGCCGATGACGCAGAAGCGGTCGACGATCTCGTCCGGCACGAACTGGGTGTCGGGGTTGCCGCTGCGTCCGTGATGCGAATAGTCGTAGCCCTCACGGGACTTGATGTAGTCGGTGAGTTCTTCGGGGACTTGGGAGGAGTGCTCGCCGTACTTGGAGACGAGGTCGGCGACATGGTTGCCGACCATCCCGCCGAACCAGCGGCACTGCTCGCGGGCGTGGGCGAGGGCCTCGGGCGAGTCGTCGGCGGTGACGTAGGCGGGCGCGGCGACGCAGATCTTGACGGCGTCGGGGTCGCGTCCGGCGGCTGCGGCGGCGTCCTTGACAGCCTTCACCATGTACTCGGTGAGGTAGAGGTCGGCGAGCTGGAGGATGAAGCCGTCGGCCTCCTCACCGGTCATCTTCAGCGCCTTGGGCCCGTACGCGGCCATCCAGACCGGGAGCCTGGCGTCTTCCTTGATCCAGGGGAACTTGACGACGGTGCCGCCGCCGAGGTCGGCCTCCTGCCCGGAGCCGAGAGCGCGGATCACCTTCATGGCGTCGCTGATCCGCGCCAGGGTGTTGGGAGTCCGTCCGGCGACGCGCATCGCGGAGTCGCCGCGTCCGATGCCGCAGACCGTGCGGTTGCCGAACATGTCGTTGAGGGTGGCGAAGGTGGAGGCGGTGACCTCCCAGGTGCGGGTGCCGGGGTTGGTGACCATCGGCCCGACCGTCAACTTCGAGGTCTGGGACAGGATCTGACTGTAGATCACGAACGGCTCCTGCCACAGTACGGCGGAGTCGAAGGTCCAGCCGTAGGTGAAGCCGTTGTCCTCGGCGCGTTTCATCAGCTCGATGACGCGCGAGGCGGGCGGGTCGGTCTGCAGGACAAGTCCGAAGTCCATGCGCCACTCCTAGATGAGGTACTGACAGGTGGAGCGCGGGGTGTAGGCGCCGTGCCCGGCGCGCCCGGTGAACTCCCGGTCGGTGATGACGAGTTCGCCGCGCGAGAGCACCGTCTCGACCCGGCCGGTGAGCCGCTTGCCCTCGTACGCCGAGTAGTCGACGTTCATGTGGTGCGTCGTCGCGGAGACGGTCTGCTCGGCGTGCGGGTCGTAGATGACGACGTCGGCGTCGG
Organism: Streptomyces sp.; assembly: GCA_036569285.1. Classification (GTDB taxonomy): domain Bacteria; phylum Actinomycetota; class Actinomycetes; order Streptomycetales; family Streptomycetaceae; genus Streptomyces. Next base: position 8,384 of record DATCQX010000547.1, read on the forward strand.
CGCCGGGGGCGATGGTGCCCTTCTTCGGGTAGAGGCCGAACATCCGGGCCGGGGTGGCGCAGGCGATCTCGATCCAGCGGCGGCGCGAGATACGGCCGTCCACAACTGCCTGGTGCAGCAGGTCCATTCGGTTCTCGACGCCGGGCAGACCGTTGGGGATCTTCGAGAAGTCGCCCCGGCCCAGCTCCTTCTGTCCCGTGAAGCAGAAGGGACAGTGGTCGGTGGAGACGACCTGGAGGTCGTTGGTGCGCAGCCCCTGCCACAGCTTCGCCTGGTGCTCGCGGGGCCGAAGGGGCGTGCTGCACACGTACTTGGCGCCTTCGAAGTCCGGTTCGGCGAGGTTGTCGGTCGACAGGAACAGGTACTGCGGGCAGGTCTCGCCGAAGACGTTGAGCCCTTCGTCGCGCGCCCGCGCCAGCTCGGCCACTGCCTCCATGGCCGAGACGTGCACGACGTACAGGGGTGCGCCGGCGACCTGCGCGAGCCGGATGGCGCGGTGCGTGGCCTCGGCCTCCAGCAGCGCCTTGCGGACCTCGCCGTGGTAGCGGGGGTCCGTCTCGCCGCGTTCCAGGGCCTGTTGGACGAGGACGTCGATGGCGATGCCGTTCTCGGCGTGCATCATGATCAGCCCGCCGTTGTCGGCGGAGCGCTGCATGGCGCGCAGGATCTGGCCGTCGTCGCTGTAGAAGACGCCGGGGTAGGCCATGAACTGCTTGAAGGAGGTGACGCCTTCCTCGACGAGGAGGTCCATCTCCTTGAGGGTCTCGTCGTGGACGTCGGAGACGATCATGTGGAAGGCGTAGTCGATCGCGCAGTTGCCCTCGGCCTTGGCGTGCCAGGCGTCGAGTCCTTCGCGCAGGGTGTGGCCGACGCTCTGCACCGCGAAGTCGATGATCGTCGTCGTACCGCCCCAGGCGGCGGCGCGGGTGCCGGTCTCGAAGGTGTCGGAGGCGAAGGTGCCGCCGAACGGCAACTCCATGTGGGTGTGGGCGTCGACGCCGCCCGGGATGACGTACTTGCCGGTCGCGTCGAGGACCTGCTCTGCCGTCCAGGCCTCGGCCGCGGGGGTGCCGGTGGCGGCGAGGGCGGCGATGCGGCCGTCCTCGATCAGGACGTCGGCGTGGATCTCGTCGGACGCGGTGACGACGAGACCGCCGCGGATGACGGTACGACTGCTCATTGCTCCCTGCTCCTGTTCTCAAGAACGGTCACTGCAACCCCCGCGCGGGGGCCCGGAGTTCGCGACCTGCCGGGCCCGCGCGCGGCGGCGGTCAGGGAGCGGTCAGCGGGCCGTAGGCGTCGGTGCGGCGGTCGCGGTAGAACTGCCAGCGGTCGCGGACCTCGCGGAGTTTCGCCAAGTCCAGGTCGCGGACGACGAGTTCGGACTCCTTGTCGCTCGCGACCTCGCCGACGAACTGGGCCTCCGGGTCCACGAAGTACGAGGTCCCGTAGAAGTCGTTGTCGCCGAGTTCCTCCACGCCGACGCGGTTGATCGCGCCGACGAAGTACTCGTTGGCGACGGCCGCCGCCGGCTGCTCCAACTGCCAGAGGTACGCGGAGAGTCCGCGCGAGGTCGCCGACGGGTTGAAGACGATCTCGGCGCCGGCGAGGCCGAGCGCCCGCCAGCCTTCGGGGAAGTGGCGGTCGTAGCAGATGTAGACGCCGATCTTCCCGACCTTGGTGTCGAAGACCGGCCAGCCCACGTTGCCGGGTCGGAAGTAGAACTTCTCCCAGAATCCCTTGACTTGGGGGATGTGGTGCTTGCGGTACTTGCCGAGGTAGGAGCCGTCCGCGTCGATGACCGCGGCGGTGTTGTAGAGGACGCCGGGCTGCTCCTCCTCGTACATCGGCAGTACGAGGACGATGCCGTGCTCCTTCGCAAGTGCCTGGAACCGCTGGACGATCGGCCCGTCGGGGATCTGCTCGGCGTACTCGTAGAACGCCGGGTCCTGGACCTGGCAGAAGTAGGGCCCGTAGAACAGCTCCTGGAAGCACAGGACTTGAGCACCCTGGGCGGCCGCGTCGCGCACCGCCTGCTCGTGCACCCGGATCATCGACTCCTTGTCGCCCGTCCAGGCGGTCTGGAAGATCGCGGCACGGATCACTCTGTTCATCGGGACCTCCGGTCACTCGGTGTGCGAGGAGCCTAGGAAGCCCGGAAGCCCCGTTTGAGTTGCAGCGTGTCACGTCTGAAGGCGCCGCGCGTACCACGGTGTCACGCTCTTTCCGGCTCATGTTTCACCGCCGTTTTCGCAGGTGGATGCATGTTTCCCAGCTGTTTCCGACGAGCGCGGTCAGCTCTGTTGCGCGTCGTGCGCGAGGAGTGCGATGTGCACGGACGCCGCCTGTTCGAAGTCGTCGAGGTCGACGCCGAGGCGCGTCTGTATCGCCTCCAGCCTCCGGTAGAGGGCGGGCCGTGAGACGTGGTGGAGCTGGGCGGTGCGCGACTTGTTGCGGCCGGTCGCGAGATACGTGCGCAGGACGGCGAGCAGATCGTCGTCCGCCGCGCACAGCAGCCCGTCCAACTCCCGCTCGGCGAACGCCTGGACGTGCGGGTCGTCGCGCAACAGCCGTACCAGGCCGCGCAGATGGACGTCCTTGAGGCGGACGACGCCGGGGAGGTCGAGGGCGTCTCCCGCGCCGTCGACGGCGTCGGCGACGTGCCGTGCCTCGCGCAGCCCCGCCGGGACGTCCTCCCAGCCGGCGCACGGCCCGGCGGAGGCGACGACGGCCTGTCCGAGGCGGGCCGCGAAGTGCGCGGCGAGCGCGTCGGCGTCCTGGTCGCGGGGGAGGCTGAGCAGGACGGCGGTGATGCCGTCGGCGAGTTCGGCGACGAGTCCGGGCAGCCCCAACAGCCGCAGCGTGCGCTCCAGTTCGCCGGGTTCCCGGCCCCGCACGGCGAGCGGGACGAACGTGCGCCGGTTGACCGGCAGCCCGGCGGCCCGTGCCCTGGGCAGGAGCCCGCGGGCCGGTACGACACCGGAGACGAGGTCGGTGAGGAGGCTCTGCGCGGACTGTTCCTCCCAGGTGGGGGCGGCGCCCATCATGCGGTGCAGGACGAGCGCCTCGGCGGCCCGGTCGGCGAGGAGCCGCCCGTCCGCGGTGTCGCCCCGGTAGCCGCACAGCACGATCTGCCCCCAGCGTTCGCCCCGGCCGGCGAGTTCGGCGCGGATCCAGCCGTCCCCCTCCCGGCCGCCGGCCTGCCGGGCGATGCGCTCCCAGTCGCGCAACACGTCGTCCACGGCGGAGCGTTCACCGGCGGTGGCGAGGACGCGGTGGGCGAGGTTGGTGACGACGACGGGACAGCCGCTGTGCTGGGCGACCTCGTCGAGGAGGCGTTGCAGCGGGGCCCCGGCGGTGATGAGCCCGGTGAGGGCGGTGCGCACCGCCTCGGAGAGGCTGACGGCGGCGAACTTCCGCCGCACCAGCCGGGATTGCACCTCCTCCGTCAACTCCGCGAAGGGGAAGGGCCGGTGGAGGACGACGAGGGGCAGTCCGCAGCGTTCGGCGGCCCTGCGCATCGTGTCGGGCGGGGTGGGAAAGGCCCGGCCGAGTCCGAGGACGACGGCCGCGGCCTCCGCCCGGTACAGGGAGTGGATGTACTCGGCCTGCGCGCTGTCGTCACCGGCGAGCAACACGCCTGTGGTGAGGACCATTTCGCCGCCGGTGAGCATGACGCCGACGTCGGGCGCCTCGGCGACGTGCACCCAGCGCACCGGCCGGTCGAGCTGGCCGGAGCCGGCCACCACCTCGGGCTCCCCGGCCAGCACCCGTTCCAGGGAGAGGACCTGACGGACCGACAGAGCTGGTTCGAAGGTGGTGGTCATGGCGTCGTTCCTTTGTTGCCGTGTACTCCTGCTACCGGGTACTCATGAGTGCGCTCTCGAAGATCGCGGCGCCCTCTTCGGCCTCCGCGACGGTCAGGGTGAGCGGCGGGGCGACGCGCAGCGCGCTGGTGGCGTGTCCGCCGCCCTTGCCGATGAGGAGGCCGCCCGCGCGGGCGGCTTCCAGGACGGCGGCGGCCCGGTCGGGGTCGGCCGAGTCGGTGCCGGGCCTGACCAGTTCGACGCCGATCATCAGCCCGCGTCCGCGTACTTCACGGACGCCGGGGTCCTGCGCGGCGGCGGCCCGCAGCCGTTCGATGAGGAGGCCGCCGACGCGGCGGGCGTTGCCCTGGAGGTCGTGCTCCAGCAGGTAGGTGAGGTTGGCGAGGGCGGCGGCCATGGTGATCTGGGTGCCGCCGAACGTCGAAATGCTGTTGCCGTCGAGGCAGTTCATGATCTCGGCGCGGGCGACGACCCCGCCCACCGACATGCCGTTGCCGATGCCCTTGGCGAAGGTGACGATGTCCGGCGGGCCGCTGCGCGCGTGCGCCTGCCAGCCCCAGAAGTGGTCGCCGGTGCGGCCCCAGCCGGTCTGCACCTCGTCGGCGATCCACAGGATGCCGCGCTCGCGCAGGACTTCACGGAACGCCGCGTACAGGCCGTCCGGGGGCGAGGTGAAACCGCCGACGCCCTGCACGGGTTCGGCGATCAGCGCGGCGGGCGGGCGGGTGTGGCCGAGGAGGTCCTTGAGGTCGTCGACGCAGGCCGCGGTGAACTCGGCGTCGTCGAGGTGCGCGTAGGGGCCCCGGGTGCGGACGCCGCCGTGGACGTACAGGGTCTGGAGCGGGGACAGGGAGGTCGGGGACCAGCTCCTGTTGCCGGTGACGCCGACCGTGGAGAAGGAGCGGCCGTGGTAGCTGTTGCGCATCGCCAGCACGGTGTTGGTGCGCCGGTAGGTCGTCGCGAGCAGCAGGGCGGTGTCGTTGGCCTCGGTGCCGGAGGTCGTGAAGAAGACACGGGCGTCCGGGATGCCGGACAACTGGGCGACGCGCTCGGCGAGTTCGACCATCGGGCGGTTCAGGTACAGGGTGGAGGAGTGCAGGAGGCGCCCGGCCTGCTCGTTCACCGCCTTGGTGACCTCGGGGAGGGCGTGGGCGGTCATGGTGGTGAGGATGCCGCCGAAGAAGTCCAGGTACCTGGTGCCGTCGGCGCCCCACACGTACCGGCCCTCGCCGTGCGTGATCTCCAGCGGCTCCTCGTAGTACAGGGCGAGCCAGTCCGGCAGGACACTGCGGTGGCGGGCGTACAGGTCACTCACGGCTTCACCAGTCCCTCGTAGGCGTCGGGGCGGCGGTCCCGGTAGAAGGCCCACTGCTGGCGGACCTCGTCGATCAGGCCGAAGTCGAGGTCACGGACGAGGAGTTCCTCGTCCTTGTCGCTCGCGGTCTCCCCCACGAACTGGCCGCGCGGGTCGACGAAGTAGGACGTCCCGTAGAAGTCGTTCTCGCCGTACTCCTCCCGGCCGACCCGGTTGATCGCGGCGACGAAGTACTCGTTGGCGACGGCCGCCGCCGGCTGCTCCAACTGCCAGAGGTACGCGGAGAGTCCACGCGACGTGGCCGACGGGTTGTAGACCAACTGGGCGCCGCCGAGACCCAGTTGCCGCCAGCCCTCCGGGAAGTGCCGGTCGTAGCAGATGTATACGCCGACCTTTCCGACGGCGGTGTCGAAGACGGGCCAGCCCGCGTTGCCCGGCCGGAAGTAGTACTTCTCCCAGAAGCCCTTCACCTGCGGGATGTGGTGCTTGCGGTACTTCCCGAGGTACGTGCCGTCCGCGTCGATCACGGCCGCGGTGTTGTAGTAGAAACCGCTCCCCTCGATCTCGAACACCGGGACGACGATCACCATGCCCGTCTCGCGCGCCAGCTCCCGCATCCGGGTCACCGTCGGCCCGTCCGGGACCGGCTCTGCCCAGCGGTAGTGCTCCGGCTCCTGGACCTGGCAGAAGTACGGCGCGTTGAACACCTCCTGGAAGCCGATCACCCGGGCACCCTGCCGGGCCGCCTCCCGGGCGTGCTCCTCGTGTTTCGCCACCATGGACTCGGTGTCGCCGGTCCAGGTGGCCTGGACCAGTGCGGCGCGTACGACATTGGCCATGAGCTGCTCCTTCGACGGGACGTCCAGAGCCTCTACGCCCGTAGAAAGCGGGCCATAGAGGCACGAACGTAAGCCTCCGGGACGCCCTTGCCAAGACCGCCGCCGTTAACCCGGGGAGTCGATCGCGTTTCACACTCCGGTGGGGGGTGGTGGGGGGCCGTTCGGAGCAAGGGGGCACGCCGCCTCAGGCCGAGAACCCCGCCACCCTCAGCGCGTGCACCAGATCCCAGTACCGCTCCTCCGACACGCCCCGGGCCGCCTGGACC
>DATCQX010000548.1:0-3029 GCA_036569285.1 Streptomyces sp.
CCACACTTCGGCACTGCTGCGGCGTCGGGCGCGCCCCTTGAACACGCGGGCACCCGACCTTCGGTAGAGCAACGCGTCGACAAGGCCCCTGCGTTGCTCACCCCACTCGTCGAACCGCCGCCCCAACCAGCCGGCGGTCACGCCGTACTCCTCCGCGAGGCCACTGAGCGGCACGCCTGTCCGATAACGCCGGATCACCAACTCCCGCTCGTCCAGCACACGTTGCCTGGCGGCGGCGCGGTCCGGGTTCACAGCACCTCCCATGAGTGCTTGCTGCTCCGGGGGGTCACGACGCACCCTCGGGCGCGGGGGCACCGGCATGGCCGGTGTCGTGGGTGGCGATGCGGACGCGGTTGTCGATCGCGGCCGAGTGGTCACCGCGCGCACTCGCCTCCCTCGCGGCCTTGGCGTACTGCGCACACTCGGCGCAGGCGTGGACGGGGGTGGCCGGTGAAGTGGTCTCGGTCTCCACGGGTTTGTCTCCCTCAGGGGTTCCGATGGTGTGGCATGTACAGCGGTATGCCTTTGGCGAGGCGGCAGCCGGGATCGATGCCGTCGGTCACGTCCGGTCCGCCTGCGGTGTCAGGCCGTACAGGTCCCGGCAACTCCCGCAGGCGTACAGGACGAACGTGACTCCCTGGCCTTTCCTGACGAGGCTGATCACCCGCACGCCGTAGGCATACGCGTCGTGCCAGGTGCAGAAGCCGTAGATCCCGGGGCCGTTCACCGGTGCGCCTCAACCAGTTGCCGGAGGACGGTCGCGGTCTCGCAGCGGTCGGTGTCGTCCACGCACTGCTCACACATACCGGCGTGCGCGCGAAGCGTCTGATCGGCAGCCTTCGCCACGCAGGCGGCGCAGGCGCGAGGGAACGTCGAGTAGTGGCTGTGCCGTTGCGCTCCGATGTCCACGGCCGTCGCAGTGTCCAGCCGAGTCTCGCACCAGGCACACGCGACACCCCGAGCCTGCACCTGCGTCAGCGCGGAGTGGGGCGGCAGGTCCAGCAGGACGAGCGCGTTGAGGGAAGGAACAGTCTCGGGTGGAATGTCATACCTCCACGGTCACGGTGGTCCGTCTCACACCGTGACCGTAGAAGCTGGAAAGGGGCACAGCGCTCACAGTTTTGTGAGCGCTCCTACATCCCCACCCACGAGGCCATATGCCCGAGCGTCTCCGGCGTCTGACGGGACAGATGCACCAAACCTCTGATCGTTTCCCGGGTGCCCGGGTGGTATCGGGTCTGTTCAGGAGCCGCTTGCCGCGCTTCTACGAGGTGCTTAAGCGCGCGTTCCGTGTTCCTGGTCTCCATCTCTGTGAAGGCCCATTCGATGAGGAAGTGTGCCCGCCGTGATGTCGGCAGGGAGGTGGGGAGGCGCATCTTCCGGGCCTGCGTCAGCGCGTCGTCGAACTGGTTCATCTCGACAGCGGCTGACATCTTGTGCAGCCGTACGTTCGCCGGCCCGAACGACAGCCAGTGCACCGACGAGGCGTCCCGGGTCTGCTTGGCGATCGCGCGGGCTTCGCTGATGTGCCGCTTCACGGCCGTCTCGTCCCGGGCACGTGCGCAGATGACGGAGCCGCCGAGATGGAGTTGCCCCGCGACGGCAAGGGACTCGCGCGTCGTAGCGGCCTGGCCGACGATGCTGTGTCCGGAGGCGATGAGCCGTTGCCCGATCGCGTACTCGCCTTCACGGAAGTACACGAGCGCCCGCATGTACTGGCGTACAGCGCTCAGGCAGGGGTCGGATGCGCGCTCGGAGGCCCAGGCCATACGGTCCAGGGCCACCGTGGACAAGTCGTAGTACCCCAGCTTGACGGCGATGTCGTGCGCCGTGCGGTAGGTCGACGCGAGGGCCTGCCAGAGAGGAGTGGAGGGGGTGTTCCATGCGGTGTGGGTCAGCTCCGCAATGACGTCAGGAAACGCACGGGCGGCGTTACGCAGATGAGTGGCACGGACCAGCCGGCACAGCCGGTCCGCGTCCGCCACAAGGACAGCGGCCGGACGCGCCACCGATCCAGGGTTGGTGCCGAGGTCGTAAAGATCGAGGGCTTCACGGATCGGCCGGACCAGTTCGGCAAGCCGGTCACGCTGGAGTTCGGTCATGTAGGGCTGTCCCGTAAGGGTCGTGACGTCGACCTTGAGCGCCTTTGCGACCGTCGCGACGAAGTCCGGACTGGCCGGTCGGGCGCCGCATTCAACCTGGTTGAGGAGGCTGTACGAGTACGGAATCCTTGCGGCGAGCGCCCGCTGGGTGAGTCTGGCCAGTTTCCGCTGCTCGCGAATCCGAGTACCGGTGTGGGCGTCGTCGGGTGAAGGCATACGGGTCTCCTCGTTCCTTGCAGCCACTTGGAACGGTACTCGCGTGCAGGCGTCCGCCCCCGACTCCACTCGGATCGGGGGCGGTTGCATGTGATCCGATAGGTCCATGACCTCTCGTGTGCTCTACCTGTTCGGCTCGGCTGCCCCGCCGGTGCACGACGTGGCGAAAGCGGTCGAGGACGCACAGCAGCGTGGCTTCGACGTCTGCCTCGGCCTCACCCCGACTGCGGCCCGCTGGCTCGGCGACCAGCTCCCGACGCTGGCGGAGTCGACCGGGCATCCGGTGCGGTCCGAGTACAAGTTGCCTGGTGAGCCGGATGTTTGGCCGAAGGCGGACGTGATCGCCGTTGCGCCGGCGACTTTCAATACCGTGAACGCCTGGGCGCTCGGCATCACCCGGGACTTCGTGGTGGGCGTTGCCTCTGAGGCCATCGGCAAGGGGATTCCCCTCGTGGCCATGCCGTGCGTGAACGCGGCCTACGTGCAACACCGGCAGTTCGAGCGGAGCATCGCCGAGTTGCGGGCGATGGGCGTCGAGGTGCTGTACGGGGAGGGCGGATTCGTCCCGAACCAGCCGGGCCAGGGGCGTCCCGGCGAGTACCCGTGGCATCTCCTGCTCGACGCGGCGGAGCGGCTGGTGTCTCAGCCCCGAGCATGACGAAGCGACCCCCTCCCGCAGCGGAAGTCGTGCCCACCGCCCCGCCCCCTCTC
>DATCQX010000549.1:0-3672 GCA_036569285.1 Streptomyces sp.
CGAGACCGATTCACCACCCCTGGGTCATCACACGGCGCGATCCGCATTCCTATGATGGGCCCACGACACCGCGGGCCTCTGCGACCAGGCAGTCCGAAGCGGTGCAGATGCGGCGCGATGGTGGAGGGGTCTGATGACTCAGGGGGCCGGTCAGGGACCCGAAGCGGAACGGACGGCGACGTTGCGCGACTTCCGGGTACCCGCGTACGTCCATGAGACCGGTCCGTACGACGACAGCGGGCATCCCGGCGACGCCGTACCGGCCGACGAGCAGCCGTACTCCGAGGGGTACACGCCGACCCAGCGCGACCTGCCGGTCATCAACCGGGGCGACACGCTCAGGATGCCGGCGGTGGAGCCCGTGGCGGAGCGCCCGGCGGACGGCCCCGGCCCGCTCTTCGTCGTCGGCGACGTCCACGGCTATCTGGACGAACTCGTCGCCGCCCTCCAGGAGCAGGGCCTCGTCGACGCGGCCGGACAGTGGTGCGCCGGCAACGCGCGCCTGTGGTTCCTCGGCGACTTCACCGACCGCGGCCCCGACGGCGTCGGCGTGATCGACCTCGTGATGCGGCTGTCGGCGGAGGCAGCCGCGGCGGGCGGCTACTGCAAGGCCCTGATGGGCAACCACGAACTCCTCCTGCTCGGCGCGAAGCGGTTCGGCGACACCCCCGTCAACTCCGGGGCCGGCACCGCCACCTTCCAGGCGGCCTGGCTCCTCAACGGCGGCCAGAAGGTCGACATGGACCGCCTCCAGGACCACCACCTCCAGTGGATGGCCCGCCTCGACGCCGTCGAGGAGGTCGACGGCTTCCTGCTGGTCCACTCCGACACGACCGCCTATCTCGACTACGGCGACTCGATCGAGGCCGTCAACGACACCGTCCGCGAGACCATCACGCGCAACGACGCGGACGAGGTGTGGGATCTCTTCCGCAAGTTCACGAAGCGCTTCTCCTTCCGCGACGAGGGCGGCGCCGACGCCGTCCGCTCCCTGCTCGATACGTACGGGGGCACCCGGATCGTTCACGGGCACAGCCCGATCCCCTATCTGCTGGGCGAAGTCGGCTCCGAGGACGGCGAGGACCAGTCGGGCCCGAACGTCGAGGGACCGCACGTCTACGCGGACGGGCTGGCCATCGCGATGGACGGCGGAGTGACCATGGCCGGAAAGCTGCTGGTCCAGCAGTTGCCCATGGATAATCGACTGCTCAGTGGGCAGGCGACCGGCATGGAGGACTGATCGTCGGCGGCACTGGCCCGGGTCCAATTTCCGCAAACCCCCTGTCACCTTGAGCCGTCGCCGCTCTACCATCGGCTTATCCGTAGCAGGCTCCCCTCCGTTTCTGCCCGACGGCTCGTTGGCATGCGAGCCCCAAGCCCTACGGAGCATCGGGGGATGCACATGAACAGCGTTCCGCAGCACCTGAACAGTGAGGACCGCCAGGAGTACGAGCGGGTCCTCGACGAGGCGCTGCGCTCCGCCCCACACCACCCGGAACTGGCCGCCATCGGCCGCCGTCTCAACCCGGAACAGCTGCGCACCATGGCGCTGGGCGCCACCGCGTTCATCACGGCCGCGGCGGCGACCGAGTACCAGCACTACACGAAGGTCCGCGACGAACTGCGCCATCCGGCGCCGTCCACGTCCCATGAGCCGGACGACGGTGAGGCGGCCGTCGGTGCGGGGCTCGCGGTCGGCCTGGGGGAGGCCGGCGGTGAGCCCGCGGGGGCGGGGGCCGTCGCCGCCGTGCTGACGCCCGTCCTGGCGGGGACGGCCGCGGTGATCTTCCTGCTCGTCGGCTACCTCCTCAAGGCGCTCGACCCGGCCCCGGCGTTCGCCGGGGCGCTGGTCACGGCGGGCTGGGTGTTCGGGGTGATCGCGGCGCTGGCGATCCTCGTCGCCACCGTCGGCCTGCTGCTCACCGCCCTGCGCAACCGGCCCGCCGTGGCGGCGGGGCCGTACAACGAGCAGGCGGAGGAGGTCGCGCGGGCCAGAGAGGCCTGGCGGACGGCCCTGCTGGAGCGCGGCTTCCTGCCGTACTTCCGCGAGGCCCTCACCACACAGGGCGTCGAGCCGGCGGCCACGACGCCCCCGCCGTCCTCATCGCGCGGACGCCTCCCCAAAATCGGATACGACCGTCCCGGCTTCACCAGCCCCGACGACGGCCCCGCCCCGGGCCACCGCCCGAGCTTCTCCAGCCCGGACTACACGAGCCCGGACTTCGGCGGCCCGGACAACACCCCGGACTGACCACCTCTCCACCGACACACCCCCCGCGGCTCCACACCCACCTCCGGTCCGCCCCCTCCCGGGGAGGCGGACCGAAGGCTTTCCCCACCCTGATGACAACGCCGAAACAGGCCAGCCCTGTCGCGGCGCGACCCTCAATCAGCGATCGGCAGATACACCCGATTCCCCGCCGCCGCGAACTCCTTCGACTTCTGAGCCATCCCCTCCTCGACCTCCGCACGACTGCTGCCGTGTTCGCGGCGGATGTCCTGGCTGATCTTCATCGAGCAGAACTTCGGCCCGCACATCGAGCAGAAGTGGGCGGTCTTGGCGGGTTCGGCCGGGAGGGTCTCGTCGTGGAACTCGCGGGCCGTGACGGGGTCCAGGGCCAGGTTGAACTGGTCCTCCCAGCGGAACTCGAAGCGGGCGTCGGAGAGGGCGTCGTCCCAGTCCTGGGCGCCGGGGTGGCCCTTGGCGAGGTCGGCGGCGTGGGCGGCGATCTTGTAGGTGATGACGCCGGTCTTGACGTCGTCGCGGTTGGGCAGGCCGAGGTGCTCCTTCGGCGTGACGTAGCAGAGCATCGCCGTCCCCCACCAGGCGATCATCGCGGCGCCGATGCCGGAGGTGATGTGGTCGTACGCGGGGGCGACGTCCGTCGTCAGCGGGCCGAGCGTGTAGAACGGGGCCTCGTCGCAGATCTCCTGCTGGAGGTCGATGTTCTCCTTGATCTTGTGCATCGGGACGTGCCCCGGGCCCTCGATCATCGTCTGGACGTCGTGACGCTTGGCGATCCGGTTGAGTTCCCCGAGTGTCCGCAGCTCGGCGAACTGCGCCTCGTCGTTGGCGTCCGCGATCGAGCCCGGCCGCAGTCCGTCGCCCAGCGAGTAGGTGACGTCGTAGGCGGCGAGGATCTCGCAGAGTTCCTCGAAGTTCTCGTACAGGAACGACTCCTTGTGGTGCGCGAGACACCAGGCCGCCATGATCGAGCCGCCGCGCGAGACGATGCCGGTCTTGCGGTTCGCCGTGAGCGGGACGTACGCGAGCCGCACGCCCGCGTGGACCGTCATGTAGTCCACACCCTGCTCGGCCTGCTCGATCACCGTGTCCTTGTAGATCTCCCAGGTCAGCTCCTCGGCCCGCCCGTCGACCTTCTCCAGCGCCTGATACAGCGGCACCGTGCCGATGGGGACGGGGGAGTTGCGCAGCACCCACTCCCGGGTCGTGTGGATGTTGCGGCCCGTGGAGAGGTCCATGACGGTGTCGGCGCCCCACCGGGTCGCCCAGGTCATCTTCTCGACCTCCTCCTCGATGGAGGACGTCACCGCCGAGTTGCCGATGTTGGCGTTGACCTTCACCAGGAACCGCTTGCCGATGATCATCGGCTCGATCTCCGGGTGGTTGACGTTGGCCGGCAGCACCGCCCGCCCCGCCGCGATCTCCTC
>DATCQX010000550.1:0-2662 GCA_036569285.1 Streptomyces sp.
TTGGGGTCGAAGCCGCGGCTCTTGAACTCGCGGCCCAGGATGTCCTCCACCTGCGTCGCGATGTCGGAGATCAGGGAGGCGAAGGAGCCGGTGGACTGGGGGATGGGGGAGTCGCGGACGAGGATGCGGAAGCCGTCCGTGTATTCCTCGATGTAGTCGAGGAGCGCGAACGCCGCCTGTTCGCAGAGTTCGCGGGGGTGCCCGGCCGTCAGGGAGCTGGTCACCATGTCCAGGAGGCGGCGCATCTCGCGGTCCACGACGACCGCGTACAGCCCCTCCTTGCCCCCGAAGTGCTCGTACACGACCGGTTTGGAGACCCCGGCCTTCGCCGCGATCTCCTCGACGGACGTCGCCTCGAACCCCTTCGCCGCGAACAGCGTGCGGCCGATCTCCAGCAACTGCTGGCGGCGCTCCGCACCGGTCATCCGGGTACGGCGCGCGCGCCGGGGCTTCTCGTTGCTCTCGGTGCTGCTGGGATCGGTGGCCACGGCGTCCATCATGCCGCTTCGACGGCCGCCTTCCTCCGTCGGGAGCCGTCCTCACTCGTGTTGCGGCGCGAATCGATACGCGAGCGTGACGGCCAGCGCACGTCGTACGCCCACCCGGCCTGCTCGAACCAGCGGATCAGCCGCGCCGAGGAGTCGACCTGCCCCCGCTCGACACCGTGGCGCGCGGACGTCGGGTCCGCGTGGTGCAGGTTGTGCCAGGACTCCCCGCAGGACAGGACGGCCAGCCACCACACGTTCCCGGAGCGGTCACGGGACTTGAAGGGCCGCTTGCCGACGGCGTGGCAGATCGAGTTGATCGACCAGGTGACGTGGTGCAGGAGTCCGACGCGGATCAGCGAACCCCAGAAGAACGCGGTGAACGCGCCCCACCAGGACATCGTCACCAGCCCGCCCACCAGCGGCGGGATCGCCAGCGAGATGAACGCCCACACGATGAACGTCCGCGAGATCCTCCGGATCGCCGGGTCCTTGATCAGGTCCGGCGCGTACTTCTCCTGCGGGGTCTGCTCCTCGTCGAACATCCACGCGATGTGCGCCCACCACAGGCCCTTGAGCAGCGCGGGGATCGTCTCCCCGAACCGCCACGGCGAGTGCGGGTCGCCCTCCGCGTCGGAGAACTTGTGGTGCTTGCGGTGGTCCGCGACCCAGCGCACCAGCGGCCCCTCGACCGCCATCGACCCGGCGATCGCGAGCGCGATCCGCAGCGGGCGCTTCGCCTTGAACGAGCCGTGCGTGAAGTACCGGTGGAAACCGATCGTGATGCCGTGGCAGCCCAGGAAGTACATGAACACCATCAGCCCGAGATCGAGCCAGCTGACCCCCCAGCCCCAGGCCAGCGGCACGGCGGCCAGGATCGCGAGGAACGGGACGACGATGAAGAGGAGCAGCGTGATCTGCTCGATCGAGCGCTTCTGTTCCCCGCCCAGCGTCGCGGACGGCGCGGGCACGCCGTCCGTCGCCTCCGGCACTTCGTCGATCACTTCGGAGCTTGTGGCCATAGGACGTCCCCTGTGGGGTCGAGGGTGTGGGTCGGACTACCTGGGATCGGCCGGATGTGGACGGCGGTCCCTCGCCGAGGTCGGTTTCCTACGGTCCCGTAACCTACGGCGTCGTAAGTATGGCAGTGCGCGTCGGTGCGGCAAGAGCCCGACCGCCTGCGCGTGCCGTCGGACACATATCCTTGGACTCGGTCGGACAGCGCGGTCCGCTCTGTTTCCTTCCCGGTTGTCCGGCCTGTATGCGAAAGTCAGCCGCGTACCCGCCTGACCTCGGGATTTCCTCCAGATGCCAGATGAGCTTCACCACTGCAAGGAGCCGCACCTGTGAGCAGTGCCGACGACCAGACCACCTCAGCCGAGCTGCGCGCCGACATCCGCCGGCTGGGTGACCTCCTGGGCGAGACCCTCGTCCGGCAGGAAGGTCCCGAACTCCTCGACCTGGTGGAGAAGGTCCGCCGTCTCACCAGGGAGGACGGCGAGGCAGCCGCCGAACTGCTGCGCGGCACGGAGCTGGAGACCGCAGCCAAGCTCGTGCGCGCCTTCTCCACCTACTTCCACCTGGCCAACGTCACCGAGCAGGTGCACCGGGGCCGCGAGTTGCGCGCCCGCCGCGCCGCCGAGGGCGGACTGCTGGCCCGCACCGCCGACCGTCTCAAGGACGCGGACCCGGACCACGTCCGTGAGACCGTCCGCCATCTGAACGTCCGCCCGGTGTTCACGGCGCACCCCACCGAGGCCGCCCGCCGGTCCGTGCTGAACAAGCTCCGCCGTATCGCGGCCCTGCTGGAGACGCCGGTCATCGAGTCCGACCGCCGCAGGTATGACACCCGCCTGGCGGAGAACATCGACCTGGTGTGGCAGACCGACGAACTACGGGTCGTACGGCCCGAGCCGGCCGACGAGGCCCGCAACGCCATCTACTACCTGGACGAGTTGCACGCGAACGCCGTCGGTGACGTACTCGAGGACCTGACGGCCGAACTGGAGCGCGTCGGCGTCACCCTTCCCGAGGAGACCCGCCCCCTCACCTTCGGCACCTGGATCGGCGGCGACCGCGACGGCAACCCGAACGTCACCCCCCAGGTGACCTGGGACGTCCTCATCCTCCAGCACGAACACGGCATCAACGACGCGCTGGAGACCATCGACGAACTG
>DATCQX010000551.1:0-4417 GCA_036569285.1 Streptomyces sp.
GTTAGGGCCCGCCGATCCCGGACTCCCGGCGGGGGCGCGGCCTTTGAGGTAGCCAGTGACGGTGATCCAGCCGGAGGACGCCGGGACGGGCAGGGCGGAGGCCGCGGCGTAGTAGTGGCTGTTGGCGGAGTCGGCGCCGAGGCGGTTGACGAGGGTGGTGCCGTCGGCGCCGATGCCGAGGACGCCGACGTACATCGAGTCGGCGCCGGAGGGGAGTTGGGCGGTGGCGCGGACGCGGGCACTGAGCCGGTAGAGGACCCCGGGTTCGTAGGGGATGAGGGTGGTGCCACGCAGCCGTACGAACCCGCGGGCTTCGCCGGCGGTCCGGTGGGTGCGTCCGTGACGGCGGTCAGGTGCCGCCAGGTGGTGCCGGTGCCCTGGTCGGTGACCTGCCAGGCCGCCGGGTCGCCCAGGGTGTCGACGAGGCGCTGGGTGGTGGAGTCGCCGGAGGGTGCCGCCGAGGGCGGTCAGGGTCACCGTGCCGTGGGGGAGTTTGCCGACGGTGACCGCGTTGGCTGCGAGTTTGTCGGAGAGGACCACGCCGTCGGCGAGGGGGATCGCGGAGACGAGGTCGTCCGGGAACGTCTTGCGGGCCTGTCCCTGGACGGACGCCGACGTGGTGCTGGGGGTGCCGGAGGTGCTGATGGCGATCTGGCAGACCCAGACCGGGGTGTAGGTGGCGGTGGCCAGGGTGAGGGTCGCTCCGGCCGCGGTGTGGATGGAGGCGGTGGGGTTGCCGGGGTCGGGTTCGGCGTCCGCGGCCCGCCGAAGTCGTAGGCCCAGACCCGGTCGAGGATCTGGCCCTTGGACAGGACCCGGCGGGGGGTGCGCATGAGGAATCGGAGGAGTTCGAACTCGGTGCGGGACAGGTCGACGATGGCGCCGCCGCGTCTGGCTTCCTCGTCGATGGTGAGGTCGCCGACGGTGAGCAGGCCAGCGCCCGGTTCGGCGGTCATTCCGGCCCGTCGCAGCAGTCCACGCAGCCGGGCCAGTACTTCTTCGAGGCTGTAGGGCTTGGTGCCGTAGTCGTCGCCGCCTGCGGTGATCCCGGCAATGCGGTCCTCGACCGCGTCGCGGGCGGTGAGGAACAGGACACATACCTTGGGCATCTCGCGTCTGAGGCCACGCAGGGCTTGGAGGCCGTCCAGGTCAGGCAGCATCCAGTCCAGGACCACCTCGTCGGGCCGGAAGTCACGGGCCGTCTCGAGCGCGGTCGCACCGTCTCTCGCGGTGCGCACCTGCCAGCCCTCGCCATTCATGACCCCGGCCAGGACATCGGTGACGTCGGGTACGTCGTCGACGACGAGGATCCGTACAGGATCCCCGTCCGGGCGGTGCAGAAGTGAGGCCGTACGCGGCTCGTTCATGGCTGCTTCAGCATCCCTGGCCCAGGCCACGGCAGGGGTGCGGCGTGTCTCTGAGTTTTCTCTGAATCGGAGCCGGGGACGGTCGGCGGGGCTGTTTCAGAAGGTACACAGGGGTCGGGCTGTGAGGCTGGCCGCCCATCGCCGGAGCGAGCGCCATGTCCGGAGGAGTCCCATGACCACCACGTTCACCCCCACGCCGTATGCGAGCCGCGGGATGCGCCACCGGCGCCCGCGCCGCAGCCTCGTCCCGTTCCTGGTGCCTCTGGCTATCTGGGCCGGCGCCGCCGGGGTGCTCGCCCTGTGGTGGAGCGACACGAACTCGGTGGTCGGTCCGGCGGGCCGGCTGACCGGCGCGGGACGTATCACCGGGCTCCTGGCCGGCGGCGTCGGCATCACCCTCCTGCGCACGCTCTTCGAGACGCTCCCGGGCCAGGTGACCCTCATCTACCGGGCCCGGCGCGGTGAGCTCGACGCGATCGCCGCCAGCCGAGGGGGCACCGTGCACTACATCGTCGACGAACCGGCCGGACACTCCTGCCCCCTCACCGCTCGGGCCCTGAGCACCCTGGTCCCCGATCTGGCCGCGCACGACGTCTACCTCTGCGGCCTGTCCGGCATGACCGAGGCCGCAATCGGGGCCCTCCGCGAAGCCGGTGTCCCGGCCCGGCGCATCCACCACGAGTCTTTCGCCTTCTGAGGAGAACCGCCATGCGCCGAGCGATCCTCGCCACCGCCGGGATCAGCGCCCTGATCGTCGCCCTGCTCGCTCTCGAACCCCACCAGCTCCCCGCCCTGGCCTCGGCGGCTCCCCGTTCTCCCACGACCTCGCACACTCCCGCAGGCACCTCGCCGGGCACGCCCACCGGGACGGGCATGTTCACCGGAGAGCCCGTCGACACTCAGTACGGAACCGTGCAGGTCGCCGCCACCCTCGACCATGGGAAGATCACGTCGATCAAGGTCCTCCAGGCTCCCGACCGCAGAGGTTGTGACCAGGAGATCGCCGCCTACGCCCTGCCCCGCCTCACCCAGGAGGCGATCGGCGCCCAGAGCGCGCACATCGACGCCGTCTCCGGAGCTGGCTACACCAGCCAGGGTTACATCCAGTCACTCCAGAGCGCCCTGGACCAGGCCCATGCCTGACACCGCGACCGGGCCGCGCCACGTCGAACACGGCATGGGCACCGTCTTCTCGTTCGACATCCGCGACCAGCCGACCCCCGCCATCCGCCGCGCCCTCGCCGAGGCCGTGCACCACCTCCACCAGGTCGATGCCGTGTTCTCCACCTACAGGCCCGACAGCCACATAAGCCGCCTCGACCGCGGCGAGATCCACCTCGACGACTGCCCACCCGAGGTCCACCAAGTCCTGTCCCGCTGCGCTCAGGCCACCCATGCCAGCGACGGCTGGTTCAGCGTCATCCCCGCGGGGACCCTCGACCCCTCAGGGCCTGTCACAGGCTGGGCCACCGAGACCGCGTCCCCATCCTTTACGACGCGGGCGCGCCCCACACGTACATCAACGGCGGAGGTGACCTGCAGCTCCGCGGCCAGGCGGGCCCGGGCACGGAGTGGCGCATCGGCATCGCCCACCCGCTACGCCCCGGCGAACTGGCCACCGTCATCACCGCCGGCCACGACCTGCCCGTCGCCACCTCCGGCACCGCCGAACGCGGCCAGCACATCATCGAGCCGCACACCGGCAGAACCGCCGACACGTTCGCCTCCCTCACCCTCATCGGGCTGCGTCTGACGCTGACCGACACTTACGCCACCGCCGCCTTCGCCCGAGGCAGGGGGGCACAGGACTGGGTGCTATTCCGGCATGCAGGGAACGCGCGCCCCCGATCGCGGCCGTCGCTTGCTACCTGAGCCGCCGCAGGAATCCGACTCGTCCCTCTCCAACATTGACCACCGTCCCCCGAAGGAGCCCCTTGTGGGACTCAACCTGATCAACGGCATACCCGCACACGTCCTGCTCGTGCACGTCGTCGTGGTCCTGGTACCCCTCACCGCCCTCGCCCTGATCCTGTGCGCAGCCCTCCCCTCCGTCATGCGCAGATTCGGCCTCGCCCTGCCGGCCCTCGCCCTGGTGTCCCTGATCAGCGTGCCGCTGACGACCGACGCCGGCGAGTGGCTGGAACGCCACGTGGACGACGACCCCCTGGTCCGCAAGCACACGGAACTCGGCGACGAACTGCTCCCCTGGGTCATCGGGCTCTTCCTCGTGTCCGCGGCGGTGTGGTGGTTCTACCGCCGCACCACCCACCACACCCCCCAGGCGGAGGGATCCACAGGCACGGTGGGCATGCCGCTCCGCATCGCCGCCACCGTGCTGTCTCTCCTCATCGGCGTCGGTGCCGGCGTGCAGGTCTACCGAATCGGCGACTCAGGCGCCAAAGCGGCCTGGCACGACGCCTACTCCGCCACCGCGCACCCCAATCGTGACTGACCTAAACATGCCGTGACGCACCCCAAGCCCAGGGGCTGCGCTCGGTGACCGCCACATGACATCCGGCCCTTCTGCCCGCTGCGCATCGAGCACGGCAGGCAGAAGGGCCGGGCGCTGCTCACACCATCCGGATAGTCACACCGCAAGCCACGTGGCGAGCTGACCAGAGCTGCCAGGCAGGAGTAGACAGGGCGATTCACACAAACGACCGTTTGTGAGGGGACGGAGTGCCGGGCCATCCGTCGTTTCGCCGGGCCAAGGTGTTGCCCCCGCCCGGCTGCCTGGACGTCGCCGCCTTTACCGCCTTACAAGACGCCTCGGACCGGCGTGAACGATCACGAGTGGGGTCGCCGACAGAACAGCTTTCGCCACGGCCTCACTTGGCGAGTCCTTTTGGTGATCCGGCAACCGTCAACTCAGACGGGAAGGGGCCTTGGCCCCGGCCCTGCACGAGCGGCGTTCGAAGCGCAGCGGGATCTCGGCGACGAACGCGTCCACGCGCAGGTTTCCGGTGCCGCCGGTGCGCACGCTCTCGTCGACCGGGACGGCCGTCACATACGGGATGCGGCGGCGTTCCAGGTCCGGGCGGAGCTTGCGG
>DATCQX010000552.1:0-4417 GCA_036569285.1 Streptomyces sp.
GTACGGCCCGTAGGGGTTGACGACCCCGGCGTACTTGCCCGCGCCCGCGCTCGCGAACTGGGGGTACTTGGCGGCGGGGAGTTCGTCGGAGGTGACCGCGTAGGCGCCGGCCTGGTCCAGCGGGTTGCCGGGGGCGCCGGCCAGCGGCCCGGTGAAGCCCTTCAGGCGGCCCGCGCCGGCGAAGCCGGTGGCCCCGGGGGCGGACGTGCGCGAGTAGGCGCCCAGGTAGTACTGGCTGAAGTCGTCGGAGGGGTTGCCGCCGCCGAGGTCGACCGTGCCACCGGCCCGCTCACCGGCCTCGACCAGCTTGCCGCCCTCGTTCAGGAAGGCCCGCAACTGGAGCTGGGTCGCGTTCCCGGGAACGGCCGCGCCCGTGTAGTGCACGGCCGTCCGGAAGTGCTTCAGCACCCCGAGCGCGTCCGGCGCGCCCTGCGTCGCGACGTCCCACACGACCGCCTTGCGGCCGCTGGCCTTCAGCGCGTCGACGTACTTCTGCGCCTGCGTGGCCTTCGCGCCCTCCTCCGCGACGACGATCGTGTCGGCGGCGGCCCGCTTGGCGACCGTGTAGGTGAACGTACCGCCGGAGACGCGCTTCCCGGCCTTCGTCGTGCCGGTGAACCACACCTGGACCTTGTCACCGGGGCGGCCGGCCTTGACCTTCGCCCGGTACGCGTCGAAGTACAGGTTGTCGTGCCCGCCGTACGTCTCGCCGCCCTTCCACGCCTTCAGCGCGACACCGTGCGTACGGCCGCCGTTGACGCGGTACTTGAGCTCCTTGTGACGCAGCGCCTTGCGGACGACGACGGAGACCTCCTGCGCCGCGCCGCGGGAGTAGGAGGTGGCGAAGGGGGCGGGCGTGAAGTCGGCGGCCTTCATGCCGACCGAGGACTTCGGCTGGTCGGGAGTCGCGGCGGACTCCGCGACCGACAGCGCGAAGGGAATGTTCTTCTTGAACTCGCCCTGGATCAGCTTCTCGTCGTCCGGGAAGTTGAAGACGGACTGGCAGTCGGCCGCGTTCCAGCGGTCGTTCGGGTCGAGGTCCGAGGCCGTCTGGCAGGTCGACATCTCGGGGGTGAACATCGCGACGCCGTTGACGTTCGACGCGTGGCCGTCCGCCTCGCCGTTGGTGGTGTACAGCTCCGAGGACACCTGCGGGTGGTAGCCGGGGACCGCCGACTTGGCGGGGGTTCCGGCGAGCGCCTTGTAGGCGACGTCGTCCGGGGTGTCCGTGGCGACCTGCCAGCCGACGCCGTACAGCAGCAGCTCGGCCGCGGAGTGGTAGTTGATGGCGTACGCGAAGCCGATCCGCCTCTCGAACGCGTCCAGCGCCTTCGTCTCGGGCTCGGACGACGGCTTCGCGCCGCGGTAGGTCTCGCTCGTGGAGTCCGGGGACGAACCCTCGTCGTCGTAGCCCCACTTGTAGGCGAAGTTGCGGTTCAGGTCGACGCCGTCGCCGGAGGAGATGACCCCGTCACCGTTGACGTCACGCAGGTTCTTGCGCCACAGACGGGTGTCGGAGTTCTTGAACGTGTAGTCGTAGCCGTCGGGGTTGGCCGACAGCACGAACCACAGCTCGGTCGAGTCGACGAGCTTCTTGACGCGCTTGTCGGTCTTGTAGTTGTCCAGGTAGTAGTGCATCAGCCGGCGGGTCATCTCCGGCGTGATCCACTCGCGCGCGTGCTGGTTGGAGACGTACAGGACGGACGGCTTGCTGCCGTCCTTGCTCTGCTTCGCGCCCTTGGTGAGCTTGAGCGCGAGGATGTCCTGGCCGTTGACCGTCTTGCCGATGGAGACGACCTTGGTGAGGCCGGGGTTCTGCTGCCCCGCCTTGACGATCTCCTCCTTCAGCCCGCCCTTTCCGCTGTACGGCCTGAACACCCCGTCGCCCGCGGCCTCGACCTTGCGCTGGATCTTGGCGGAGAGGGTGTGCTCGGTGAGGTCGACGCCCTGTCCCTCCAGCGTCTTCGCCTGGCCGTCGGTCAGGTAGACCTCGACGGTGCCCTTGCCCTTCGCCGGCACCGACGCGCTGAGCTCCTGCGCGTCCTGGCCCGCCGCGAACAGCAACGGCAGCTGGGCCCTGGTCACTTCGGCGCGGAAGACCTTGACCTCGTCCCCGCCGCCCCTGGCCTCGCCCGGCTGCGCCTGCGCGATCGGTGCCACCACGGCCCCGCCCGCCAGCAGCGCGCCTACGGCGAGGATCGATCTGGTTCTGCGTCTCATGAACTCCCCTGGCTCTGATCGCACGACGTGAACACGTGCCAGGCTCATGACACTCAGATCCCCCGTCAAGGGCGCCTCGGGATGAAGTCGTCCGTACGGGTCAATCTCAGGGGGATTGCTGACGGAGTGCCAGGAGGTGTTCAGGGCAAGGGGATTGGCCGGTGAGGCGAGTGGAGGAGACCGGTGGGCGGCGTTCGGAGGGGGTGGCCGGGAGGCGCCGCCCGTGAAGGCGGCGCCCGGTGTCAGCCCGCGAGGTTGTCGGCCATCTCGTCGCTGAGGTTGGCCTCCGTGCCGGGGATGCCGAGGTCGGTGGCGCGCTTGTCGGCCATCGCCAGGAGGCGGCGGATACGGCCCGCGACGGCGTCCTTGGTGAGCGGCGGGTCGGCGAGGGCGCCCAGCTCTTCGAGGGACGCCTGCTTGTGGTCCATGCGCAGCCGCCCGGCCGCCGCGAGGTGCTCGGGGACCTCCTCGCCGAGGATCTCCAGGGCGCGCTGCACGCGGGCGCCGGCGGCGACGGCGGCACGGGCCGAGCGGCGGAGGTTCGCGTCGTCGAAGTTGGCGAGGCGGTTCGCGGTGGCCCGCACCTCGCGCCGCATCCGGCGCTCCTCCCAGGCCAGCACCGACTCGTGCGCCCCGAGGCGGGTGAGCAGCGCGCCGATCGCGTCGCCGTCGCGGACGACGACCCGGTCCACGCCCCGCACCTCGCGGGCCTTCGCCCCGATGGAGAGCCTGCGGGCGGCGCCGACGAGCGCGAGCGCGGCCTCGGGGCCCGGGCAGGTCACCTCCAGGGACGAGGAGCGGCCCGGCTCGGTGAGCGAGCCGTGCGCCAGGAAGGCCCCGCGCCAGGCCGCCTCGGCGTCACAGGTGGCCCCGGAGACGACCTGCGGGGGCAGGCCCCGGATGGGCCGTCCCCGGCCGTCCACGAGCCCCGTCTGCCGCGCGAGCTGATCCCCGCCGGCGACGACCCTCACCACGTACCGCGAGCCTCTGCGCAGCCCGCCCGGCGCCATCACGATCAGCTCCGAGCTGTGCCCGAAGATCTCCAGGATGTCCCGCTTGAGCCGGCGGGCCGCCATCGCCGTGTCCAGCTCCGCCTCGATCACGATCCGCCCGCTCACCAGGTGCAGGCCGCCGGCGAACCGCAGGATGGCCGAGACCTCCGCTTTTCTGCAGCAGGTCCGGGTGACGGGGAGCCGGGAGATCTCGTCCTTCACCGCTGCCGTCATCGCCATGGGCCGATCCTTCCATGCATCCGAAAAATACGGTCGTACGCGGCGGCCAGCAGCTCCGGGTCGTGCCGCGGAGTCCCGTCGGGCCGGGCCACCGGCGCCAGCTCGACCGCGGCCCCGAACGGTTTGGCGGCGTCGGTCAGGGATTCGCGGTCGGGCACGGCGGCCTCGTCGGCCAGCACCACGTCCAGGGCGAGTTTAGGGGCGTGTCGCCCCAAAACCTCCAAATGACGCTGCGGGGAGAACCCGTCTGTTTCGCCCGGTTGCGGCGCGAGATTCAGCGAGAGTACCCGGCGTGCCTTGGTCTCCGTCAGCGCGTCCAGCAGCTGCGGGACCAGCAGGTGGGGCATGACGGAGGAGAACCAGGACCCGGGGCCCAGAACCACCCAGTCGGCGTCCCGGACGGCCGCCACGGCCTCCGGCACGGCGGGCGGGTCGTGCGGCACGAGGTGCACGGACTGCACCTCCCCCGGCGTCAGCGCCACCGTCGCCTGTCCGCGCACGGTGTCCACGTCGTCCGGCCGGTCGGGGTCGTGGCCCTTGACGAGCGCCTGGAGCTCCAGCGGGACCGCCGACATCGGCAGCACCCTGCCGTGCGCCCCGAGGAGCTTGCCGACCAGGTCGAGCGCCTGGACGTGGTCCCCGAGCTGCTCCCACAGGGCGACGATCAGGAGGTTCCCGACCGCGTGGCCGTTGATCTCGCCCTGCGACTGGAAGCGGTGCTGGACGACCCTGGCCCAGGTCTGCCCCCAGTCGTCGTCCCCGCACAGCGCGGCCAGCGCCTTGCGCAGGTCGCCGGGCGGCAGTACGCCCAGCTCGTCCCGCAGCCGGCCGCTGGAGCCGCCGTCGTCGGCGACGGTGACGACGGCGGTGAGGTCGCCGGTGATCCGGCGCAGCGCGGCGAGCGAGGCCGACAGGCCCATGCCGCCGCCGAGCGCGACGACCTTGGGCTGCGCGCCCCTGCGGCG
>DATCQX010000553.1:0-25901 GCA_036569285.1 Streptomyces sp.
CCGGCCGCGAGGACCATGTACCCGATCTGCGACATCGTCGACCCGGCGAGGGCCTTCTTGATGTCGTCCTTCGCGCAACCGACGATCGCACCGAACAGCAGCGTGACCGCGCCGACGATGGTGACGACGAGCTGCGCGTCCGGCGCGGCATCGAAGACCGCGGCGGAGCGGACGATCAGGTACACACCCGCGGTGACCATCGTCGCCGCGTGGATGAGCGCCGACACGGGCGTCGGGCCCTCCATGGCGTCCCCGAGCCAGGACTGGAGCGGCACCTGCGCGGACTTGCCGCAGGCCGCGAGGAGCAGCATCAGGGCGATCGCGGTGAGCTTGCCCTCGGACGCGTCGGCGGCAGCACCGGGGTCGGTGTGCGTGCCGAGGAGGGGGCCGAAGGCGAACGTCCCGAACGTCGTGAACATCAGCATGATCGCGATCGACAGGCCCATGTCGCCGACCCGGTTGACCAGGAACGCCTTCTTCGCGGCCGTCGCGGCGCTCGGCTTGTGCTGCCAGAACCCGATGAGCAGGTAGGAGGCGAGGCCCACACCCTCCCAGCCGACGTACAGCAGGAGGTAGTTGTCGGCGAGGACCAGGATCAGCATCGCCGCGAGGAACAGGTTCAGGTAGCCGAAGAAGCGGCGTCGGCGCTCGTCGTGCGCCATGTACCCGATCGAGTACAGGTGGATCAGCGAGCCGACGCCCGTGATCAGCAGGACGAACGTCATGGACAGCTGGTCGAGGCGGAACGCGACGTCCGCCTGGAAGCCCTCGACGGGGATCCAGCTGAACAGGTGCTGGTGGAGCGTGCGGTGCTCGGCGTCCTTGCCGAGGAGGTCCGCGAAGAGGATCAGGCCGAACACGAAGGAGACGGCCGACAGGAGCGTGCCGATCCAGTGGCCGACGGCGTCGAGCCGGCGGCCTCCGGTGAGCAGCAGGGCCGCTCCGAGCAGGGGTGCCGCGATCAGCGGCGCGATGAGGTTCTCCACGTTTCTTCCGACCCCTTACAGCTTCATCAGGCTGGCGTCGTCGACCGAGGCCGAGTGGCGGGAGCGGAACAGCGACACGATGATCGCGAGTCCGACCACGACCTCCGCCGCCGCGACGACCATCGTGAAGAAGGCGACGATCTGGCCGTCGAGGTTGCCGTGCATCCGGGAGAAGGTGACGAACGCGAGGTTGCAGGCGTTCAGCATCAGCTCGACGCACATGAAGACGACGATGGCGTTGCGCCGGATCAGCACGCCCGTCGCGCCGATCGTGAACAACAGGGCGGCGAGGTACAGGTAGTTGACCGGGTTCACTTCGACGCCTCCTTCGGCTGCCGTGACGTGAAGCGCGGGGGCTCGATCTCGTCGCGCTCCAGGCGTTCCTCGGAGCGCTGCTGGAGGGCCTTGAGGTCGGCGATCGCCTCCGCCGACACGTCCCTGATCTGGCCGCGGTCGCGCAGGGTCTTGCTGACGGTCAGTTCGGACGGTGTGCCGTCGGGGAGCAGGCCCGCGACGTCGACGGCGTTGTGGCGCGCGTACACGCCGGGTGCCGGGAGCGGCGGGAGGTGCTTGCCGTCGCGCACGCGCTGTTCGGCCAGTTCGCGCTGGGTCTTCGCGCGTTCGGTGCGCTCGCGGTGGGTGAGGACCATGGCGCCGACGGCGGCCGTGATGAGCAGGGCGCCGGTGATCTCGAAGGCGAAGACGTACTTGGTGAAGATGAGGGTCGCGAGGCCCTCCACGTTGCCGTTCGCGTTCGCCTGGCCGAGGCCGTCGAACTCGCTCAGGGAGGCGTTGCCGATGCCGCCGACGAGCAGGATGCCGAAGCCGAGGCCGCTGAGCAGGGCGAGCCAGCGCTGCCCCTTGATGGTCTCCTTCAGCGAGTCGGCGGCGGTGACGCCGACGAGCATCACGACGAACAGGAACAGCATCATGATCGCGCCGGTGTAGACGACGATCTGCACGATGCCGAGGAAGTAGGCGCCGTTGGCGAGGTAGAACACCGCGAGGATGATCATCGTCCCGGCGAGGCAGAGCGCGCTGTGGACGGCGCGCTTCATGAAGACGGTGCACAGGGCGCCGATCACCGCGACCGTGCCGAGCGTCCAGAACTGGAACGCCTCGCCGGTGGAGGTCGAGTAGGCGGCGAGTTGCGCGCTCATGCGTCCACCTCCTCTTCGTCCGGCTTCTCGCCCTTGGAGACGGCGACCTGGCGCTCCGTGCCGGGGGCGGCCTCGGTGACGAGGCCCCGGTAGTAGTCCTGTTCGTCCGTCCCCGGGTAGATCGCGTGGGGCGTGTCGACCATGTTGTCGTCAAGGCCCGCGAGGAGCTGTTCCTTGGTGTAGATGAGGTTCGCGCGGCTGGAGTCGGCCAGTTCGAACTCGTTGGTCATCGTCAGCGCGCGCGTGGGGCACGCTTCGATGCACAGGCCGCACAGGATGCAGCGGGCGTAGTTGATCTGGTAGACGCGGCCGTAGCGCTCGCCCGGGGAGTAGCGCTCCTCGTCGGTGTTGTCGGCGCCCTCGACGTAGATCGCGTCGGCGGGGCAGGCCCAGGCGCACAGTTCACAGCCGACGCACTTCTCCAGGCCGTCCGGATGGCGGTTGAGCTGATGCCGTCCGTGGAATCGCGGGGCGGTGGTCTTCTGCTGCTCGGGGTACTGCTCGGTGAGCCGCTTCTTGAACATGGCCTTGAAGGTCACGCCGAAGCCGGCGACGGGGTTCTGGAAACCGGGTGCGGTCTCCTTGGGCTCCTCAGCCATCGGACGCCTCCTTTCCGTCACGAGGTCCGTCACTCTGAGTATCGACCCCACCACTGACAATCAGCTCCCGCTCCTGCCGTGACCTGCGCCGAGGCACCGGCGGAAGCTCCTGACCGGGCAGTGGCGGCACCGGGAAACCACCGGCCATCGGGTCGAACCCGGCCGGTTCGGCGGGGACTTCGGCGGCCTTCTTCGCCTTGTCGCGGAAGACGTCCGCGACGAAGGAGAGCAGCAGGACGGCGATCAGCCCGCCGGCGACGTACAGGGCGATGTCGGTGAAGCCGTAGTTCTCGTTGCGCAGGGTCCGCATGGTCGCGACGAGCATCAGCCAGACGACCGAGACCGGCAGCAGCACCTTCCAGCCGAGCTTCATCAGCTGGTCGTAGCGCACGCGCGGCAGTGTGCCGCGCAGCCAGATGAAGAAGAACAGCAGGAGCTGCACCTTGATCACGAACCAGAGCATCGGCCACCAGCCGTGGTTCGCGCCCTCCCAGAACCCGCTGATCGGCCAGGGAGCCCGCCAGCCGCCGAGGAACAGCGTGGTCGCGACGGCCGAGACGGTCACCATGTTGACGTACTCGGCGAGCATGAACAGCGCGAACTTGATCGACGAGTACTCGGTGTTGAAGCCGCCGACGAGGTCGCCCTCGGACTCCGGCATGTCGAAGGGGGCGCGGTTGGTCTCGCCGACCATCGTGACGATGTACAGGATGAACGAGACCGGCAGCAGCAGGATGTACCAGCGGTCGCTCTGCTGCTCGACGATCGTCGACGTCGACATCGACCCGGAGTACAGGAACACCGACGCGAACGCGGCGCCCATCGCGATCTCGTAGGAGATCATCTGCGCGGCCGACCTGAGGCCCCCGAGCAGCGGGTACGTCGATCCGGAGCTCCAGCCCGCGAGGACGATGCCGTAGATGCCGACGGAGGCGACCGCGAGGATGTACAGCATCGCGATCGGCAGGTCGGTGAGCTGCATCGTCGTCCGGTGGCCGAAGATCGAGATCTCGTTGCCGGCCGGGCCGAAGGGGATCACCGCGATCGCCATGAACGCGGGGATGGCGGCGACGACCGGCGCGAGGACGTAGACGACCTTGTCGGCGCGCTTGACGACGACGTCTTCCTTGAGCATCAGTTTCACGCCGTCGGCGAGCGACTGGAGCATGCCCCAGGGGCCGTGCCGGTTGGGTCCGATGCGCAGCTGCATCCAGGCGACGACCTTGCGCTCCCAGACGATGGAGAACAGCACGGTCACCATCAGGAACGCGAAGCAGAACACCGCCTTGATCACGACCAGCCACCAGGGGTCACGGCCGAACATCGAGAGGTCTTCCGCCGCGAGGTACGGGCTCATGCCTCCACCTCCTTGGGGGCGTCGGCGGGCGCCGCCGGGCCGATGCGGACGAGGGTTCCGGGCCGGGCCCCGGTGTCCGAGGCGACGCCCCCGCCCGTCGAGTTCAGCGGGAGCCACACCACCCGGTCGGGCATGTCGGTGACGGCCAGCGGCAGTTCGACGCTCCCGTCGGCGCCGGTGACCGCGAGGACGTCGCCGTCCTTCACGCCCGCCTCGGCGGCCGTGGCGGCGGACACGCGCGCGTGGGACGCGTGCCGGGTGGCCGCGAGCGCCGTGTCGCCCTCCTGGAGGAGCCCCTGGTCGAGCAGCATCCGGTGCCCCGCGAGGACGGCCTCCCCGGCGGCGGGCCTCGGGAGCGCTCCCCCGGTCTCGTTGGGTTCCGGGGACCGCTGTCCGTCCCAGGCGCCGAGCCGGTCGATCTCCGCGCGCGTGGTGCGCAGATCGGGCAGCCCGAGGTGGACGTCCATGGCGTCGGCCAGCATCTGGAGCACGCGCGCGTCGCTCGGGGGCAGCGGGCGCGTCATCTGGTCCGGCTTGAGAGCCGCCTCGAAGGACCGCACCCTGCCCTCCCAGTTGAGGAACGCCCCCGGCTTCTCGGCGACGGCGGCGACCGGGAGGACGACGTCGGCGCGCTCGGTGACCTCGCTGGGCCGCAGCTCCAGCGAGACCAGGAAGCCCACCTCTTCGAGCGCCGTACGCGCGCGTGCCGGGTCGGGCAGGTCGGCGACCTCGACGCCGGCCACCAGCAGCGCCTGGAGTTCACCGGCGACGGCGGCCTCGACGATCTGTCCGGTGTCGCGGCCGTAGCCGTGCGGGAGTTCGGCGAGCCCCCAGACGGCGGCGACCTCCTCCCGCGCGCGCGGGTCGGTCGCCGGACGTCCGCCGGGCAGCAGCGCGGGCAGCGCCCCCGCCTCCAGCGCGCCCCGCTCGCCGGCCCGCCGCGGAATCCACACGAGCCGCGCCCCGGTCGCCGCGGCGACCCTCACGGCGGCCGTGAGACCCCCCGCGACGCCCGCCAGGCGCTCACCGACGACGATGACGGCGCCGTCGGCCCGCAGCGCCTCGGCGGCGACCTCTCCGGGCGCCTCCAGGCCGCTGCCGGACGCGAGGGCGTCCAGCCACTCGGTCTCGGTGCCGGG
This sequence comes from Streptomyces sp., assembly GCA_036569285.1. GTDB lineage: Bacteria > Actinomycetota > Actinomycetes > Streptomycetales > Streptomycetaceae > Streptomyces. Next base: position 5,242 of record DATCQX010000553.1, read on the forward strand.
CGCGGCAGGCAGCAGCGTGCCGCCCGCCTTCTGAAGGCCCCGGGTGGCGTGCGTGGCCAGCGAGAACACCTTCAGCCCGGTCTTGCGCCACGCCTTGCGCAGCCGCAGGAAGACGCCGGGCGCCTCCTCCTCGGACTCGAAGCCCACCAGGAGGACGGCCGGGGCCTGCTCCAGCGCGGTGTACGTGACGCCCGTGCCGTCGAGGTCACGGCCGCGCCCGGCGACCTGGGAGGCCAGGAAGTCGGCCTCCTCGCCGCTGTGCACGCGCGCGCGGAAGTCGATGTCGTGGGTGTCGAGGGCGACGCGCGCGAACTTGCTGTACGCGTAGGCGTCCTCGACGGTGAGCCGGCCGCCGGTCAGCACACCGGTGCGCCCGCGCGAGGCGAGCAGCCCCTGGGCGGCGATCTGGAGGGCCTCCGGCCAGGAGGCGGGCACCAGGTCGCCCTCGGGGTTGCGCACGAGGGGCGTCTCCAGGCGGTCGCGCACTTGCGCGTACCGGAACCCGAAGCGTCCCTTGTCGCAGATCCACTCCTCGTTGACCTGCGGGTCGTTCGCGGCGAGCCGCCGCATGACCTTGCCGCGCCGGTGGTCCGTCCGGGTCGCGCAGCCGCCCGCGCAGTGCTCGCAGACGGACGGCGTCGACACCAGGTCGAAGGGGCGGGAGCGGAACCGGTAGGCGGCCGAGGTGAGGGCGCCGACGGGACAGATCTGGATCGTGTTCCCGGAGAAGTACGACTCGAACTGATCGCCTTCGCCCGTACCGACCTGCTGCAGGGCGCCTCGTTCGATCAACTCGATCATCGGGTCGCCCGCGACCTGGTTGGAGAAGCGGGTGCAGCGCGCGCACAGCACGCACCGCTCGCGGTCCAGGAGGACCTGCGCGGAGATCGGGACCGGCTTCTCGTAGGTCCGCTTGCGGCCCTCGAAGCGCGACTCGGCCTGGCCGTGCGACATGGCCTGGTTCTGGAGCGGGCACTCACCGCCCTTGTCGCACACCGGGCAGTCCAGCGGGTGGTTGATGAGCAACAGCTCCATCACGCCGTGCTGGGCTTTCTCGGCGGCCTCGGAGGTGAGGTGCGTCCTGACGACCATGCCGTCGGTGCAGCTGATCGTGCAGGACGCCATCGGCTTGCGCTGGCCCTCGACCTCGACGATGCACTGGCGGCAGGCGCCGGCCGGGTCGAGGAGGGGGTGGTCGCAGAACCGGGGGATCTCGATGCCGAGTTGTTCGGCGGCGCGGATGACGAGGGTGCCCTTGGGCACGCTGATCTCGGCGCCGTCAATCGTCAGCGTCACGAGATCTTCCCGCTCCGCCGCCGCCTCTCCTCCGCCTCCGGAGGGAGCATTCGTGGTGACCGTCACGCCTTCACCTCCGTGTTCTTGTCGGCCCAGGCCGTCGACTTCGCGGGGTCGAAGGGGCAGCCGCGGCCCGTGATGTGCTGCTCGTACTCCGCGCGGAAGTACTTCAGCGAGGAGAAGATCGGCGAGGCGGCGCCGTCACCGAGGGCGCAGAACGACTTGCCGTTGATGTTGTCGGCGATGTCGTTCAGCTTGTCCAGGTCGCTCATGACGCCCTTGCCGGCCTCGATGTCGCGCAGCAACTGCACGAGCCAGTAGGTGCCTTCACGGCAGGGCGTGCACTTCCCGCAGGACTCGTGGGCGTAGAACTCCGTCCACCGGGTCACCGCCCGCACCACGCACGTCGTCTCGTCGAAGCACTGCAGGGCCTTCGTGCCGAGCATCGAGCCGGCCGCGCCGACGCCCTCGTAGTCGAGGGGGACGTCGAGGTGCTCGTCGGTGAACATCGGCGTGGAGGAACCGCCCGGCGTCCAGAACTTCAGCCGGTGCCCGGGGCGCATCCCGCCGCTCATCTCCAGGAGCTGGCGCAGCGTGATGCCGAGGGGCGCCTCGTACTGGCCGGGGCTCGCGACGTGCCCGGACAGGGAGTACAGCGTGAAGCCCGGGGACTTCTCGCTGCCCATCGAGCGGAACCATTCTTTTCCGCGATTCAGGATCGCGGGAACCGACGCGATGGACTCGACGTTGTTCACTACAGTCGGGCACGCGTAGAGGCCCGCGACGGCAGGGAAAGGGGGACGGAGCCGCGGTTGACCCCGGCGGCCTTCGAGCGAGTCGAGCAGTGCGGTCTCCTCACCGCAGATGTACGCGCCGGCCCCGGCGTGCACGGTGAGCTGGAGATCGAGCCCGCTGCCGAGGATGTTCTCGCCGAGATAGCCCGCCGCGTACGCCTCGCGTACGGCCTCGTGCAACCGCCGCAGAACGGGGACGACTTCACCCCGCAGGTAGATGAAGGCATGCGACGACCTGATGGCGTAACACGCGATGACGATACCCTCGATGAGGCTGTGCGGGTTCGCGAAGAGGAGCGGGATGTCCTTGCAGGTCCCCGGCTCCGATTCGTCGGCGTTGACAACTAGATAGTGCGGTTTTCCATCTCCCTGGGGAATGAACTGCCACTTCATCCCCGTCGGGAACCCGGCGCCGCCACGCCCCCTCAGCCCGGAGTCCTTCACGTAGGCGATCAGGTCGTCCGGCGACATGGCGAGGGCCTTGCGGAGCCCCTCGTACCCCTCGTGCCTCCGGTAGACGTCGAGCGACCAGGACCGCTCCTCGTCCCAGAAGGCCGACAGCACGGGTGCGAGCAGCTTCTCGGGACTGCTGCCCTTCAGTTCGGGTGCCAATGTCATCCCTCCCCCTCCTCGGCGGCGGGCCGGTCCTCGGGTTCCTCGCGCGGGTGGACCACGCGCGCGGGTGCGGTCTCTCCCCTGGCCAGGCGGAGGCCCACCAGCGAGGCGGGTCCCGCGCCGCCGCTCGCCTCGACGGCGCCCTCGCGCTCGTCGGGGAAGCCCGCCAGGATGCGGGCGGTGTCCTTGAAGGTGCACAGCGGCGCCCCGCGCGTGGGGGACACCTCACGGCCGGCGCGCAGGTCGTCGACGAGGCGCTTCGCGCTCTCGACGGTCTGGTTGTCGAAGAACTCCCAGTTGACCATCACGACGGGCGCGAAGTCGCAGGCCGCGTTGCACTCGATGTGCTCCAGCGTGACCTTCCCGTCGTCCGTGGTCTCTCCGTTGCCGACGCCCAGGTACTCCTGGAGCGAGTCGAAGATCGCGTCGCCGCCCAGCACCGCGCAGAGCGTGTTGGTGCAGACGCCGACCTGGTAGTCGCCGCTCGGGCCGCGCCGGTACATCGTGTAGAAGGTCGCGACGGCGGTGACCTCGGCGGTGGTCAGGCCCAGCACCTCGGCGCAGAACCGCATCCCGGTGCGGGTGACGTGGCCCTCCTCGGACTGCACGAGGTGCAGCAGCGGCAGGAGCGCGGAGCGGGAGTCGGGGTAGCGGGCGATCACCTCGCGCGCGTCCGCCTCCAGGCGCTCCCGTACGTCGTCCGGGTAAGCCGGCGCGGGCAGTTCGGGCATGCCCAGCCCGACGCCCCGCCGGGGGGAAGAGGTGGTCACCGGTCGACGCCTCCCATCACGGGGTCGATGGACGCGACGGCGACGATCACGTCGGCGACCTGGCCGCCCTCGCACATCGCCGCCATGGCTTGCAGGTTGGTGAAGGACGGGTCGCGGAAGTGGACCCGGAAGGGGCGGGTGCCGCCGTCGGAGACGGCGTGGACGCCGAGTTCGCCCTTGGGGGACTCGACGGCCGCGTACGCCTGGCCGGGCGGGACCCGGAAACCCTCGGTGACCAGCTTGAAGTGGTGGATCAGGGCCTCCATGGAGGTGCCCATGATCTTCTTGATGTGGTCGAGGGAGTTGCCCAGCCCGTCGGGCCCGAGGGCCAGTTGGGCGGGCCAGGCGATCTTCTTGTCCGCGACCATGACCGGGCCCGGCTGGAGCCGGTCCAGGCACTGCTCGACGATGCGCAGCGACTGGCGCATCTCCTCCAGGCGGATCAGGAAGCGCCCGTAGGAGTCGCAGGTGTCGGCGGTCGGGACGTCGAAGTCGTAGGTCTCGTAGCCGCAGTAGGGCTGGGACTTGCGCAGGTCGTGCGGGAGGCCGGTGGAGCGCAGGATCGGGCCGGTCGCGCCGAGGGCCATGCAGCCGGTCAGGTCGAGGTGGCCGACGCCCTGCATACGGGCCTTGAAGATGGGGTTCCCGGTGGCGAGCTTGTCGTACTCCGGGAGGTTGCGCTTCATCTTCTTCACGAACTCGCGGATCTGGTCCACCGCGCCGGGCGGCAGGTCCTGGGCGAGTCCGCCGGGCCGGATGAACGCGTGGTTCATGCGCAGGCCCGTGACCAGCTCGTAGATGTCGAGAATCATTTCACGATCGCGGAATCCGTAGATCATGATCGTGGTGGCGCCGAGTTCCATGCCGCCGGTGGCGATGCACACCAGGTGCGAGGAGAGCCGGTTCAGCTCCATCAGGAGGACGCGGATGATCTCGGCGCGCTCGGGGATCTGGTCCTCGATGCCGAGGAGCTTCTCGACGGCGAGACAGTAGGCGGTCTCGTTGAAGAAGGACGTCAGGTAGTCCATGCGCGTGACGAACGTCGTCCCCTGCGTCCACGTCCGGAATTCGAGGTTCTTCTCGATGCCGGTGTGCAGGTAGCCGATGCCGCAGCGGGCCTCGGTGACCGTCTCGCCGTCGATCTCCAGGATCAGCCGGAGCACGCCGTGGGTGGACGGGTGCTGGGGACCCATGTTGACGACGATGCGCTCGTCGTCCGCGCGGGCCGCCGACTGGACGAACTCGTCCCAGTCGCCTCCGGTGACCGTGTAGACCGAGCCTTCCGTGGTCTCACGGGGACTTGCGTGCGACGTGCTCACGAGTACGACCTCCGCTGGTCCGGAGCCGGGATCTGGGCGCCCTTGTACTCGACGGCGATGCCGCCGAGGGGGTAGTCCTTGCGCTGCGGGTGGCCCTGCCAGTCGTCCGGCATCATGATCCGCGTCAGGGCCGGGTGGCCGTCGAAGACGATCCCGAAGAAGTCGTACGTCTCGCGCTCGTGCCAGTCGTTCGTCGGGTAGACGGGGACGAGGGACGGGATGCGCGGGTCGGCGTCCGGGGCGCTGACTTCGAGGCGGATCAGCCGGTTGTGGGTGATCGAGCGCAGGTGGTAGACGGCGTGCAGCTCGCGGCCCTTGTCGTGCGGATAGTGCACGCCGCTGACGCCGGTGCACAGTTCGAACCGCAGCGCCGGGTCGTCGCGCAGGGTGCGGGCGACGCGGACGAGGTGCTCGCGCTCGACGTGGAAGGTGAGTTCGCCGCGGTCGACGACCGTCTTCTCGATCGCGTTGTCCGGCAGCAGGCCCTGTTCCTCCAGAGCGCCTTCGAGTTCGTCGGCGACCTCGTCGAACCAGCCGCCGTACGGCCGCGAGGTGGCGCCCGGCAGGCGGACGGAGCGGACCAGGCCGCCGTAACCGGAGGTGTCGCCGCCGTTGTTCGCGCCGAACATGCCGCGCTGGACGCGGATCTCCTCGCCCTGGTCGCCGCGCTGGCCGGGGAGGTTGGAGGCGCTGAGGTCCTTCTCGGGGTTGGCGCCGTCCGGGGCGGCGCCCGACGTGCCGTTCGCCTCGCTCATCGCAGCAGCCCCTTCATCTCGATCAGCGGGAGGGCCTTCAGCGCCGCCTCCTCCGCCTCGCGGGCCGCTTCCTCCGCGTTCACGCCGAGCTTGGAGTTCTGGATCTTGTGGTGGAGCTTGAGGATCGCGTCCATCAGCATCTCGGGGCGCGGCGGGCAGCCGGGGAGGTAGATGTCCACGGGGACGATGTGGTCGACGCCCTGGACGATCGCGTAGTTGTTGAACATGCCGCCCGAGGACGCGCACACGCCCATGGAGATGACCCACTTGGGGTTCGGCATCTGGTCGTAGACCTGCCGCAGGACGGGCGCCATCTTCTGGCTGACCCGGCCGGCGACGATCATCAGGTCGGCCTGGCGGGGCGAGCCCCGGAAGACCTCCATGCCGAAGCGGGCGAGGTCGTAGCGCCCCGCCCCGGTGGTCATCATCTCGATGGCGCAGCACGCGAGGCCGAAGGTGGCGGGGAAGACGGATGCCTTGCGCACCCAGCCCGCGGCCTGTTCGACGGTGGTCAGCAGGAAGCCGCTCGGCAGCTTTTCTTCGAGTCCCATGGTCTTAAAGGCCCCTCAGTCCCATTCCAGGCCGCCGCGCCGCCAGACGTACGCGTAGGCGACGAAGACGGTGAGCACGAAGAGCAGCATCTCCACGAGCCCGAAGACACCCAGGGCGTCGAAGGTGACGGCCCAGGGGTAGAGGAAGACGATCTCGATGTCGAAGACGATGAAGAGCATCGCCGTCAGGTAGTACTTGATGGGGAAACGCCCGCCGCCGGCCGGCGTGGGGGTCGGCTCGATTCCGCACTCGTAGGCTTCGAGCTTCGCGCGGTTGTAGCGCTTCGGCCCGATGAGCGTGGCCATGACCACGGAGAAGATCGCAAAGCCTGCCCCGAGGGCTCCCAGTACGAGGATGGGCGCATAGGCGTTCACCGCTCCTCGCTCCTCTCAGTCGGCACTGACTGTTGGCGGGTTGCTAGGAAAAACGTTGGGTCTCATCGCCAAGATCGCGAACATGTGAAGCAGGTCACAAGCCCAACTGCCCCGCATCCTATGCCCGTCGCTCTGTGATCTGCGACACGGGGTATTGCACAAGCTTTGTGATCTCCACCACCTGACGAAGGATCATGAAGTCATATCGGCGCCGATCTTGGCACGTGCGGCTTCGAAGCGATCACACGAAGTGACATTTTCGCTCGTCAGTGACGGCCAGAGGGAGGCGTCTCTATATCAAGAGAGTTCCCTTGCATCCAAATTGGCCTTGGACGGGAGGGGTTGATAATGAGCCCCGTTCACACGTCAGAGGGACACCGCGGCAGGCTGTGGACGCGTGCACACATTCACGAGCGCCGGACGCGGCGCTTCCGGTGACCGTTCCGTGACCTGTGCCACACCGGAACGAATCCCTCCGAAGCCAGGCTTGGCCAACGACCTCAACGAATGGTAAGCGGCGGGCAATTCGGGCGTTTCAGCGAAAGGCAATGATCACAGCCTTGATCACCCGAGTCCGCAATGTCCGTTACGGCGTCAATAAAGAAACTGGGACGGGAAAGTTGGGGCGTGGATTGAACAAGTGTGGCGCAGGACACGTTCCTTGTGGGTATGGAGGAGCTCCTGATACCGCTTGTACCCATGTCCCACACCGCTCACATACGCAGCCACCGGAAACCCCGCCGCACCGCGCCTTCGATCGCGGTGCGTGCCGGAGTCGCCAGTGGTGTCATCGGTACGCTGGCCGTCGCCGCCGCGGCGGGTTCGGCCAACGCCGCCGACGCGTCCGTGACGCAGACGCTCGAACTGCCCACGCTCACCGCGGACCTGTCCGCGCAGATCGAGCAGGCGGCGCAGTTCACCTCGCAGGCCGCGGCCAACTACCAGCTCCAGGCCGAGCGCGACTCCGCCGCCGCTGCCGCGGCGAAGGAAGCGGCGAAGGACCTCGACGCCGCGAAGAAGGCCGAGGCCAAGAAGAAGGCGGACGAAGAGGCGCGCATCGCCGCCGCCGAGGCCGCCGTCTCCCGCTCGTCCACCCGCGCGAGCCTGAGCGACGGCTCCGACAGCGTCTCCGCGCCGGCCAGCGGCAGCGTCGCGACCGTCATCGCCTTCCTCAAGGCCCAGGTGGGCGACTCGTACGTCCTCGGCGGCACCGGGCCCAACTCGTGGGACTGCTCCGGGCTCGTCCAGGCCGCGTTCCGTCAGGTCGGCGTCGACCTGCCGCGCGTCTCCGAGGACCAGTCGACGTTCGGCACCGAGGTCTCGCTCTCCAACCTCGCGGTCGGCGACATCCTGTACTGGGGGCCCAAGGGGTCGGCGTACCACGTCGGCGTCTACATCGGCGGGGGCAAGTACCTCGACGCGGCGAACCCGTCCAAGGGTGTCGTCATCCAGGACTTGTCCGGGTATCCGGCGACCGGTGCGGTGCGGGTGCTCTGAGCCGGTGCGGAGGTTTCGTACCCGTAGCACTTGAGATGTAGGGGTACCGGAGTTGTAGGGCCGCAGCCGCTCGGGGGCAGCGGCCCTTCTCCGTACGGGACTTCCCTGACACGCCGCCCGTTCCCTCCCTCACACTGATCACGACCGGTCGACAGCCGATCGGCAGTCAGAGGGAGAGGCAGACATGCCCAGCGTCTTCGTCCAGGGCCACCCCGTGGACTCGTACCCGCGCCACGCCCCCGAGGCCCGTCAGGGCCGCGTCCGCCGGATCACCGAAGTCGGCGAGGAGATCCTCCACAGGCCCTGCCGCGACGTCACCGAGTTCGGTCCCGACCTCGCCGCCCTCATCGGCGACATGTTCCTGACGATGTACCTCGCCCACGGCGCGGGCCTCGCGGCGAACCAGGTGGGCGTGGACCTCCGTCTGTTCGTCTACGACTGCCCGGACGACGACGGCGTCCGCCACGTAGGCCACATCGCCAACCCGACCCTGGCCGACCTCCCCACCCGCCGCCTCCTCGACGACTCCGAGGGCTGCCTCTCGGTCCCGGGCGCCGTCATGGACGTCCCCCGCCCGGACACGGCGGTGATCCACGGCTACGACCGCACCGGCGCCCCCATCACGATCGAGGGCACCGGGTACTTCGCGCGGTGCCTGGCACATGAGACGGACCATGTGAACGGGCACGTGTACTTGGACCGCCTGTCGAAGAGGGAACGACGGGAAGCCCTGCGGCAGATGGAGGCCGGAAGGGAAGGGGTACTGGCACAGAGGGCAGCAAATGAAGAGGCCTTGGGGAAGCGCCGGTAAGGGGCGCGGGGCTGTATCCGATATGCGGCTACCGCCGCGCGGGCGCGACCAGCCACGAAGGTGCCGCACCCGCCCACCGGCGTAACGCGGCACCCCCGTGGTACTACCCCCCTACGCCTTGGGAGCCACCTTGCTCAACCCGTTGATGATCCGGTCCATCGCGTCACCGCCGGTCGGATCCGTCAGGTTCGCCAGCATCTTCAGCGTGAACTTCATCAACACGGGGTGAGTGAGCCCCCGCTGGGCCGCGACCTTCATCACCTTCGGGTTCCCGATGAGCTTCACGAAGGCGCGGCCCAGCGTGTAGTACCCCCCGTAGGTGTCCTTCAGCACCTGCGGATACCGCTGAAGCGCGATCTCCCGCTGAGCCGGCGTGGCCCGCGCGTGCGCCTGCACGATGACGTCCGCGGCGAGCTGCCCGGACTCCATGGCGTACGCGATCCCTTCCCCGTTGAACGGGTTGACCAGCCCGCCCGCGTCCCCGACGAGCAACAGCCCCTTGGTGTAGTGGGGTTGACGGTTGAAGGCCATCGGCAGCGCGGCCCCCCGGATGGGCCCGGTCATGTTCTCCGGCGTGTACCCCCACTCCTCCGGCATGGACGCGCACCACGCCTTCAGCACCTCACGCCAGTCCAACTCCTTGAAGGAATCGGAGGTGTTGAGAACGCCGAGCCCGACGTTGGACGTCCCGTCGCCCATCCCGAAGATCCACCCGTACCCGGGCAGCAGCCGGTCCTCGGCACCCCGCCGGTCCCACAACTCCAGCCAGGATTCGAGGTAGTCGTCCTCGTGCCGGGGGCTCTCGAAGTACGTCCGGACGGCGACCCCCATCGGCCGGTCCTCCCGCCGGTGCAGCCCCATCGCGAGCGACAGCCGCGTGGAGTTGCCGTCGGCGGCGACCACTAGGGGCGCGTGGAAGGTGACTTCACGCTTCTCCTCGCCCAACTTCGCGTGCACACCGGTGATTCGGCCGGTCCGGTCGTCCCGGATCGGCGCCCCCACGTTGCACCGCTCGTACAGCCGCGCCCCCGCCTTCTGCGCCTGCCGGGCGAGCTGCTCGTCGAAGTCGTCGCGCTTGCGGACGAGTCCGTAGTCCGGGTACGACGCCAGCTCGGGCCAGTCGAGTTGGAGCCGGACGCCGCCGCCGATGATCCGCAGCCCCTTGTTGCGCAGCCAGCCGGCCTCCTCGGAGATGTCGATGCCCATGGCGACGAGCTGTTTGGTGGCGCGCGGCGTGAGCCCGTCGCCGCACACCTTCTCGCGGGGGAACTCGGTCTTCTCCAGCAGCAGGACGTCGAGACCGGCCTTGGCCAGGTAGTACGCGGTCGTCGAACCGGCGGGCCCCGCGCCGACGACGATCACGTCGGCGGTGTTCCCGGAGAGAGACGCGGTGTCTTCGGAGTGAGGATCAGTCACGACGGTCACGGCGGGATCTCCCAGGTTCGGAATATGCGTGCCGGCCGGCACTGGACATGGGCAGTCTATTCAGCAGAATTGATCACCCGGCTGAAGGGTTGCCCCGTGAATCTGGCACTTCCCGTAGTACGGCTGCGTGTTCCCACCGACGAGGACGCGCTCGCCTGGCATCGGATCTTCGACGACCCGGAGGTCATGGCGTTCCACGGCGGCAGAACGGCGGAGATCTCGTACTACGAGGAGCTGACGGCCCGCCAGCGCCGCCACGACGCCGAGTACGGCTTCTGCCTGTGGACCATGCTCGACCGCGACGGCCGGGTGATCGGCTTCACCGGGGCCCAGCCGTGGCCCCGGGACTGGGGGCCGAAGGGCGAGATCGAGATCGGCTGGCGGCTCGGGCGGGAGCACTGGGGCAAGGGGTACGTCACAGCGGCGGCCCAGATGACGCTGGAGCGGGTGCGGTCGGCGGGCACACCGAGTGTCGTCGCGATGGTCGACGCGGAGAACACGCGCTCGATCGCCGTGACGCGGCGGCTGGGGATGCGGCTGGCGGAGGTCTTCACCACTCCCGAGTCCCGTCGCGAGGGTCACTGCTACCGTCTCGATCTCGGAAGTGGTAACTCTCAGTAGCCAACTGCCGCGAAATTGTCGCACAGCGCTTCCGGACGGCCCCCTCCGGCGGTTACTCTTCCAGTACCGCTGGGGGTGACATCTGTGCTCATACCACCCAAAACACCGGAAGTGCATGTACCGCGCCTGGTCGGCCTCATGGCCATGGACGCCCGCGAGAAAGCCCAGGCGCACGGCGTGCACCTCGCCGCGCCCGACCGCCCCGACTTCCTCCGCACGGTCGTCGACTACGTAGTACGCCAGTACCCCCCACCCGGCGCCGAAGTCCCCCGCGGAGCCGTCGTCTCCGTCTGGTTCGACTTCGGCGAAGGGGAGGGCGGGGGCGGGGCGGGCGTCCACGAGCCGCGCATACCTCGCCCGGGAGGCGGCGGGATGCAGCGGGAACTGGAGGAGCCGGGGGAGCCGTATGCGGCGGTGGAGTACAGCCGCTTCTGAAGAGGGCCACAGGCCCTTCTCGCCGGGGCGCGGAACTGTGTCCATATGCGGCACCCCCGTAGGCGCTTTACGCCTTGAACCCCCGGTGCAAAGTCACGACTCCCCCGGTCAGATTCCGCCAAGCCACCTTGCCCCACCCCGCCTCCCGCAACCGCGAGGCCAGCGCGGGCTGATCGGGCCACGCCCGAATGGACTCGGCGAGATACACATACGCCTCGGGGTTGGACGACACGGCCCGCGCCACCGGCGGCAACGCCCGCATCAAGTACTCCGTGTACACGGTCCGGAACGGCGCCCACGTCGGATGCGAGAACTCACAGATCACGACCCGCCCCCCAGGCCGCGTCACCCGGTACATCTCCCGAAGCCCCGCATCGAAGTCCTGCACGTTCCGCAGCCCGAACGAGATCGTCACCGCGTCGAACGTGTCGTCCTTGAACGGCAGCCGCGTCGCGTCCCCGGCCGTGAACGGCAGCCAGGAGTTACGCCGCTTACCCACCTGAAGCATCCCGAGCGAGAAGTCGCACGGCACGACATACGCCCCGGCCTGCACGAACGGCAGCGACGACGTCCCCGTCCCGGCCGCGAGATCCAGAATCTTCTGCGCCGGACGGGCGTCCACAGCCCGCGCGACCTCCTTGCGCCAGCGCCGGTCCTGCCCGAGGGACAGCACGTCGTTGGTCAGGTCGTACCGTTCCGCCACGTTGTCGAACATCGAGGCGACTTCATGCGGCTGCTTGTCCAGAGATGCGCGGGTCACCCGGCCATTCTTGCAGGCACCCCTACGGGATCTCCGGGAGGGACCTGAGAGCTACCGCCACCGCACGGACGTCGAAGACGGCGACGGCCCGGCCTGGAACACCTGTACGAGGAGTGTGTCGTCGAGGCCGTACGACCCGTCCTCCCCCTGACGGGTGAGCGAATATCGGATTGCATTCTCCGGGCGTCAGTGAGTGTTTATGCGGCGCAAACTCGACCCTTCATGTGAGCCCCCAGGAGAAACACCCGGCCCTTTCCTCCAGCCGAGAGTTGTCCGTTTCTGCTCGCCTACGATCACAGATTTCACGTGTGCCGGCTTTGCCCACGCACCCGCCCTCCGGTGTGAGACATTCCCCTTCAGAAACAGGAATCACGAGAGCGGGTGCTTGTTCGATGCGGAGTTTCCTGATACCGCTGAGCTGTCTGTTCACGCTGGCCGCGGCGGGCTGTTCCGCCTCCTCCGGTACGACGTCGGACGCGGCGGCCGGACCGGCGGAACCGATGGCGCCACCCCCTAGTACCTCCGTATCCCCGCCCCCTACGACCACCGCCACGACCGGATACGCCCCCTACGTGAGCGCCACGGAGTCGTCGCCGAACGACTCCGCAGGCACCCCGGCCACCTACAACCTCGCGTTCGTGATCTCCGACGGCAGCACATGCACGGCGAAGTGGAACGGCACGAAGGCGATCGGCGACCCTGCCGTGAAGTCCCGGATCTCGAAGCTGACCGCCTCGGGGTCGGGCGTGCGGGTCTCCTTCGGCGGCGCCTCCGGCAAGGAACTGGCCACGGTCTGCTCCAGCGCCTCGGAACTGGCCGCCGCTTACGGGGCCGCCCTGGACGCGGCCGGTTCGACGAAGGCCGACTTCGACATCGAGGGCACCACCCTCACCGACAGCGCCTCGGTCGCCCTGCGCTCCCAGGCGATCGCCGAACTCCAGAAGCAACGCCCCGGGTTGGAGGTCTCGTTCACCCTCCCGGTGATGCCCTCCGGCCTCGACGCCGACGGCCTCGCCCTGCTCTCCTCCGCGAACAAGCACGACGTCCAGGTCGCCACGGTCAACATCATGACCATGAACTACAGCGAGACCTACACCGGCGACATGGGCGACTACGCGATCACCTCAGCGACGGCCGCGCACACCCAGCTGAAGTCCGTCTTCGGCACCACCGACGAGACCGCGTGGCGCGGTATGGCCCTCACCTCGATGATCGGCGTCAACGACATCGCGAACGAGACGTTCACCCTCTCCGACGCGGCCCAACTCCGGTCGTTCGCCGAGGAGAAGGGGATCGGCTGGGTGTCGATGTGGTCGACGTTCCGCGACCGGCAGTGCGCGTCCGGCACTTCCGGGCAGGACGACGCGGCGACCGATTGCAGCGGGGTGAAGCAGAGTTCGGGCGCTTTCGGGAAGACACTCGCGGGCTGAGTCGGCGACGCGGGCCGGGCTGCGGGCAGTTCACCGGCTCCCGCAACCGCGATTCACCGACTCCGGTACACCAGACGCCCGTTGAGGACAGTCGCCACGCAGGCCGAGGCCCCCTTCTCGACGAGCGCGGCTTCGTCGGGAACGTCGAACGCGGCGAGGTCGGCACGGGCACCGACACTCAACGGGGCGTGCACGGCACCGGGGAGGTCGCACCCCTCGGCGAACGGGTCGAGGTCGGGGCGCTCTCCGATCGGGGCACCGGGAGCATCCGTGACGGGGACGACGGCCAGCCCCGAGCGAGCGATCGCCGGAGCCACGAGCGGGTCGGTGAAACGCGCCCCGGAGGCCGCGACGGCAGTCGTCCCGTGGGCCAGCATCCGCTGGATGCCACGCCGCACGCTCCCGGACCAGCGGGACTCGGAGAGTTCGAGCGCCGCCAACCCCTCGCCCCAGACGGGGAGTTCACCCAGCTCGTCGGCTTCGCGCGGGTCGGGGTGGTAGCAGCGGCGCAGCAGCCACAGGGGGTGCCGCTGCCGCAGGCCGGGGGTGAGGACGCCCGGCCAGCGGCGTACGCGGGCGCCGGGAGCGGCGGCGAGGACGTCGCCGTACGGCCCGAAGGCCGCGATCCGGTCGCCGTCCACCGCCACCGCGCCGTCCTCGACGGGGGCCGTGCCCACCGGCAGCAGCAGGGGGGCGGTGTGGATCGTCAGCACAACAGGTCCGTGCCCCGGGGCTAGTTGGAGGCCAGGAGCTTCAACTCGGGGTGGGCGGTGCCGCCTTCGATCGCCGTGGACGAGATGTGGGACATCACGCGCTGGTCGACGGGGTCGTTCGCCGGGTCGTCGTGGACGACCAAGTGCTCGTAGGTGGTGGAGCGCTGGGCGGGGACACGGCCCGCCGTGCGGATCATGTCGATCATTTCCTGGAGGTTGGAGCGGTGCTTGGCACCGGCCGCCGAGACGACGTTCTCCTCCAGCATGACCGAGCCGAGGTCGTCCGCCCCGTAGTGCAGGGTCAGTTGGCCCGCGTCCTGGCCGGTGGTGAGCCAAGAGCCCTGGATGTGCGCGATGTTGTCCATGAAGATCCGGGAGATCGCGATCATCCGCAGGTACTCGAAGATCGTGGCCTGGGTGCGGCCCTTCAGGTGGTTGTTCATCGGCTGGTAGAGGTACGGGATGAAGGCCCGGAAGCCGCCCGTGCGGTCCTGGACGTCACGGATCATCCGCAGGTGCTCGATGCGTTCGGCGTTGGTCTCGCCGGTGCCCATCAGCATGGTGGAGGTGGATTCGACGCCCAGCTTGTGCGCCGTCTCCATGATCTCCAGCCAGCGCTCCCCGGACTCCTTGAGAGGCGCGATCGCCTTGCGGGGGCGCTCGGGCAGCAGCTCCGCGCCGGCGCCCGCGAAGGAGTCGAGACCGGCCGCGTGGATCCGGGTGATGGCCTCCTCGACCGACACGCCGGAGATCCGGGCCATGTGCTCGACCTCGGAGGCGCCCAGCGAGTGGATCACGAGCTGCGGGAACGCGTCCTTGATCGCCTTGAAGTGCCGCTCGTAGTACTCCACCCCGTAGTCCGGGTGGTGGCCGCCCTGGAACATGATCTGCGTCCCGCCGAGTTCGACGGTCTCCGCGCACCGGCGCAGGATGTCGTCGAGGTCGCGCGTCCAGCCCTTGTCCTTGTCCTTCGGCGGGGCGTAGAAGGCGCAGAACTTGCACGCCGTGACGCACACGTTCGTGTAGTTGATGTTCCGCTCGATGATGTACGTCGCGATGTGCTCGGTACCGGCGTACCTCCTGCGGCGTACGGCGTCGGCGGCGGCGCCGAGCGCGTGCAGCGGGGCGTCCCGGTAGAGGACGAGCGCCTCCTGCGGGGTGATCCGCCCACCGGCTGCGGCACGGTCCAGGACGGCTGTGACATCAAAGGAAGTGAGGTCGGCCTTCTCGGTCACCGGCGTCCCTTTCGTAAGGGTTGTGGACGGACCAGGCCAGCCTACGCCAGCGGTACTACGGGGCTCCCTTCAGCCCGTCCACGCCCCTGCCAGTACCCCTAGTACCGCCCCGGCGATCAGGAACGGCCCGAACGCGATCGTCGTCGCCCGGGATCTGCGGACGACGGCCAGGGCGCCCCCGTACAACGCGCCGAGCGCGAACCCTGCGAAGGCGCCGAGGAGGAGGGTGTTCCACCCGTACCACCCGAGGACGGCCCCGAGTCCGACCGCGAGCTTCGCGTCGCCGTACCCCATGCCCTCCGGGTTCAGCAGGTGGAGCACCAGGATCGCGGCTCCGAGGACGACGGCCCCGAGCAGGGCGGTCGTCCACTCGCCCGTGTGCCCCGGGATCAGGGCAGCCGCTCCCAGCGACAGGGGTGCGGTGACACCGAGTCCGAGTGTGAGCGGGTCCGGGAGCCGTCGTACCTGTACGTCCACCGACGCCAGTACCACCCAGGCGGGGAGGAGGAGCAGCCAGACGGCGAGTTCGGGGTGGGGGCCGGTGGTCAGGGCGAGGGTGGTGGCGAGGAGGGCGGTGAGTACCGCGTAAGGGGTACGGGGGTGACCGTAGGGGGTGGCGTTCCGTTCACCGCACACCTCGCAGCGTGCCGGGCCGAGCCAGCCCCGTAGGGGATGACCTGTGGGGCACTCCCGACGCCAGCCCTCGTCCTCGGCGTCGGCGGGGTCGTCGGCACCGGTCCCGTCCTCGGGGTCGTCGTCCTCAGGGTCGTCCTCCAGAGGTACGGAGAAGCGGTACACCGCCCGGGGTAGCAGCGCGCCCGTCGAGGCGCCCCACGCCGCCGCCCCGACGGCGATCGCCCACAGCTCGGTCGTCACGGACCGATACTGCCCCACCGTCCGGTCATGACTCCCCCCGCGCTCCTCCCGGGAGGGGCCGCCGGCCCCCGTGTCATGATCCCGAGATGGACCTCCTTCCGATCAGCGGGGCGACGCTGACCACGGAGCCGACGGTGCTCGCGTCCGTGCGGACGATCAGCGCGCAGTACGGCGTGGACTACCTGGACGACCGGGCCGTGACCGCGATGTTCGAGGAGCGGCGGGAGGCCCTGCACTGGAGTCAGCGGGGCCCGCTGGTCTGGTTCGGCGGGCTCGCGCTGCTGGTCGGCGCGGTGTGGCCGTTCGCCGGTCCTGAGGTTCCGGCGTTCGCCGGCGCGCCTCTCCTCTCCTACGGTCCCGCCGTCCCGGTCCTCGCCGTGGGCATCGGCCTGCTGATATCCGTCCGCGCCCGTTGGAAGAGGGAGCTGGAGCACCCGGCCCTGATCGGCTACCGGCACGTCCTCGGGGTGGCCCGCTCACGCGGTCTGCCGGTGACGCACGTACCGGCGTGGCTGGAGGGACGCTCGGAGTACGGGGGGAGCAGGCCGGCGGCCCCGGTGCCGGTGTACCGGCCGACGTCGGGTGATACCCGTAATACCCCCGTCCTCCCCCAGGTACCTGCCTCCGTCGCCGCGTACGAGGAGATCGCCGACCAGGGCGGCTGGCACGACGAGGCCGGGTGTCTCCTCGTCGTCGCCGGGCTGGCCGGCGGGGCCTACGGCTGGTGGGAGGGCGTACCTCTCGGCTACCTCGCGCTGGCCCTCGTCCCTCTCGCGATCTGGGTCTGGATGGCCGGGAGCAGGCAGGGCGAGGAGAAGGCGCGGCTCCGCGAAGAGGCGCTGGCCTATGTCGAGACGGTCGCCAGGGAGCAGGCCGCGGGCGCCGTCGTCCCCGAACTCTCCCCGCGGCTGCGGAAGCTGCTGGACGAGGAGCAGTGGCTGGGACGGCGCTGAGCCCCGTAGTACTGACGCCGGGCCCCGTAGTACCGGCGAGGCCACCCGTAGTACCGGCACGGAGTCCCCTAATACCGGCGCTCAGCCCCGTACCCGTAGTACTCAGGTAGCCCTGCCCGTAGTAC
The DNA here is from genome assembly GCA_036569285.1 of Streptomyces sp. Taxonomy (GTDB): domain Bacteria; phylum Actinomycetota; class Actinomycetes; order Streptomycetales; family Streptomycetaceae; genus Streptomyces. The sequence continues at coordinate 22,598 of DATCQX010000553.1, forward strand.
TCGGGCGGCCCTCCCTATCCCCCGTAGTACTCGGGTAGCCCTACCCGTAGTACTCGGGCGGCCCTAGCTGCCCCCCCGTAGTACTCAGGTAGCCCTCCCCTCCCCCTACGGCCGCAGCAGTTCCACCTTCACGTCCGCCGGGAAACCGGTCGTCGGTCCCACCCTGCGGGCGAACTCCGCGACGGCCGCCAGCTGGGGTGCGCCGAAGCTGAAGTCGAGGGTCGTGAAGTACTGCTCAAGGATCCGCTCGTCGAACTCCTCCCAGCGGGCGGCCTGTTCGGCGACCTTGCCGACCTCGTCGAGGGAGAGGTCCCGGGAGGCGAGGAAGGCGCGGTGGACCTCGCGGGTGAGTTCGGGCTCGCGGTCGAGGTAGTCGCGGCGGGCGGCCCAGACGGCGAAGACGAAGGGGAGCCCGGTCCACTCCTTCCAGAGGGCGCCGAGGTCGTGGACCTGGAGCCCGAAGCGCGGCCCGTCGAGGAGGTTGGCCCGCAGGGCGGCGTCGCCGATGAGAACGGCGGCCTCGGCCTCCTGCATCATCAGACTCAGGTCGGGGGGGCAGGTGTAGTACTCAGGGGTGACACCGAACCGCTCGGCGAGCAGGAGCTGGGCCAGCCGGACGGAGGTGCGGGAGGTCGAGCCGAGGGCGACGCGTGCGCCGTCCAACCGGTCGAGGGGGACCTGCGAGACGATCACGCAGGACATGACGGGGCCGTCGCAGCCGACCGCGATGTCCGGGAAGGCGACCAGGTCGTCGGCGTTGCGCAGGAACTCGACGAGGGTGATCGGCCCGATGTCGAGGTCCCCCCGCACGAGCCGCTCGCTGAGCTTCTCCGGGGTGTCCTTGGTCAGCTCAAGATCGATCAGCGTGCCCGTTCTCGCGAGCCCCCAGTAGAGGGGCAGGCAGTTCAGGAACTGGATGTGGCCGACACGCGGCCGGGTGCGAGAATTGTCCACATCGCGAGGCTAGACCCCAGTCGGGTAGGGTGCGGAGTCACCCCCCATCATCCCCTCAGGGTCTTACGAGTATCAGGGGGCTCTCCGATCCGTCCACGCCTGCCCCTGGCGTCAACCCTTACTCGGGCGTTTCAAACCTCCGAGTGACGTGATCTTGACCTCTATCGCTTTCGGCTGCCTGCGTGCTAGGCTCGCCGCAAGTTGCAGTTTGGTTTCCCTTGCAGTACAGAGCCTGCGGAGCATGTGACCGCGGGCTCTCGACGTTTTCGGAAGTTTGCAGTTGTGCAGCACTGTTTTCACACTTGCAGGTTCTGGAGCAGGGCGACCCTTTGAGCCCAAGGAGGGCTTATGGCTACCGGAACCGTGAAGTGGTTCAACGCCGAAAAGGGCTTTGGTTTCATCGCCCAGGAAGGCGGCGGCCCCGACGTCTTCGTCCACTACTCCGCGATCAACGCCACGGGTTTCCGTTCCCTGGAGGAGAACCAGCAGGTCTCCTTCGACGTGACCCAGGGCCCGAAGGGCCCGCAGGCGGAGAACGTCACCCCGGTCTGATCGTCCGGGCGACTGCCGGAACCGGCAGCGTGATCGCAGTCTGAGAGCACCACCCAAGGAGCCCCGTGCCTTCCGGCGACGGGGCTCCTGCCTTTCTCCTCCGGCGCCTTTCCTTGAGCGCCTTTCTTCCGGCCGTCCGCCGCCGCGTCGAATTCATTTCCCGTTCATGTGTGCTGCATGACGAGCACGAACTTCGTTCCGGCCGCCATCGCCTCGTACGTGTGCGGGACGTCTCCGCGATACGACAGGTAATCCCCCGGACCAATGTCCACACACTCCCCACGCGGCCCCGCTTTCACCCTTCCCTCGGTCACCACGATGTGTTCGACGGTCCCTGGAATATGCGGTTCGGATTCCCGGACGGTGCCCGGTTCCAGCCATACGTAGTAAATGTCCCGGCGTGCTCCGGGCGGGCTCGCGGACAACAGCGTCGCGAGATAACTCGACTGTTCCGAGTGCACCTTGGGGCCGTCCCCCGCACGGATGACCTGGACCGGTGCCGTCGGCGGTTCGACCAGCGCGCTGAACGGTACGCCGAGCGCGACCGCGAGCGCCCAGATCGTCTCCATCCCCGGGTTGCCGCTGGCGGACTCCAGCTGGGACAGGGTGGATTTCGCGATGCCGGCGCGTTTGGCCAGCTCGGACAGGGACAGGCCGGTCCGGGCGCGCTCCCGCTTCAGCGAGGCCGCGAGCCACTCCAGGGGTTCACTCACGCCGGGTTCACTCCACTCCGTTCGCTACACAAGTACGACCGTTCGCCTTGACGAACAGCTCCCCTCGCGTTCATTTTAGAGAACATGCGTTTGCCACGTCGAACAACCCTGAGAGGGTCCGGGCTGCTCCGTGACGTGATCCTCGTCTGTCTGGCCAGCGGGGTCGTCGGGGTCTCCTTCGGTGCGATCGCCGTGACGGGCGGGCTGCCGGTCTGGGTGCCGGTGGTCATGTCGCTGGTCGTCTACGCGGGATCGGCCCAGTTCAGCGCGGTCGGCGTGCTGATCGCCGGGGGCGGTCCGCTGGCCGCCGCCGCGACCGGGCTGGTCCTCAACACCCGTACCGTCGCCTACAGTCTGGCCGTCGCCGAGGACATCGGACGACGACCGCTGACCCGGCTGCTCGGTGCGCACCTGGTCACGGACGAGACCGTCGCCTTCACCCTCGCGCAGTCAGGGATGGCCCGGCGCCGGGCCGCGTTCTGGACGTCCGGACTCGCGCTGTTCGCCGTGTGGAACACCGCCGTCCTCGTCGGCGCGCTGGCGGGGCAGGCGCTCGGGGACACCTCCCGCTTCGGACTCGATGCCGCGTTTCCCGCGATTCTGGCCGCGCTTGTGCTGCCTGCCCTCCGTGATGACCCCCGGGTCCGGGGTCCCGTCGCGCTCGGTGCCGTACTCGCTCTCGTCGCGACGCCGATCCTGCCGACGGGGCTCCCCGTGCTCGTCGCTCTTCTGGGGCTGTTCCTGTACGGCCCCGCCGACTCCACCCCGTACGACCCTGAGGTGAGCCCATGAGTCCGACCGTCGTCTGCGTCCTCGTCCTGGCTCTCGGGACGTACGCCTTCCGGCTGACCGGGCCTCTTCTGCACGGTCGGGTGACGCTTTCCGCCCGGGTCCAGGGGATGCTGTCCGCCGGGGCGGTCGTCCTGCTGGTGGCGCTGCTGGTCACGGGGGCCCTGACCGAGGGTGGGGGGTTCTCCGGGTGGGCTCGGCCTGTGGGGGTACTGGTCGGGGTCGGGCTGGCGTGGCGGCGGGCGCCGTTCGTGGTGGTGGTGTTGGGGGCGGCGGGTGGCGCTGCGGTACTACGG
>DATCQX010000554.1:0-15335 GCA_036569285.1 Streptomyces sp.
CCCCGGCCCCGGTTCCGCCCCTGCCCCCGACCCCCGCAGCCTCCGCCGCATCACTCGCCCATATCGGCGTGACCGCCCGCACGGACTCCCCCAACGTCCCCGTGTACTTCTCCGTGAACGACTCCCCCTTCACGGCCCGCCCGATATGCCCCAGAAACCGCTGCCCGATCTGCGCCCGATCCGGATGCGTCCACCGAATCCCCCGCGGATCCATGATCGTGACGAAGTCGACCTCGGTGTCCTTCATGACCTTGAGCGCGTACGGCTGAAGCCTCGCCGAGGGATCCCCCGTCCGGATCGCCTCCCGCACGGACGGCGAATCAGCCACCGACCGCGCCACGGCCATCGCCTGCCGCCGCGCCGCGTCCTCCGCCTGGCGCTCGTCGTTGATGTAGCTGAACAGCGCGTACCCCGCCACGACCACCGCTATCAGCACCGCCTGCATGCCGAAGAGCTGGCCGGCGAGGCTGCGGGGACGGGGGACACGAAGGCGCATATGGCCAGTCTGCCTTCCGTCCGTGGCGTGAACTAAATGAACGGAAGGGTGACCGCCCTCACAAGGCGGGAGATAGTCACCGCATTCCCCTTATCCCCCGGACGTGAGCCGCACGCCGGTGAGATGCCGACGAAGACGTCAAGGAGGGCAGCCGTGGCCGCCAGCACCCCCGATACGGCACCTGCCGCGCCCGCTGTGAAGCGGGACCGCACCCACTATCTCTACATCGCCGTGATCGCGGCGGTCGCCCTCGGTATCGCGGTCGGCCTGATCGCCCCGGACTTCGCCGTCGAGCTCAAGCCCATCGGGACCGGCTTCGTCAACCTGATCAAGATGATGATCTCCCCGATCATCTTCTGCACGATCGTGCTCGGCATCGGCTCCGTCCGCAAGGCCGCCAAGGTCGGCGCCGTCGGCGGTATCGCGCTCGGCTACTTCGTCGTCATGTCGTTCGCCGCGCTGGCCATCGGCCTCGTCGTCGGCAACATCCTGGAGCCCGGCAGCGGCCTGCACATCACCGAGGCGGTGCGGCACTCCGGACAGTCGCAGGTGTCGGCCGAGGCCAAGGACACCACCGAGTTCCTCCTCGGGATCATCCCCAAGACGATCGTCTCCGCGTTCACCGAGGGCGAGGTCCTCCAGACCCTGTTCGTCGCGCTGCTCTGCGGTTTCGCGCTCCAGGCGATGGGGAAGGCCGGCCAGCCGGTGCTGCGCGGCATCGAGCACATCCAGCGCCTCGTCTTCCGCGTCCTCGCGATGATCATGTGGGCCGCCCCGGTCGGCGCGTTCGGCGCGATGGCCGCTGTCACCGGTTCGGCCGGTGTCGACGCGCTGAAGAGCCTCGCCGTCCTGATGATCGGCTTCTACATCACCTGCTTCCTCTTCGTCTTCGTCGTCCTCGGCACGATCCTGAAGCTGGTCACCGGCCTGAACATCCTCTCCCTCTTCAAGTATCTGGGCCGGGAGTTCCTGCTGATCCTGTCCACCTCGTCCTCCGAGTCCGCGCTGCCGCGGCTCATCGCGAAGATGGAGCACCTGGGCGTCAGCAAGCCGGTCGTCGGCATCACCGTCCCGACCGGTTACTCCTTCAACCTCGACGGCACCATGATCTACATGACCATGGCGTCCCTGTTCATCGCCGACGCGATGGGCACGCCGATGGCCGTCAGCGAGCAGATCCCGCTGCTGCTCTTCCTGTTCGTCGCCTCCAAGGGCGCGGCGGGCGTCACCGGCGCAGGCCTCGCGACCCTCGCGGGCGGCCTCCAGTCCCACAAGCCGGCGCTGGTCGACGGCATGGGCCTGATCGTCGGCATCGACCGCTTCATGAGCGAGGCCCGCGCCTTGACGAACTTCGCGGGCAACGCCGTCGCCACGGTCCTGATCGGCACTTGGACCAAGGAGATCGACAAGGAGCGCGTCCAGCGGGTCCTCGCGGGCGAGTTCCCCTTCGACGAGAAGACCCTGCTCGACGAGCACGAGTCCGCCGTCGCGGACGACGCGGACGACGACGAAGTGACGGGCGAGCGGCACGCGGACGGCGAGAAGGAACTCGCCAAGGCGTGAGCTGGACGAGGGGCCAGGGCGTGAGCCCCCGCCCCTGAGACTCCGGGTGTCCGGCCCCGCCTGAACCGGGGCCGGACACCCGGCAGAGGAAACACGAGAACCCCGGACCACCTGTGGTCCGGGGTTCTCGCACGTGTCTACGAGGAGACTCTCTCCACCAACTCCTCGGCCACCCCCACCGGCACCCCCGCCGACGCCAGCACGGTCACCGCCGCCGACCGCCCCGCCGCCTCCGCGTCGAGGAGCCCGTCGTTCACCGCCTCCATCAGCCCGAACAGGATCTGCTCGTGCACGTAGGCGAGCGCGGACGCGCCGAGCGGCGACACGAACACCCCTTCGGCCAGGCCCCGTTCGATGCGGCGGACGGATTCGGCGCGCACCGGTCCGAGCCGCTCGCGGATGCCCTGCATGGTGACCGTCCGCTGCGCGAGCGCGACGAGCAGCCGGTAGCGGTCGGCGACCGCCCACATCGCCAGCACCGACCGCGCGCACTCCTCCACCGGATCGCCGTCCCCGTCCCGGACGGTCTCGCGCACGGCCGTCAGCCGCTCCACGGCCTGGTCGACGAGTGTCGCGATCAGCGCCTCGCGGCTCGGGAAATGGCCGTACACGGTCCGGCGGACGACGCCTGCCGCGCGCGCGATCTGGTCCATCGAGGCGTCGGGGTCGCGCAGCAGCTCGGTGAAGGCGACGTCGAGGATGCGGCGGCGGTTGGTGTCGGCGCGGCTGCCGGCGCTCGGCGGGGTGGTCGGTGGTGGGCTCCCGGAGGTCATGGCGGCCATTCTGCCTCCCTGTGATCTGCGCAGCACTGTGCAGATCGACTTGCACAAGGCTGTGCAGGAGGCGTAGTTTTCACAGCGTTGTGCAATTGCTCAGTGTTGTGCAATCGGCCCCTGAACTTCGGAGAGAGCGCCACCATGCCACTCGTCATCAGCCGACCGGTCGAGGAGTCGGGACAGCCCTACGCCCGCCGCTGGTGGGCGCTCCTGGTCCTGTGCCTCAGCCTCCTCATCATCGTCATGGCCAACACGGCGCTCACGGTCGCCGCCCCCGCCATGACCCGTGACCTGGGCCTCTCCGGCGCGGACCTCCAGTGGGTGATCGACGGCTACACCGTCCCCTACGCCGCACTGATGCTCGTCCTCGGCGCACTCGGCGACAAGTACAGCCGGCGCGGCGCCCTCGTCCTCGGGCTCGTGATCTTCGGCGGCGGCGCGGTGATCGGCTACTTCGCCGACAGCGGGACGGCCGTCATCGCCGCCCGCGCCGTGATGGGCGTCGGCGCCGCCATGATCATGCCGGCCACGCTCTCCCTGCTCGCGGCGACCTTCCCGCGCGCCGAACGCGCCAAGGCGATCGTCCTGTGGACGGCCACGGCGGGCATCGCCATCGCGGCGGGCCCCCTCGTCGCGGGCGCGCTCCTCAAGAACCACGGCTGGTCCTCGACGTTCCTCATCAACGTCCCCATCGCCGCCCTCGCGATCGTCGGCGCCTTCACCCTCGTCCCGCCGTCCAAGGCGCACGACAAGGGCCGCGTGGACTACGTCGGCGGTCTGCTGTCCGTCGTCTGGATCGCCGCGCTCGTCTACATGATCATCGAAGGCCCGCACTTCGGCTGGCACGCCAAGGCGATCACCGCCGCGGTCGTGGCGGCGGCCGGCCTGCTGCTCTTCATCGTGTGGGAGCTGCGGACGGCGCACCCGATCGTGGACGTCCGCCGGTTCACCGACCGCAACTTCGCCGGGTCCAACCTCGCCGTCGCTCTCTTCTTCCTCGCTGTCTTCGGCGCCTTCTACTACCTCACCCAGCATCTCCAATTCGTCCTGGGATACGACGCGTTCGCCACCGGCGTCCGCATGCTCCCGCTCGCCGGCGCGGTGTTCGTCGGCGCCGGCCTCACCGCCGCCCTCACTCCGCGCGTCGGCATGAAGTGGACCGTCGGAGCAGGCATGTTGGGCGGGACGGCGGCCCTGGCGCTGCTCACGCGGATCGACTCGGCGTCCACGTACACCGACCTCGTCGCCCCCCTCGTCCTCCTCGGCCTCGCGATCGGCCTCGCCCTCTCGCCCTGCACCGACGCGATCATGGGCGCGTTCCCCGAGTCCGAACTCGGCGTCGGGGGCGCGGTGAACGACACGTCCCTCGAACTCGGCGGGTCCCTCGGGATCGCCATCCTCGGGTCCCTGCTGGGGACTTCGTACGCGGATCACCTCGCGGACGCGGCGAAGGGGAGCGGGGTTCCGGCAAGTGCCCTGTCGACCGCGCAGGACTCCGTGGGGGCCGGGTATGCCGTCGCCCAGGGGGTCGCGGAGAAGGCCCAGCAGGTTGCCGCGCAGGCCGCGCGCTCCACGGACCCTCAGCAGGCTGCGCAGTTGAAGGCGCAGGCCGGTGAACTGGCGCGGGGGGCACGGCAGATGGCGGACGCGGTGGGGGCGTCGTTCTCCGATGCGGTGGCGCACACGAGTCTGGTCGGGGCTGTGATTCTCGGGGTGGGGACTGTGGTGGTGACGGTGCTGCTGCCTCGGAAGAGGCGGGAGTCCGGCGGGGAGGTTGTGGAGTCGGGGCCCTCGGACGGGGCTGCGGCCTCGGCGTCTGCGGAGGCCTCGGCTCCTGAGGCGGCCTCGGTTTCTGAGGCGGCCTCGGTTTCTGAGCAGGATGCCTCGGTTCCTGAGAAGGAAGCCGCCGACAGCGTGTCGCGCTGATTCTCACGTCGAGTTCTCACCTCGGGCCGCTAGCGTGCCGCTCCGTAGTCAACAGGAGCGGCACGTGCGGAGGCGCGGGGGATGAAGATCGACTGGGATCGGCGGACGTGTGCGCGCAAGGGGCACGTGACCTACGCGCCTGACGAGAGCCGGTTCGCCGAACGGCTGCACGCCGTGACCGCGCTGGGGGACGCCTGGCGGTGCCTGCGGTGCGGGGACTTCGCGCTGGGCGAGCCGCACGGGTCGGGGCCGGCGTCCGGGGCGCCGCTCGTGGCGCGCGGGAAGGTGCTGCGGGACCTGTTCGTCCTGCGGTTCCTCGCGGTGGAGCGGGCGGTGCGCGGCGTGTTCATCGTCCTGGTCGCCGTCGCCGTCTGGAAGTTCAGCAACAGCCAGGACTCCGTGCGCAGGCTCTTCGACGAGTACCTCGACATCTTCCGCCCCGTCTTCCGGCACTTCCACTACGACCTCGACCACTCCCCGGTCGTCGGCTCCGTCCAGAAGGCGTTCGGCTACCGCCACAACACGCTCCTCCTGGTCGCAGCCCTCCTCCTCGCCTACGCCCTGATCGAACTCGTCGAGGCCGTCGGCCTCTGGTACGCCAAGCGCTGGGCCGAGTACCTGACGGTCGTCGCCACCGCCGCCTTCCTCCCCCTGGAGATCTACGAACTCACCGAACGCGTCAGCTGGTTGAAGATCGCCACCCTCGTCCTGAACCTCCTCGCCGTCCTCTACATCGCCGCCACCAAGCGTTTGTTCGGGCTGCGGGGCGGACGCCGGGCGTTCGACGCGGAACGGCGGAGCGCCTCGCTGATGGAGGTGGAGGAGTCGGCGGGGGTGGAGGTCTAGGGCGCACACTGAGCCGTGATCGTCTACAACAGGGGGATGAGAAAGTGACGCAGGTCAGAGACCTCTACCTGAGCGTGGCGGAGTCGACGGCGAGGCTGCTCGCGGAGCTGGCGGTCGCCAGCGGCTGGCAGCAGCCCTCCGCGCTGGAGAAGCTCAGTGTCGGCGGGCTGGCGGGCCACCTGGCGGGGCAGGTCTTCTTCATCCCTGCCGTCCTGGCCGAGCCGGTGCCTTCCGAGCCCGCCATCTCGATCCACGAGTACTACAGCCGGGTGAGCTGGATCGGCTCCGACCTCGACACACCGTTCAACCAGAGCATCCGCTCCGGCGGAGAGGCCGAGGCGTCCGACGGCCCCGCCGCCCTGGCCGCGCGGGTCGCCACGTGCGTCGACGAACTGCGCGACACCCTCCCGTCCGCGCCGGACCGGCTCGTCCGCCGCCCCACCTGGGGGCCGTGGTCGATCACCCTCGACGACTTCGTCACCAGCCGCATGCTGGAGCTGATCGTCCACTGCGACGACCTCGCGTACAGCGTCGGGCTGCCCACCCCCGAGTTCCCGGCCTCGGCCGTGGAGACCGTCGTGGACCTGCTCTCGCGGATCGCACTGCGACGGCATGGAGCGACGGATGTGCTGCGCGCGTTGACCCGTGCCGAACGGGCGCCGGCCTCGATCTCGGCGCTTTAGGTGCCGGTGAGCAACTGCGCGTGGCCGTAGGCCCTGACGTGAGCGCGTCCGCGTTCGGCCCGTTCAGACCTCGGGCGGGACGGACACGGACGTGCATGTGTTGTGCCGTGGGTGCCGTGTTCCGAAGACCGCGATGGAGGTCGGCGCGGCTGGTGTCCGTGTCGGTGAACCCTGTTGAGGTGATCTCGTCGCGCGCAGTTGCTCGCCGGTGTGGAAGCAGTCGGCTGTGCAGGATGTGCTGGATGCTGTCGCGCATGGCCGGTCGGTGCAGATGTGCGAAAGCGGGGTGCTCGAAGAGGCCGGCTTAGCGGTTGGTGTCGGCGGCGGTGAGGAGGCCGCCCGGTCTCAGGAAACGGGGTTCCCTGAATGGGCTTGCGGGGTTCCCCGTTGGTTGTTCCCTGAAGCCTCCACCAGGAGGTTGAGGACGATGGGCAACAGCCCCGTTGCCTGGCCCGTTCAGATCCTGGACGGCATGGAAAGAGGCCCGGACGGACTGGCGGGCCGAGTACGGCGGTGTCCTCAACACCCGGGCCGGTGAGGTCGAACTCCCCGTGCCGATGTTCGCCCCCTGCCCCTACGGGAACTGCCCCGAGTGCGCGAAGCGGCGCCCTCGTCCGCATACGCGATCCGCGACAGCAGAGCAGGGATACCGACAGCCGACGCCCCCTGGGCGTCACACAGTCCCTTGCCTTACCCCCCACGTCAACCCCTACCGTCGCACACATGCGAATCGGCGAACTGGCCTCCCGCGTAGGTACGACAACCCGAACCCTCAGGTATTACGAGGCACGCGGACTCCTCCCGGCGAGGCGGGACGGACAAGGACACCGGGCGTACGACGAAAGAGACGTCCGACTGCTCCAACAGATCCGCACGCTAAGGGATTTCGGGTTCGAGCTGGAGGAGACGCGGCCTTTTGTGGAGTGTCTGAGGGCGGGTCACCCGGAGGGTGATTCATGTCCGGCGTCACTCGCGGTCTACCGCCGCAAGATGGCTGAACTGGATTCCCTTATAGGGGAGTTGACGGCGGTTCGGGAAAAAGTCGCCGAGCAGCTCGCCCGCGCCGAGGAGGCCAAGGACGCGCTGGCCGCCGATTCGGGGAATCCGGAATGCGAACTGGGAGGTCGGGAATGGTAGTTGACGTGACGGACGGGAATTTCGAGGACGAGGTGGTCCGGTCGGAGTTGCCGGTGCTGGTGGAGTTCACGGCGGATTGGTGTCCGCCGTGCCGCCAGATGGAACCGGTGCTGAAAGCGCTGGCGGAAGAGGAGGGCGACCGGCTCAAGGTCGTCCGACTTAACGTCGACAAAAACCCGTCGACGACGAACGCGTACCGGGTCCTGGCGATGCCGACGTTCCTCGTGTTCAGGGGTGGTGAGCCGGTGAAGTCGCTGGTGGGGGCACGTCCGAAGAGGCGGCTGATCGCAGAACTGGAGCTGTGGGCAAACCCTGGGGAGGCCGGGAACCGGGGGATTTCCCTCTCCTCACTAAACGCTACCGACAAGTAGCAGCGCTATTGAGCGACCCGAGGGAATTCACTCCATCGGTGTCGCTTGATTTTGGGTTTCCATTACCCTTTCGTGACCCCCCAATTGTGTAAGGCGAAAGAGTGCAGATGGAATCCCTGTCGGTGGCCGCTGCCGGCCTCACGTCGTGCGAGCAGAACGTGGACGGCCTCGGCACGGCCGACCGCTGCAACTTCGAGCCCACCAAGCGCGAGCTGTTCACCGGCCCCGCGAAGCAGATCGGCTCGACCGTGCACGCCTGCGGCACCACGGTCACCATGGGGCGGCAGACCAGCGAGACGCGCACCGAGGAGGACAGCATCGGCGTCTCCGCGACCGTCGAGGCGGGCCTCTCCAAGATCTTCAGTGCCTCGATCACGGCGTCGTACGGCCACACATGGTCGTACTCGATGTCGGAGACCCCCGATGACCCGCTCCGAGCGGGCCTCGTTCTGCGCGGGTAGCCCGGCGGAGGCCACCAAGACCATCCGTGTCGCCAAGGACGGGACCGCGCAGGGCACCGACCCGGCCTCCACCCCGCAGCACGCGGACGACTGACCCGCACCGGATCGCCCGTAGCGAGCCGTTAACCGAAAAGCCCCCGAGTGTTTGTACTCGGGGGCTTTTCTCGCGTATATTTGTTCATTCGCGACTTCCCCCAGGGAAAGTCGCGTGAAGAAGTCAACGAGCACAGTATATCCGGCCGGGAGTGGAATTGTCAAACACCGACTTTCAAGACGGTGAAATGCGCACGGAGCAGGAATTCATCGACGGACTGTACGCGCGCGTGGACGCCCTGCGCGGTGACACCGAGACCTCCGTCACGGACGCCCTCGCCCAGGGCAACACCCCGATGCAGGCCCGGCTCGAACGGGACATCCTGGTCGCCGAGCGCTCGGGCCTGCTGGCCGCACTGAACGCGGTCGACGGCTCGCTCTGCTTCGGCCGGATCGACCTGGCGAAGGGCGACGTCCACCACATCGGCCGGATCGGGCTGCGTCTGGACGACGCCGAGCGCACCCCCGTCCTCATCGACTGGCGCGCGGACGTCGCCCGCCCCTTCTACCTCGCCACCGGCCACACCCCGATGGGCCTGCGCCGACGCCGCCACATCACGACGGACGGCCGTACGGTGACGGCGCTGCACGACGAGATCCTCGACCTCGGCGACCACGAGCGCACCGGCCACGAGGACCCGACCGGCGACGCCGTCCTCCTCGCCGCCCTGGACGCCGCCCGCACCGGCCGGATGCACGACATCGTCCAGACCATCCAGGCCGAACAGGACGAGATCATCCGCGCCCCGCACAAGGGCGTCCTCGTCGTCGAGGGCGGCCCCGGCACCGGCAAGACCGCCGTCGCCCTGCACCGCGCCGCGTATCTCCTGTACGAGCACCGGGAGTTGCTCGCCAAACGGGCCGTCCTCATCGTCGGCCCGAACCCCGCCTTCCTCGGCTACATCGGCGAGGTGCTGCCGGCGCTCGGCGAGACCGGTGTACTCCTCGCCACGGTCGGCGAGCTGTACCCGGGCGTGAAAGCGACGGCGACCGACACCCCGCAGGCCGCCGCAGTGAAGGGCCGCGCCTCCATGGCCGACGTCCTCGCGGCCGTCGTGCGCGACCGGCAGGCGCTGCCCGATCCGGTGATCACCGTGCAGCACGACCGTGAAGTCCTCATGCTGGACGACGGGTTGGTGAAGGTCGCGCGCGAACGGACCCGTGCCGCACGGCTCCCGCACAATGTGGCCCGCGAGCACTTCGAGGGGCACATCCTCAACACGCTCACCGAGCTGTACGCCGAGCGCGTCGGCACCGATCCGTACGACGGGTCCAGCCTCCTCGACGCGAGCGACATCACGCAGATCCGCGACGAACTCGCCGAGAACCCCGAAGTCTGGTCCGCCATCGACCGGTTGTGGCCACTGCTGACCCCGCGCCGGGTACTGGCCGACTTCCTCGCGGAGCCGGACGCGTACGTCGAGGACGACGATGCCGCCGCGATCCGGCGCCGGGTCACCCGGGCGTGGACGGTCGCGGACGTCCCGCTGCTCGACGAACTCGCCGAACTCCTCGGCGTGGACGAACGCCGGGCACGGGAGCGGGCCGAGCGCGAGCGTGACGAGCAAGTCGCCTACGCGCAGGGCGTGCTGGACGTCTCCTACGCGTCGCGGACCTACGAGTTCGAGGACAAGGACGAGGAGGACAGCGAGGTCCTGTCCGCGCACGACATCATCGACGCCGAGCGGTTCGCGGAGCGGCAGGAGGAAGAGGACTTCCGCAGCGCGGCCGAGCGGGCGGCGGCCGACCGGACCTGGGCGTTCGGGCACATCATCGTCGACGAGGCGCAGGAACTCTCCCCGATGGCCTGGCGGTTGCTCATGCGGCGCAGCCCCACCCGGTCCATGACCCTGGTCGGTGACCCCGCTCAGACCGCCGAGGCGGCCGGCGTCGGCTCCTGGCAGGGCATCCTCGGCCCCTACGTCGAGGACCGCTGGGAACACGCCCGCCTCGGCGTCAACTACCGCACGCCCGCCGAGATCATGGACGTCGCCGCAGCCGTCGTCCGCGCCGAACGGCCCGACTTCGAACCCCCGAAGTCCGTACGGGCCACGGGAGTTCGGCCCTGGTCCTGGCATGCCGACGACCTTCCGGCCGTGGTGGCGAAGGCGGTTGCCGAACTCACCCCGGACGAGGGGAGGCTGGCGGTGATCGCGCCGCGCGCCCTGCACCGGGCGATCGCCGCGCGGCTCGACGGAGTGAGCGCGGGAGAGGAACCCGACCTCACGCGGACGGTCGTCCTGCTCGACCCCCGGCAGTCCAAGGGGCTCGAATTCGACTCCGTACTCGTCGTGGAGCCGGGCGAATACGGCACGAGTGACCTGTATGTGGCGCTCACCCGGGCCACTCAACGCCTCGGCGTGGTCCATACCAAGCCGTTGCCGCGGGCACTTGCGCAGACCCTGGCGGCGCGCGGGATCACACCGGCGTAACAGTTCGCGTGAGCGTCACTGCGTGTGCATGGCCGGTGCGGTAAGCGTGTGCACTATGAGCAACCCCGCGCCTCCCACCCCGCCGGCCGACGGCCCCGCCCTCGGTTCCCTCCCCGTCGAGCCTCTGCTGACCTCCGAGTTCGACGCCGACCCCGGCGCCGTCTACACCCGGCTGCGCGGCACGTACGGCTCCGTCGCGCCCGTCGGCCTGATGGGCGTGCCGGTGTGGCTCGTCCTGGACTACCGGGACGTCCTCGAGGTGTTGCGCAACGAGAGTCAGTGGCGGCGCGACGTACGGTACTGGCGGGCCCGAGCCCAGGGCGAACTGCCTCATGACTGGCCCCTATTGGCCGGGTACGAGGTCCGCCAGACCATGTTCATGGACGGCGACGAGCACCGGAACGCCCGTACCGTCCTGCACTCCGCGCTCAGCCCCTTCCAGAACGCCCGCAGCCCGGAAGGCTGGGAACTGCGCTCGGCGGTCGCCAGGTACGCGGACGAGCTGGTGTCGTTGCTGGCCGCCGAGTCCGGGCGGACCGGGCACGCGGACCTCGGCGCCCAGTACACCCGGCCCCTGCTCCTCATGGTCACGACGAAGCTGCTCGGCTGCCCCGTCGACCTCGGCGACGAACTCGTCATGGACCTCTGGCGGATGCTCGACGGCGGACCCGACGCCAGCCTCGCCACCGCCCGCGCGCTCAACGCCTTCATCAGGCTCGCCGCGCACCGCCGGGCGCGTCCCGGGGACGACCTGACGTCCTATCTCCTGCTCGCCGACCCGGAGTTGAGCGACGAGCAGCTCGGGCGGGAGCTGTTCATGCACGCCGTCTACCTGAACGACATCACCGGGAACATGGTCCTCAACACGCTCCTCGAAGTGCTGCGCGGCAACGCGACCGTCCGACGCAGCCTGTCCGCCGGGCAGTTGGGGGAGACCGTGAACCGGGCGGCCCTCGCCAATCCGCCCGTCGCCAACATGTGCTTCCGGTTCGCGGCGCGGGACATGCGGCTCGGGAGCTACCTGATCCGGGCCGGGGACGTCGTCTGCCCCTCGGCCGCCGCCGCCCACCAGGACCTGCTGGCGATCGGCGCCTCCCACATGGTCGGCTCCGCCGTCTCCACCCGGGCCCACCTCGGCTGGGGCGCCGGCCCACACCAATGCCCCACCGCTGCAAGGGAGTTGGGTAGTCTCCTGGTGACCACGGCCGTCGGCAAACTCTTCGACCACTTCTCCAAAATCGAACTTGCCCTTCCCAAGGACCAGTTGCCCTGGAGATCCGGCGCCGTCGTGAGAGGGCTGCGGGTGCTGCCCGTGCGATACGAACTCGCGCCGGGCGTGATGCTCCGGCACACCGAACCGGCCCGGGAGGCGGCGGGCGAGGGGAAGGGGCTGCTGGCGGTGCTGCGGAGGGTGATGTTCGGGGCGAAGAAAGAGAGTTGAGGGCGGGCGGTGACCACTGAATTCCTGCTCCTTTAGGTGCCCCCTGGGGGAATTCGCGAATCAATGAATACGCGCGAGAAAAGCCCCCAGCGCAGACACTCGGGGCTTTTCCGGTAACGGTCGGCTATCGGTGATCCGGTCCGGGGCAGTCGTCCGCGGTGCTGCCCGGGCAGAACGAGGCCCGCTCGGCGCCGGACATCGGGCGGGTGTGGATGGTGACGGTCGAGTACGACCAGAGGAGCGCCGACTGGTCGTACCAGTCGTCCGCGCTCGCGCTCTGCGCGCCGGTCAGCAGGGAGCGGTGCCCGGGGTTTTTCTCGGGCCTCTCGGCGCATCTTCGGTCGCCCCCTCAAAAGAAAGCAGCTACCTTTCAGTGGATTTTTCGCGAGGCTCAGGAAGTCCCATTTCCCCGTCGCTCCATGCTTTTCCCCACAGCTCCTCCACCGGCTCACCGCTCCGGAGCCGACCACTAAGGTGATCGTCATGGAACTGACCCAAGTGCGCTTGATCGTCGATGACTTCTCCTCCTGCTTCCGTTTCTACCGGGACGTGCTGGGGCTCAAGCCGCAGGTGGACGACGAGAACGGCCCGTACGGCAAGCTCAGCCCGTCGGAGGGGTCGGCCGCGATCGCGCTGCAGCAGCGCCATCACCTCGCACAGGAACTGCCCTGGTGGAAGCCGGGCACCGGGGACCGTGCGCTGGTGGTGCTCAGAGTGGACGACATGGACGAGGCGGTGCGCGGCATCCGCGAACGTGGAGGGGAGATCGCGGACGGGCCGCGCACCCAGTGGGAGCGGCTGCGGGTGGCTTACCTGCGTGACCCGGAGGGCAATGTCGTCGAACTGCAGCAGTGGCTCGCACTGCGCACCTGACAGCTGACCGATCACCCACACGGAGCGGGCGAGCGCCCGAAGCCGGCTGCTACGCCGGGCGCAGCCACACCGTGGCCAGCGGAGGCAAGGTCAGGGTGAGGGAGGCCGGGCGGCCGTGCCAAGGGGTTGATTCCGGCTTCACGGGGTCGGGGGCGGTCAGGCCGCTGCCGCCGTACGGGGTCGCGTCGGTGTTGAGGAGTTCGCGCCAGGCCGGGATGGAAGGGGGGACGCCCAGGCGGTAGTTGTGGCGGACCGTGGGGGAGAGGTGGGCGATCGCGAGGAGGGGGGTGCCGTCGGCGGACTTGCGCAGGAAGGCGAAGACGTTGTCGTCGGCGGCGTCGCCGGTGATCCACTCGAAGCCGTCGGGGGTGGTGTCGCGCTGCCAGAGGGCGGGGTGGGCGCGGTAGGCCGTGTTCAGGTCACGGACGAGGTCGCGGATGCCCCGGTGGTCCGCCTCCGCCCCGTACGCCGGGTCCAGGAGCCACCAGTCGGGGCCGCTCGCTTCCGACCACTCCGCGCCCTGGGCGAACTCCTGCCCCATGAACAGGAGTTGCTTGCCGGGGTGGGCCCACATGAAGGCGAGGTAGGCGCGGAGGTTGGCGCGCTGCTGCCACCAGTCGCCCGGCATCTTCGACACCAACGAGCGTTTGCCGTGGACGACTTCGTCGTGCGAGATCGGCAACACGTAGTTCTCGCTGTACGCGTAGACCATCGAGAACGTCATCTCACCGTGGTGGTAGGAGCGGTGGACAGGGTCGTGCGCCATGTAGCCCAGCGAGTCGTGCATCCAGCCCATGTTCCACTTCAGGCCGAAACCGAGACCCCCCGAGTCCGTCGGGCGCGTCACGCCGTCCCACGCCGTGGACTCCTCGGCGACCGTCACGACGCCCGGACAGCGCCGGTACACCGTCGCGTTCATCTCCTGGAGGAACGCCACCGCGTCCAGGTTCTCCCGGCCGCCGTACATGTTCGGCGACCACTGGCCCGCCTCCCGCGAGTAGTCGAGGTACAGCATCGAGGCGACGGCGTCCACGCGCAGCCCGTCGATGTGGAACTCCTCGCACCAGTAAACGGCGTTCGCCACAAGGAAGTTGCGCACCTCCCGGCGTCCGTAGTCGAACTCCAGCGTCCCCCAGTCGGGATGCGCGGCCCGCTGCGGGTCCTCGTGCTCGTACAGCGGACGTCCGTCGAACTCGGCCAACGCCCAGTCGTCGCGCGGGAAATGGGCCGGCACCCAGTCCATGAGGACGCCGATCCCGGCGCGGTGCAGGGCGTCGATCAGGTACCGGAAGTCGTCCGGGGAGCCGAGGCGGGCCGTCGGCGCGTAGAAGCCGGTGACCTGGTAGCCCCAGGAACCCCCGAAGGGGTGCTCGGCGACCGGGAGGAACTCGACGTGCGTGAAGCCGAGGTCGCGCACGTACGCCGGGAGCTGGTCCGCGAGTTGACGGTACGTCAGTCCCGGTCGCCAGGACGCGAGGTGGATCTCGTACACCGAGAACGGGGCCTCGTGGACGGCGGTGTCGGCGCGGTGCGCCATCCAGTCCGCGTCGCCCCACGCGTAGTGGGAGGCCGTGACGATCGACGCCGTCTCCGGCGGGGTCTGGGTGCGGCGGGCCATCGGGTCGGCGCGCAGGGTCGTCGAACCGTCCGGGCGGGTGATCTCGAACTTGTACAACTCGCCCTCGCCGATGCCGGGGACGAAGAGCTCCCAGACGCCGGTGGAGCCCAGGGAGCGCATCGGGAAGCCGGTGCCGTCCCAGAAGTTGAAGGTGCCGGCGACGCGGACGCCCCGCGCGTTCGGCGCCCAGACCGCGAAACGCGTGCCGGTGACGTTGTCGTGGGTCGCCGGGTGCGCGCCGAGCGCCGTCCAGAGCTGCTCGTGACGGCCCTCGCCGATCAGGTGCAGGTCCAGTTCACCGAGGGTCGGCAGGAAACGGTACGCGTCGTCGGTGTCGTGCGTGGTGCCGTCGTACTCGACGCAGAGGCGGTAGGCGGTGGTCGCGGGCGGGGGCGCTGCGCTCGGCAGGAGTACCGAGAAGAAGCCGTTGCCGTCGTCCTTCAGCGGGTGCCGCATGCCGTCCGCCGTGACGGCGGTGACCGCACGGGCGTAGGGGCGGAAGACACGGACCGCGGTCTCGCCGGTGGGGGTGGGGTGGGCGCCGAGGACGGAGTGCGGGGAGTGGTGGGTGCCGGAGAGGAGGCGGTCCTGGTCGGGCCGGGGGACGGCTGGGTCGAAC
>DATCQX010000555.1:0-2303 GCA_036569285.1 Streptomyces sp.
CGGTGGCCAGCTCGCGCGTATGACGCACGAAGCGGGCATCCCGTTGGGCATCAGGTTCAAGCTTCTCAGTGACACCCCTCAGGACTCCGCGGCCCAGGTGGTGAGCGACGTCGTCATCGGCGACTACCGCGACCTGGACACGCTGCGCGCCTTCGCGAGGGGCTGCGACGTGATCACGTTCGACCACGAACACGTGCCCACGGAGCACCTCCGCGCCCTGGAGGCCGACGGCATCCCCGTCCGCCCCGGCCCGGACGCCCTCGTGCACGCCCAGGACAAGGGCGTGATGCGGACGAAACTCACGGCGATCGGCGTCCCCTGCCCGAGGCACCGCATCGTGACCGACCCGGCGGACGTCGCCGCGTTCGCGGCCGAGGGGGACGGCTTTCCCGTCGTCCTCAAGACGGTCCGGGGCGGCTACGACGGCAAGGGCGTCTGGGTCGTGGACGGCCCCGAGGACGCGGACGACCCGTTCCGCGCCGGCGTCCCCGTCCTCGCGGAGGAGAAGGTCGACTACGTCCGCGAGCTGGCCGCCAACGTCGTCCGCTCCCCGCACGGTCAGGCCGTCGCCTACCCCGTCGTCGAGTCCCGGCAGGTCAACGGCGTCTGTGACACGGTCATCGCACCCGCCCCCGACCTCGATGACGAGCTGGCGCTGAAGGCCGAGGAGATGGCCCTGACGATCGCCAAGGAACTCGGCGTCGTCGGCCACCTCGCCGTCGAACTCTTCGAGACCCGCGACGGCCGCATCCTCGTCAACGAACTCGCGATGCGCCCCCACAACTCCGGGCACTGGACGCAGGACGGCGCGATGACGTCCCAGTTCGCCAACCACGTCCGCGCGGTCCTGGACCTCCCCCTCGGCGATCCGCGCCCCCGCGCCCCCTGGACCGTCATGGTCAACGTCCTCGGCGGCGACTACCCCGACATGTACTCCGCGTACCTGCACTGCATGGCCCGCGACCCCCAGCTCAAGATCCACATGTACGGCAAGGACGTGAAGCCCGGCCGCAAGGTGGGCCACGTCAACACCTACGGCACCGACCTCGCCGACACCCTCGACCGCGCCCACCACGCGGCCGGCTACCTGAGAGGCACGATCACCGAATGAGCCCCGTCGTAGGCATCGTCATGGGATCCGATTCCGACTGGCCCGTCATGGAAGCGGCGGCGCAGGCCCTCGACGAGTTCGAGGTCGCGTACGAGGTGGACGTCGTCTCCGCGCACCGCATGCCGCACGAGATGATCGCGTACGGGGAGCGGGCGGCGGAGCGGGGCCTGAAGGTGATCATCGCGGGCGCCGGGGGAGCGGCCCACCTCCCCGGGATGCTCGCGTCCGTCACGCCACTGCCGGTCATCGGCGTGCCGGTCCCCCTGAAGTACCTGGACGGCATGGACTCCCTCCTGTCGATCGTCCAGATGCCGGCGGGCGTCCCCGTGGCGACGGTCTCCGTCGGCGGCGCCCGCAACGCGGGCCTCCTCGCCGCGCGGATCCTCGCCTCGCACGACGAGGAACTCCTCTCGCGGATGAAGGACTTCCAGCAGGACCTGAACGACCAGGCCACGGAGAAGGGCAAGCGGCTGCGGGCCAAGGTCGAGGGGGCCAAGGGGTCGTTCGGGTTCGGCAAGTGAGCGGGGCCGAGCAGATCAGGGAACTCCTCGCCGAGTTCCCCGTCGTCGACGGGCACAACGACCTTCCCTGGGCCCTGCGGGAGCAGGTGCGGTACGACCTCGGTGCGCGGGACATCTCCGTGCGGCAGGACGGGCATCTGCACACCGACCTGCCCAGGTTGCGGGAGGGCGGGGTGGGGGCGCAGTACTGGTCCGTTTATGTGCGGTCCGATCTGCCGGACGCCGTGCCGGCGACGTTGGAGCAGATCGACTGTGTGCGGCGGCTGATCGAGCGGTACCCCTCTGAACTGCGGGCCGCGTTCACTGCGGCCGACATGGAGGCGGCGCGTGCGGAGGGGCGGATCGCGTCGCTGATGGGGGCCGAGGGCGGTCACTCCATCGGCTGTTCCCTCGGGACGCTGCGCGGGCTGTACGCCCTCGGCGTCCGCTACATGACCCTCACCCACAACGACAACATCCCGTGGGCCGACTCCGCGACGGACGTCCCGAACGTCGGCGGGCTCTCCGCGTTCGGCCGCGAGGTCGTCCGGGAGATGAACCGGCTCGGCATGCTCGTCGACCTCTCCCACGTCGCGCCGACGACGATGAGGGCGGCCCTCGACACGTCGTCCGCGCCGGTGATCTTCTCCCACTCCTCGTCCCGCGCGGTCTGCGACCACCCCCGCAACATC
>DATCQX010000556.1:0-2862 GCA_036569285.1 Streptomyces sp.
CGGGCACGAGAAGGCGTGGTTCGCCTTCCTCGCCGGGGACGACCCCGACTACCCGGAGCGCATCCTCGCCATGGCGCAGGCCCAGGTCCGTCACCGGCTGCGGCGCATCGACCGCTACCGCGACCTCGACGTCCCCGAGGCCGACATCCACGTCTGGCAGTTGTGCAACCCCGTGGTCACCGAAGCCCTGGTGCAACTGACCTGGGGCGGCCCGCAGGTGCTGTACCAGGGCGGTCTCCAGCAGGCCCGGCTGCGCTACCACGACGCGGACGCCCGCCGGGCCGGGCTGCCCGCCGACGTCGCCGCACTCGTCACCTCCATCGACCCCGAGGCGACCACCGTCGAACTCGTCAACCTCGCCCCCGAGACCGACCGCACGGTCATCGTCCAGGCGGGCGCCTTCGCCGAGCACACCATCACGGCCGTCCGGTACACGGCCTGTACGGACGACGGCTGGATCGGCGACATGTACGACTACGGCCACACCGAGCCGGTGGTCTCCGAGGCCGAAGTCCCCTGCGGCGGCCCCTATCTGACGGTCCGTCTGCCCGCCTCCACGCGTATCCGGCTCACCCTGCGGCTGGGGATGCGCACCCGCACGCCCAGCTACCGCACGCCGTTCGACGCGCCCAACTCCCGTGACACGACAGGGGAATCGGCATGAAGCGCATCGCCCAGACCATCAGGCTCCGCCCCGAACACCGCGAGGAGTACCTCGCGCTCCACTCCGCCGTCTGGCCCGGCGTCGAAGCCGCCCTGCACCGGGCGAACATCCGCAACTACAGCATCTACCTCCACGGCGACGTGCTGTTCGCCTACATGGAGTACCACGGCGAGGACTTCGAGGCCGACATGGCGTCCATCGAGGCCGACCCCGAGACCCAGCGCTGGTGGAAGCTCACCGACCCGTGCCAGGAACCCTTCCCCGACCGGGGCGAGGGCCGCCAGTGGAGCGAACTCCCCGAGGTCTGGCACCTGAGCCCACCAGCGGAGCAGCGGTGACGCCCGCCGTCCCGCTGGTCGACGCCCACCACCACCTGTGGGACCTGGCCCAACGCCCGCAACCCTGGCTCGACGACCCCGAAGTGGCAGCGATCCGCCGCACCTTCACCCCCGACGACCTGCGCTCCACCGCCACCCACCCCGTCGCGGACCGGCGGCTGCGCGGCACGGTGGCCGTCCAGTGCGTCGCGGAAGTCGCCGAGACCGAGGACCTGCTCGCGCTCGCCGAGCAAGAGCCCCTGATCCAGGCCGTGGTCGGCTGGGCGGACCTCACGGCCCCGGAGATCGGTGACGTACTCGACCACCTGCGAGCCGGGCCGGGCGGCGAGTACCTGCGCTCCCTGCGCCACCTCGTCCAGAGCGAGACCGACCCGAACTGGCTCCAACGCCCCGACGTGGAACGCGGGTTACGGGCGGCGCGGGAGCGCGGACTGGGCTACGACGTGCTGGTACGCGCCCACCAGCTCGACCAGGCGATCCGGCTCGCGGAACGCTTCCCCGACCTGCCCCAGGTCCTCGACCACGCCGGCAAGCCCGACATAGCCCGGAAGGACATCGCGGACTGGGAAGTCGGGATCCGGCGGCTGGCCGCGCACCCGCACGTGGTCTGCAAGGTCTCCGGGCTGATCACCGAGGCCGACCACACCCACTGGACCACCGCCGACATCCGCCCCGTCTGGGACGTCCTCGTCTCCGCCTTCGGGCCCGAGCGGCTGATGTTCGGCTCGGACTGGCCGGTCGCCAACCTCGCGGGCGGCTGGAACCGGTGGGCCGACACCGTGGACCAGCTGCTCACCGGCTGGAGCGACGGCGACGTCCACGCCTTCCTCGCCGGTACGGCGAGCACGTTCTACCGCCTCCCCGCGCCGGAGGACGGCGACGGCGCCACCCACGCCGCCTGACCTGAAGGGACCCTGACCACAGATGACACTCGCCGTCCGCTACACGTCCGCCCGCACCCTCGACACGGCTCCCGCGCTCACCGGGCCGCCCGGCCCCGGCGAGGTGGAACTGGCCCCCGCCTACGTCGGGATCTGCGGCACCGACCTGCACATCTTCCACGGTGACATGGACGCCCGGGTCGCCGCGCCCGCCGTCCTCGGGCACGAGATGTCCGGCCGGGTCGTGCGCGTCGGCCGGGACGTCGAGGGCTGGCGGCCCGGGGACGCGGTCACCGTGATGCCGCTGCGCTGGGACGACACCTGCCCGGCCTGCCGCGCGGGTCACCAGCACATCTGTCAGCACCTCGACTTCATCGGCATCGACTCGCCCGGCGCGATGCAGCAGCGCTGGACCGTGCCCGCCGCCACGCTCGTCCGGCTGTCCGACTCGATCCCCCTGGACCGGGCCGCGCTTGTCGAGCCGACGGCGGTCGCCGTGCACGACGTGGGCCGGGCCGGAGTACGCGAGGGCGAGAGGATCGTGGTGGTCGGCGGCGGCCCGGTCGGCGTCCTCATCGCGCTGGTGGCGCAGGCCGCCGGAGCCGACGTCCGGGTGGTGGAACTCAGCGCCCACCGGCGGCTGTTGGCCGCGGAGTTGGGGCTGACGGCGTGGGACCCGGCCGCCGACGACGTGCCGGAACTGGTGCGGGACTGGACCGGGGACGCGGGTGCGGACGTCGCCTTCGAGGTCTCCGGTGCGGCGGCGGGCGTGGACACCGCGGTGGACGTGCTGGGTGTGCGGGGCCGTCTGTGCCTGGTCGCCATCCACCCCCGCCCGCGCGAGGTGAACCTGCACCGTTTCTTCTGGCGTGAACTCACCCTCGTCGGGGCCCGGTTGTACGACCGTTCCGACTTCGAGAAGGCGGTGGAACTGGTGGCGGACGGCACGATTCCGGCCGGCCGGCTGATCAGCAAGGTC
>DATCQX010000557.1:0-7650 GCA_036569285.1 Streptomyces sp.
CGGCGTGGCCGAGGACGGCGGCGACCTGGTCGGAGACGAGCCGCAGCAGGAAGCCCTCGCGGTCGCTCTCGGGGAGTTCCGCGACCGTGCGGGCGAGCCTGGACTGGGCCTGGGGGGACGGCGTCGGCGCCACGAGCGCGCCGACGGCCGCGGGGCGGGGGATCAGGTCGAAGTAGGTGCTGGGCCTGGCGGCCGTGTACAGCGGCAGGAAGCGGTCCCATGCGATGGACGCGACGGTCAGCGCGGGTTCGCCCGAGCCGACGGCGCGGCCGAGGACGCCGAGCGCGGTGCGCGGGCGCATCAGGTGCAGTCCGGGCCGCTGGTCCCACTGGTCGGCGACGCCGTCGGCGGCGGCCATCCCGGCGCCTCCCCAGGGGCCCCAGGCCAGGGAGGTGGCGGGCAGGCCGAGGGTGTGCCGGTGCCGGGCGAGGGCGTCGAGGACGGCGTTGGCGGCGGCGTAGTTGCCCTGGCCGGGTGAGCCGAGGGTGGCGGCCGAGGAGGAGAACAGGACGAACGCGTCGAGGTCGAGGTCGCGGGTGAGTTCGTGCAGGTGCAGGGCGGCGTCGGCCTTGGGCGCGAGGACCGTCGCGAACCGCTGCGGGGTCAGGCCGGCCAGCATCCCGTCGTCCAGGACGCCCGCCGCGTGCACGATCGCCGTCGGCGGGTGCGCCGCGATGACGGCGGCGAGCTGCTCCTTGTCGGAGACGTCGCAGGCCAGGACGGTGACCCCGGCGAGTTCGACGGCGCCGGGGGCGTCGGGGCCCCGGCGGGAGAGGAGGACGACGTCGTCGGCGCCGTTCTCGGTGAGCCAGTGCGCGAGGTGGGTGCCGAGGCCGCCGGTGCCGCCGGTGACGAGGACGGTGCCGCGTGGCTGCCAGGGCCGCTGGTCCGGTGCGGAGGCGGTGGAGGGGGCGAGGCGGCGGCCGTGGGCGGTGGCTCCGCGTACGGCGATCTGGTCCTCGGTGCCGTGTGCGGCGAGGACGGCGGTGACCGCTTCGGGGGTGGGGTCGGCGGGGAGGTCGATCACTCCGCCCCAGAGGGTGGGGAGTTCGAGGGCGGCGACGCGGCCGAGGGCCCAGACGGGGGTCTGGAGGAGGGCGTCGGCGGGTTCGCCGTCGACGGCGACCGCGCCTTGGGTGGCGCACCACACGCGGACTCCGGCCTGCAGGAGGGCGAGGGTGCCCGTCAGGCCGGGGGTGAGGGTGGGCTGCCGCGGGTCGGCCGGGGTGTCGGCGAGGGCGAGGAGGGAGAGGACGCCGTCGCCGGTGTCGTGGCCGGTGAGGTCGGGGGCATCGGGGGTGACGGTGACCGTGGGGAGGGTTTCCGCGAGGGCACGGGCCCAGGGGTGGTCCTCGTGGCCTTCCGGGACGACCAGCAGCGGACGCCTCGGCTCGCCGCCCGCGTCGAGGGGCTCCCAGCGTTCCTCGTAGCACCAGGCCGAGCCGCCCGGCGGGATCGGGTCGGCGAGCCAGTACTCCTCGCGCTGGAAGGCGTACGTCGGCAGGCCGGGGGCGGCGGGCGCCGGGTCGGCGGCGCGCTCCCAGGCGACGGGCACGCCGTGGCCGTACAGGCGGGCGGCGGCCGACAGGAGGGCGGTCGCCTCGTCCTGGGCGGGGCGGCCCTGGCGGACCGGGCCGAGGGCGGAGGTGACGAGGGCGTGCGTGTCGGTGACGGTGAGGCTCGCGTGGGTGGCGAGGGAGGCGTCGGCGCCGAGTTCGAGGTAGGCGGTCGTGCCCTGTTCCTCCAGGGCGCGGACGGCGTCGGCGAACAGGACGGGGCGGCGGACCTGTTCGGTCCAGTAGCCGGGGTCGGTCCACTGGCCGGGTTCGACGGGGCGGCCGGTGAGGGTGGAGACGGCCGTGAGGCGGGGCTCGGTGAAGTCGACCGACTCCAGGACTGTGCGGTAGGCGTCGAGCATGCCGTCCATGTGGGCGCTGTGGAAGGCGTGCGAGACGCGCAGCGCGGTCGCCCTGAGCCCGGCGTCCACGGCCCGCTGCCGGACGGTCTCGACCTGGTCGGCGTCGCCTGACACCACCGTCGCCTGCGGGCTGTTGACGGCGGCGATCTCCACGCCGGGCTGGTCCGCTGCGAGTTTCCCGGCGCCCTCCCGGTCGGTGCCGAGGGCGGCCATGGCGCCGCCGCGCGGGAGGTCGCTCATCAGGCGGGCGCGGGCCGCGACGACCTTGCAGGCGTCCGGCAGTGTCCAGACGCCCGCGACGTAGGCGGCGGTCAGTTCGCCGATGGAGTGCCCGGCGACCGCGTCCACGCTCACGCCGAGGTCGGTGACCAGGGCGTGGAGGGCGGCTTCGAGGGCGAACAGGGCGGGCTGCGCGAACCCGGTGTCGGCGAGGCGTTCGGCGTCGTCGCCGAGGACGACGTCCCGCACGGAGTGGCCGAGTTCGGCCTCCAGCGCGGTGCAGACCTCGTCGAAGGTCTCGGCGAACACGGGGAACCGGTCGTGCAACTCGGCGCCCATGCGCAGGCGCTGGCTGCCCTGGCCGCCGAAGAGGACGGCCGTGAGGGGGCCGGAGATGAGTTCGGTGCCGGCCACGACCCCGGGGGCGGTCTCGCCCTCGGCGAGGGTCTTGAGCGCGGTGAGGAGGGTGTCGTGGTCGGTGCCGATGACGACCGCGCGGGTGTCGAGGTGGGCGCGGGTGGTGGCGAGGGCCCTGGCGACGGAGGCCGGGTCTCCCGCGGGGGCGGCGGCCAGGTGGTCGTGGACGCGCAGGGCTTGGGCGCGCAGGCCTGCGGGGGTGGTGGCGGAGAGGGGCCAGGCGGTGGTGCGGGGGGCGGTCGGCCGTTCCTCCGGGGCGGGCTGGGCCGCGTCCTTCGGTGCCTCTTCCAGGATCAGGTGGGCGTTGGTGCCGCTGAGGCCGAACGCCGAGATGCCCGCGCGGCGCGGCCGGTCGCTCTCGGGCCAGGGGACGGGCTCGGTGAGGACCTCGACCGCTCCGGCGGACCAGTCGACGTGGCTCGTCGGCGCGCTGACGTGCAGGGTGCGCGGGAGGCGCCCGTGGCGCAGGGCCATCATCATCTTGATGACGCCGGCCGCGCCCGCAGCGCCCTGGGTGTGCCCGATGTTGGACTTGACCGACCCGACGTACAGCGGCTCCTCGCGGTCTTGTCCGTACGCGGCGAGCAGCGCCTCCGCCTCGATGGGGTCGCCGAGGGGCGTGCCGGTGCCGTGGGCCTCGACGGCGTCGACGTCGGCGGGGCCGAGGCGGGCGTTGGTGAGGGCGGCGCGGATGACGCGCTGCTGGGCGGGGCCGTTGGGGGCGGTGAGCCCGTTGGAGGCGCCGTCGGAATTGACGGCCGTCCCCCGGATGACGGCGAGGACGGGGTGCCCGGCGGCGAGCGCGTCGGAGAGCCGTTCGACGAGGAGGAGCCCGACGCCCTCGGACCAGCCGACCCCGGTGGCGTCGTCGGAGAAGGCCCGGCAGCGGCCGTCGGGGGAGAGTCCGCGCACGGCGGAGAACTCCACGAACAGCTCGGGTCCGCTGAGCACGGTCACCCCGCCCGCGAGCGCCAGCGAGCACTCCCCCGCGCGCAGCGCCTGCACGGCCTGGTGCAGGGCGACCAGGGAGGAGGAGCAGGCGGTGTCGAGGCTGACGGTCGGGCCTTCGAGGCCGAAGGTGTAGGAGATGCGCCCGGACAGGACGCTGTTGGTCGTCCCGGTCATCAGGTTGCCGACCAGGGTGGCGGCCTTCTGCGCGTGCCCGTACTTCTGGCTGATCGCCCCGATCCAGACCCCCGTGTCGCTGCCGCGCAGGGACGTCGGGTCGATCCCCGCCCGCTCGAACGCCTCCCAGGCCACCTCCAGCGCGAGGCGCTGCTGCGGCTCCATGGCGAGCGCCTCGCGCGGTGAGATCCCGAACAGCCCGGCGTCGAAGGCGGGCGCGTCGTACAGGAAGTTGGCCCGGTCGGTGGCGCACCTGATGGGGTTGTCGGGGCTCGGGTCGAAGAGCTGTTCCAGGTCCCAGCCCCGGTTCTCGGGGAACGGGCCGAGGGTTTCGCCGTCGCTGTCCACGAGCCGCCACAGGTCCTCCGGAGAGCCGACCCCGCCGGGGAACCGGCAGGCCGCGCCGACGATCGCGACGGGTTCGTGGTCGCGGTCCTGGAGCCGGCGCAGTTCCTTGCGGGTGTCGCGGAGGTCGACGGTGGCCCGCTTGAGGTAGTCGAGGTACTGCTCTTCGGTGGTCATGGTCGGGGGCTCTCCTAAATGCACCGTGCGTGGGGGGTCAGGCGGTGCCGAGTTCGTTGTCCAGCAGGGCGAACAGGTCCTCCGCGCTGGCTTCGCTGACGTCCGTGTGGGTCGCGTCGCCGGTGCGGGCGGCGGTCCACGCGGCCAGGAGTTGCCGCAGCGCGGGTTCGACGTCCGCGAACGCCTCGTCGTCGGGGTCCACCTGGGTGAGCTGTTCCTGGAGCCGGGCTATCCCTTCTCTCAGCGGCCCGGCGGGGTCGCGCGGCTGCGCCGGGCCGGGGGTCACCGCGTCCGCGCCGAACAGGTCGGTGAGGAGCTGGTCGGCGATGGCCTGGGGGGTGGGGTGGTCGAAGACGAGGGTCGCGGGGAGTCTGAGGCGGGTGGCGGCGGCGAGCTGGTTGCGCAGTTCGACGCCGGTGAGGGAGTCCAGCCCCAGTTCGGTGAAGGGCTGCCCGGGGCGGATGCGGCGGGCGTCCGCGTGTCCGAGGACCCGGGCGAGCAGCGACACGACCATGTCGAGGACCTTGCGCTGCCGGTCGGCGGGCGTGGCGGCCTTGATCTCCTCCAGCCACGCCCCGCCGGCCGCCTCCTTCGCGCCTCCGGCCTGTCTGCGCACGGTGCGCCGCACGAGCCCCCGCAGCAGCGGCGCGAGCGCGTCGCCGGCGGCTTCGAGGCGCCCGGTGTCGAGGGCGAGCGGCGTGACGGCGGGCACGGCGGAGCGCAGGGCGGTGTCGAAGAGGGCGAGCCCGCGCTCGGGTGTGAGCGGGACGACGCCCCCGCGGGCGAGCCTCAGCAGGTCCTGTTCCGAGAGTTCGGCGCCCATCCCGGTGCCGGCCCACAGCCCCCACGCCATCGCGGTGCCCGGCAGCCCGGCCCGCCCCCGCTCGGCGGCGAGGGTGTCCAGCACGGCGTTCGCGGCGGCGTAGTTGGCCTGCCCCGGCGCCCCGAGGACCCCGGCCGCCGACGAGAACAGCACGAAGGCGGCCAGGTCGTGACGGAGCGTCAGTTCGTGGAGGAGGCGGGCCGCGTCCGCCTTGGGGGCGAGGACCGCGTCGAGGCGCTGCGGGGTCAGGTCGGTGACGAGTCCGTCGTCCACGACACCCGCCGCGTGGATCACGGCCGTCAGGTCGGGCACCGAGGCGACCAGCTCCCGTACCTGTTCCGGGTCTCCCGCGTCGCAGGCGACGACGGTCACCTCCGCGTCCAGGTCGCGCAGTTCGTCGGCGCCGGGGGCGTCGGGGCCGCGCCGGGAGGTCAGCAGGAGGCGTCGGACGCCGTGCGCGGCGACGAGGTGTTCGGCGACGGCCCGGCCGACTCCGCCCGTGCCGCCGGTGATCAGGACCGTGCCCTCGGGGTCGAGGGGGCGCGGGACGGTGAGGACGACCTTGCCGATGTGGCGGGCCTGGCTCATGTGCCGCATGGCCTCGGGGGCGCGGCGGACGTCCCAGCAGGTGACGGGGAGCGGCTGGAGGGCGCCGGTCTCGAACAGCGCGGCCAGTTCCGCGAACATCTCCCGCATCCGCTCGGGCCCGGCCTCCACGAGGTCGAACGCGCGGTAGGTGATGTCCTCGGGTTCCCGCAGGTCCGTCTTGCCCATCTCGACGAACCGTCCGCCGGGCGCGAGGAGCCGGAAGGACGCGTCGGTGAACTCCCCGGCGAGGGAGTTGAGGACGACGTCGACCTGGGGGAAGCGCGCCTCGAACTCGGTGTCGCGGGACGAGCCGATGTGGTCCGCGTCGAGCGGCAGGACGTGCTGCTTGCCGGGGCTCGCGGTGGCGTACACCTCGGCGCCGAGGTGCTGGGCGAGCTGCACGGCCGCCATGCCGACGCCGCCGGCCGCCGAGTGGATGAGCACCTTGTCGCCGGGCTTCAGCTCACCGAGGTCGAACAGGCCGTACCAGGCGGTGAGGAAGGTGACCGGGACGGACGCGGCCTGTGCGAACGTCCAGTGGTCCGGGAAGCGCGTCCAGGTGCGGTGGTCGGCGACGGTCTCGGGCGCGAAGGTGCCGGTGGACAGGCCCGTCACCCGGTCGCCGACGGCGAACTCCGTGACGCCGGGCCCGAGTTCGGTCACCACACCGGCCGCCTCCATGCCGAGCGGCAGCGGCTCGCCGGGGTACATGCCGAGGACGGTGAGGACGTCCCGGAAGTTCACACCGGCCGCGCGCACGCAGACGCGGATCTCGCCGGGGGCGAGCGCCGTCTCCTGCTCGACGGCCCGGGGGGCCACCGAGTCGACGCGGCCCCGCCCGTCGTCCAGCAGCCGCCAGAACCCCTCGGGCAGGGGGGCGAGCGCGGGCGCGGGGACGGCCGCCAGACGGGGGGCCCAGACGGTGCCGTCGCGGACGACGGTCTGCGGCTCGCCGCTCGCGAGGGCGCGGCCGATGTCGTCGCCGTCGATCAGCAGGACGCGCCCGGGGTGTTCGGACTGGGCGGAGCGGACGAGGCCCCAGACGGCCGCGGCGGCGGGGTCGACGGGGTGGTCGGCGGCGCCGACGGCCACGGCGTGCCGGGTGGCGATGGCGAGGCGGGTGCCGGTGAGGCGGTCGTCGGTGAGGAACGCCTGGAGGAGGGCGAGGGCGGTGTGGACGGCTTCGTGGACCGCGTGGGTGTCGTCGGGGCCGGTCGCGTGGGCGGGCAGCCGCCACACCACCGTCCCCGTCTCCTCCGGCACCCCGGCGAGCCCCGCCACGCCTTCCAGCGCGGCCCATTCGACCTCGTCGGTGCCGCCCGTGACGGTCGTCCACTCGACGCTGTACAGCGGGTCGTCGCGCAGTGCGGCCTCGGCCCGGCGCGCGGCGGACGCGTCGCCGAAGCGGTTGACGACCGCGTCGAAGAGGGGCACGCCGGACGCGTCGGTGAGGTTCAGCCGCAGCCCGGAGTCGTCCTTGCGGGCGGTCAGCCGCGCCTCGCTCGCCCCGGCGGCGTGCAGGCGCACCTCGCTCCAGCCGACGGCGACGCTGTCGGCCGGAGCGAGTCCGGCGAGCCGCGCCGCCGTGAGGGCGCCGTCGAGGAGCGCGGGGTGCAGGCCGTAGCGGGGGGCGTCGCGGACGTGGGCCGGGGGCAGCGCGAGGTGCGCGTGGGCGGTGTCGCCGTCGAGCCGCAGGGAGCGCAGGGCGCCGTCGGCGGGGATCTCCAGCTCCTCCCCCGCCTCGGGGCCGCCGGGCGGCGCGGGCGGCGTCTCGTGGCGGGTGGCGAGGACGGCGGTGGCGTGGCAGGTCCAGTCGGTGCCGCCGTCGGGGCGCGCGTGGACGGTGATCCGGCCGGTGCCGTCCTCGCCGCGTGCGGTCAGGACGACGCGGAGGTGGACGTCCGTGCCGGGCGGGACGACGAGGGGGGTGACGGCGTCGAGGCTGACGAGGGTGTCGTACCCGGCCTCGTCGCCGGCCCGCACGACGACGTCGGCGAGGGCGGCGGCCGGTACGGCGGGGTGGTCGGCCAGCCAGGGC
>DATCQX010000558.1:0-20098 GCA_036569285.1 Streptomyces sp.
CAGCGCCGTCGTCACCGCGCTGATCGGGTTCCACTCCGCGACCGTCCGCAGCCAGCCCGGCAGGTTGTCGACCGGGATGTACGCGTTGGACAGCAGCGGCAACATGAAGGTGGCGCTGCCCAGTTGGCCCGCCGCCTCCTCGCTGCGCGACAGCAGCCCCAGGTAGACACCGGCCCAGGTGCAGGCGAACCGGAACAGCAGGAGCAGCGCGAAGGCGAGGACGGCGGCGGGCACCGAGCCCTCGACCCGCCAGCCGATCGCGAGCGCCACCAGCAGGAACGGCACGGTCCCGACGGCCGTGACGACCAGGTCGGCCACCGCCTGCCCGAGCGGCACCGCCGCCCGGCTCACCGGCAGGGTCCGCAGCCGGTCCGTCACGCCCCGGTGGACGTCCTGCGCCGACTGGAACATCCCGGTCATGAGCCCGTTCGCGGCGGTCGCCACCAGCAACCCGCCGACCAGGACCGACCGGTACCGCTCGCCCGGCATCGCGAGCGCGCTGCCGAAGACGTAGCCGAAGAACAGCAGCATCGTGATCGGCATCGTCTGGGTCAGGATCGCCAGCGCCGGGTTGTTGCGCACCCGCAGCAGCTGACGGCCCAGCATCGCCGTCCCGTCGTAGGTCAACGCGCTCATGTCACAGGCTCCTTGAGGTGATCGGGGGAGTGGCTCGGGTGGTGTCCGGAGGGCTCGGTGAGGCGCAAGAACACCTCGTCGAGAGTCGGCGGACGCAGGCTCGCGTCCACCAACGGCACGCCCGCCGCGTCGAGTTCGCGCACAAGTGCGGGAAGGGTGAGGCCGGGGCGGCGGGAGACGGCGCCGACCGCGCCGCGCGCGTGGTCGAACACCGGTGCGCCACCGGTGAGTTGGTCGAGCACTCCGGCGGCCCTCGACAGCGTGTCCGGGTCGCCGACGACGGCCTCCGCGTAGGTGCCGACCAGCGCCTTGAGTTCGGCCGGCGATCCGGTCCGCGCGGCCCGGCCCCGGTCCACCAGCGTGATGTCGTCGGCGAGTTGGTCGGCCTCCTCCAGGTACTGGGTGGTGAGCAGCACGGTCGTGCCGTCCCGCTTCAACTCCCTTACGACGTCCCAGATCTCGTTCCGGCTGGCCGGGTCCAGGCCGGTCGTCGGCTCGTCGAGGAAGAGCACCACCGGGCGCCGGACCAGGCTCGCCGCGAGGTCGAGGCGGCGCAGCATGCCGCCCGAGTAGGTGGACGCCGGCCGGTCCGCCGCCCCGGTGAGGCCGAACCGCTCCAGCAATTCGTCGGCGCGCGCCGCCGGGCCGGGGGCGCGGTGCAGCCGGGCGAACAGCCGCAGGTTCTGCCGGCCGGTGAGATCGCCGTCCACGGAGGTGTTCTGCCCGGTCACCCCGATGGCCCGGCGCACGGCCGCGGCCTCCCGCACGAGGTCGTGCCCCGCGACGCGCGCCGAGCCGGCGTCGGGGCGCAGCAGGGTCGTCAGCAGCCGTACGGCCGTCGTCTTGCCCGCCCCGTTCGGGCCGAGGACGCCGCGGACGGTGCCCTCGGCGACGGCGAGATCGAGCCCCCGGACGGCCGTGACCTCGCCGAACCGCTTCTCCAGACCTTCACTAAGTACAGCGTACGTAGAAGTCATGGCCCGACCATAGCGCACTACGTACGGTGTACGTAACTAACATGGAGGGCGAGGTGATGATCGATGGTGGGGCGTCCGCCCGTACCCGAAGTGATCTGGGCCCGCCCCGAGCGGACCGGTCGAGGGCCGAAGCCCGCGTACACGCGCGCCGACGTCGCGGCGGCGGCCGTCCGGATCGCCGACGCGCAGGGGCTCGACGCGGTCTCCATGCGGCACATCGCCGCCGAACTGGGCTGCGGGACCATGTCGTTGTACAACTACGTCCCCCGTAAGGAGGATCTGTACGAGCTGATGGTGGACGCGGTCAGCGGGGAGCACGAACTGTGGGAGCCGGGGCCGGACTGGCGGGCCGAGATGCTCCGGGTCGGGTACCAGACCCGCGCACTGATGCACCGCCACCCTTGGCTGCCGCGCCTGATGTCACCGGTCTACGGCTTCAGCCCCAACGCCCTGCGCTACCTCGAACACTGCCTGACCTGCCTCGAACCGCTGACCGGCCTGAAATACGGCATGAAGCTGCAACTCGTCGCGATGCTGAACGGCGTGGTCACGCTCTACACGGCGAACGAACTGGCCACGGCCGAGCGGACGCACTCGCTGCCGTGGTCCGCGGAGGAGGAGAACGCCGTGCGGACGGCCTATCTGGGGGCGCAGGTGATGAGCGGGAAGTATCCGCTGATGGCCGCCGCGTTCACCGAGGATCCGGGGCCGATCGACCTGGAGGCGGTGTTCGAGGAGATGCTGCGGAGGGTGCTGGACTCGTTCGTCCCACGGGGGTGACGGGGGCTGGGGCGCAGGCCCGGGTACGGGGTCTCGGGTACTAGGGGGAGGTGTGCCCGGGGTACTACGGGACTCCCTCCGAGGGGCTACGGGGGGAGCTGTGGGGATCCGTCAGAGCAGGGTGAACTGGCCCGCCGGGCCCTCCTCCTGGTGGTCCAGGACCGACGCCGGGTGCTGATACCCGCGGGGGACGGGGAGGACGCCCGCCTCCGCCAGGTCCGTGATCCGGTGCTCGGCCTCCAGGGGCTCCCGCAGCTCGGCCAGGAGCGTCAGGACCGTGATCAGCTCCAGCAGCTCGGAGGTCCAGGGCTGGGGCCAGCTGCGGGGGCCGATCGCCGCGAGGGTGCCCGGCTCGCCCCGCTCCGTCCGGGCCGCGACCCACTGCTCCAGGACCCGCACCTCGCCGTGCGTGAAGTCCCAGGCGGCCTGGGGGACCGGGGAGATCCTGCCCTCGTCGAGGTGGAGGGTCTGCTCCTCGGGGTCGTAGCGGACGTCCTGAGGGCGGGCCGGGAGGGGGGCGCGGACGTACGGGCGGCTGCCGCCGGGCAGCTTCGGCCGGTCGCCGTTGCGGCGCTGGAGCCAGAGCAGACGATGCCCTCTGCGGGTGCCCTCCGCCCAGACCTCGGGGTCGTCGGTCAGGGGAACCCGTAGCTCCGGGGTAGCGGTCGCGAGCACCCAGGCGAGTACGTCCTCGGTGCCAGGGGTCACCCCCAGACGGTCCGCGAGATGCTCCACCAGCCCCGGCGCCAGATTGGGCTCCTGGCCACCCGGCCGCCGGTACAGCGGACGTACCCGGGAGCCGCGCACGAAAGGCAGATGCGCGCCGGCCAGCAGCCCGTCCGGCGTCTCCACCAGGAACACCTGCCGGTCGTCCGCCACCCGCCACAACTCCGGCCGTGCCACGTCGATCAGCCGGTGATCAGGGATGAGCCACTGCTCGTCGTACGGCGCGGCCAACACCCGCACCGGCACCGGACACGGCCCCGACGCACCCTCCAGCCGCTCCGTCCCCGTCGCCTGCCCCGGCAACTGCGCCACAGCCGAGTGCGTGCTCCGAGCCCGCGTCGGCTTGAACAGCGCCTCCCGCTCGGCACCCTTGGCCTTCATCAGCGCGTCCCAACGCGCCTTCAGCGTCGCCTCGTCGGCCGCCACCGGCCACCCCCGCCCCACCCGCGGCACCACCACGGCCCATGGCATGAGGTCCCCGATCAGCGGAGCGTCGTCGTGCATCACGCGAGGCATGGTACGACGGAGTCGGCGCGGGGCGTAGAGCGGACATAGAGGGTCATGTCGCCGCGCCCTCGCGGACGAGCAGCTGAACTCCGCCTGCGGGGTGGCCGTTCATGGTGCGGACGGCCATGGTCCGCACGTCGACACTCTCGAACCCGGCGAGCAACTCCGCGAGTCGCCCCGGGGGGGAGTGATGCAGGTCGCTGACGTACAGCAGCCCACCGGGCTGAGAGCGCGGCGCACTTCGTCGATCATCCTCGGTGAGACGTCGACCCCCGCGAGGTCGGTGCAGCCCCGTCGCGCGAACTCCCCCACCTGCCGGCCACAAGGATGTTCACGGCGCCTCCAGCGTCACCGAGAACGAGAAGCGGTCGCCGCGGTACTGGATGATCGCGGCGTCCAGGACTTCGCCCGAGGGGGCGTAGGTGAGGCCGGTGTAGTGGAGGATCGGGCTGAGGAGGGGGACTTGGAGGAGGCGGGCGGTTTCGGGGTCGGCGAGGCGGGCCTCGACGGTGTCGGTGATGCGGGCGATGTCGGTGTGGGCGATGTCGCGGAGGATTTTGGTCATGGGGTGGGTGAGGAGGTCGTCCGGGGTGATGCGGGCGGCCAGTTCGGGGCGGAGCCAGTTGCGGGCGTGGTTGGTGGGTTCGCCGGTTTCCCTGTCGTGGCGTAGGCGGTGGTACGTGGTCAGGCGGGGCACGTCAGGGAAGTGCTCGGCGAGTTCGGGCGGGGTGGGGACCTCGCCGTGGCTGAGCAGCTCCGTGCGCATGCCCGACTGCTGCGCGACGATCGCGTCCACCGAACCCAACAGGCGGATCGGCGTGCCGCGTTGGGCGGTCGGTTCGATGAAGGTGCCCCGGCGGCGGTGCCGGGTGATCAGTCCCTCCGTCTCCAACTCCTTGAGGGCCTGCCGCATGGTGAGGACGCTGACGCCGTAGTGGACCGCCAACTGCTCCTCCGTGGGCAGGCGGAGAGGATCGTGGGGCGAGCGGCCGAGGATCGACGCGCGCAGGGACTGCGAAACCTGGTACCAGAGAGGGAGTTTGCCGCTGAGGGTGAGGGAGTCCGGGGCGAAGGACGTCACTGTCCGAGCCTGAACTGCCGGTGACCGGGCCGGAAGTGCCGCTCAAGGCCCCGCCAGACATCGTCGTACCCCTCCTGGAGATGCTCCCCGGCGTGCGGCGCGAGGACGATCGGCCAGCGCGTCTCGAACATGAACGCCAGCCCGTCGTCGAGGTGTTGGGGCTTCAGCTCGGCCGCGCTCGCCCGTTCGTACGTCTCCCGGTCGGGCCCGTGCGCGGACATCATGTTGTGCAGCGAACCACCCCCCGGCACGAACCCCCCTTCCCCCGCGCTCTTCGCGTCGTACGCCCCCTCGACCAGCCCCATGTACTCGCTCATCACGTTCCGGTGGAAGTACGGCGGCCGGAACGTGTCCTCGCCGACCAGCCAACGCGGCGCGAACACCACGAAGTCGACGCCGGCCAGCCCCGGCGTGTCCGACGGCGACGTCAGGACCGTGAAGATCGACGGGTCGGGATGGTCGTACGAGATCGTCCCGATGACGTTGAAACGGCGCAGGTCGTACACGTACGGGACGAGGTTGCCGTGCCACGCGACGACGTCCAGAGGCGAGTGGTCGTACGTAGCCCTCCAGAGGTTCCCGCAGAACTTGTTGACGACCTCGACGGGCCCCTCGACGTCCTCGTACGCGGCGACCGGCGCCTTGAAGTCCCGTGGATTCGCGAGGCCGTTGGCGCCGATCGGGCCGAGGTCGGGGAGCCGGAAGGGGGCGCCGTAGTTCTCGCAGACGTACCCGCGGGCCGTCCCGTCGAGGAGGGTGGCGCGGAACCGCACACCGCGCGGGACCAGCGCCATGTGGCCGGGATCCACGAGGAGTTGACCGAACTCCGTGTGCAGCAGGAGACCTCCGCGCTCCGGCACGATCAGCAACTCGCCGTCCGCGTCGGAGAAGACGCGGTCCATCGAGGCGTTCGCGTGGTAGAGGTGCACGGCCATACCGGCCCGCTGTGTGGCGTCGCCGTTGCCGCCGACCGTCCACAGTCCGGCGATCAGATCGGTGCCGGGGGCCGGCTCCGGGAGGGGGTTCCAGCGCAGGCGGTTGGGGTCGGGGACGGTCTCGGTGAACGGGCCCGTACGGATCGCGCCGTTGTCGACGCGCACGAACGCGGGGTGCGCGGCCGACGGACGGACGCGGTACAGCCACGAACGCCGGTTGTGGGCCCGCGGCTCGGTGAACGCCGTACCGCTGAGCTGCTCCGCGTAGAGGCCGAGCGGGGCGCGCTGCGGGGAGTTGCGGCCCTCGGGGAGAGCCCCGGGCACCGCCTCCGAGCTGTGCTCGTTGCCGAAGCCGGTGAGGTACGTCAGCTCCTCGGCGGCCTTGCGTGCGTCCGTGACCATCGTCGCTCCCTCGCGTCCGAATCCTCTGTGTCACCGTAGGATTCGACGGGGTGGCTCGCAAGGGCTGCGTGCCCGTAGTCCTCTGGGAGGACGATCACGGGGTGTCGAGAACCAGACTTCAGGGGGATTCGGCTACCGGGACGCTGTTCTAGGCTCGCCGCATGTCGTGGACGCGTGGTTTGCTCACCGCGCTCGCGGTCTGTGTCCTGCTGGCCGGACTCGCGAGCTGCGGGTCCGGTGGTGGCTCGGAACGGGAGGACGGGAAGAACGGGGTGGCGTCGACCGCCCCCGTCGGAAAGCTCCTGGACGACACGGACGAGGCGGGGCGCCGGTACCGGGAGGTCGGCAGCAAGGGGGCGCCCTGGGTGCGCCTCCAGGTGGAGCCGGATTCCGACGGGAGCTGGGAGGTGCGGCTGACCCTGCGCAACTTCACCCTCTCCCCCGAGGGGAGCGCCGCACGCGCCGTGGAGGGCCGCGGGACCGCGCGCCTCTACGTCGACGAGAAGGCCCTCGCCGAGCTGCGCACCCCGCAGTACCGCATCGGCGCCGGCTACCTCCCCCACGGCACCCACCACGTCACGGCCCGCCTGTACGCGGACGACGGCACGGTCTGGGCGGTGGACGGCAAGGCGCTGGAGACCACGGCCGACATCACGGCATCGGAGCCGGAGAAGTCGCCGTCACCTTCGGGGAGCGTGCCGGGGGCCGGGGTGAGGGAGTGAGGGGTGTGCGCGGTGGGGTGAGACCGGCCGGTGCCGGGGACGTACGGGAGAAGCAGCGGGCCGACGGCTTACCCTCCGCCGCAGCTCTCCCGTTCCCCCGGGGTTCCCGGAACATCTGCTCCGTCCCCGGTGTCGCGGAGGTAGCCTCTACCACCCCCGCGGAGCCGAGTGGGGCGGGTGGACCGCTCCGACTCGGGGAGCGGGACAGGCCGGCCCCCGGCGGAAAGGCGTCATGAACTCCCAAGCGACATCACTGCGCCGCGCACCCGTCCAGCGCCGCAGCGCGGAACGGCTGACCAGGATTCTCGACGCGTGCGCGGATCTCCTCGACGAGGTCGGCTACGACGACCTCAGCACGCGGGCCGTCGCCCAGCGGGCCGGTGTGCCCATCGGGTCCGTGTACCGGTTCTTCGGGAACAAGCGGCAGATGGCCGACGCGCTGGCCCAGCGCAACCTTGAGAAGTACTCCACGCGGGTGACCGAGCGCCTCAAGCAGTCCCGCCCCGGCGACTGGCGGGCGGCGATGGACGCGGTGCTCGACGAGTACCTGGAGATGACCCGTACGGCCCCGGGCTTCTCCCTCGTCGACTTCGGCAACCAGATCCCGGTCGGCTCCCGCCACGCCGAGCCCAACACCCGCGTCGCCGACCGCCTCACCGAACTCCTCTCGGACTACCTCCACCGCACCCCCGACGACACCCTCCGCCGCACTTTCCTGATCGCCGTCGAGACCGCCGACACCCTCGTCCACCTGGCCTTCCGCCTCTCCCCGGAGGGCGACGAGAAGGTGATCGAGGAGACCAGAGAGCTCCTGCGGGCGTATCTGGCGAGAGTGCTGGACTGAAGACAGCCCCTAGAAGACGGCCCCCAAGGGACTCCCCGTAATACCTACCGGTCGGTACGCTCGGAGGGTAAACGCGTCGATGCCGCCGCCCCCCAGGGAGAACCCGTGTCCCGAACCGCCCTCCGCGTCTGCCCCCTCTGCGAGGCCACCTGCGGACTGACCCTCACCATCGAGGGCACCGAGGTCACCCGGGCCAGGGGGGACCGGGACGACGTGTTCAGCAAGGGCTTCATCTGCCCCAAGGGCGCCGCGTTCGGGGCCCTCGACTCGGACCCCGACCGGCTCACCACCCCCCTCGTCCGCAAGGACGGCGAACTGCGCGAGGCGAGCTGGGACGAGGCGTTCGGCGCGGTCGCCGCCGGCGTGCGGGGCGTCGTCGAGCGGTACGGCGCGAACTCGGTCGGCGTGGTCCTCGGCAACCCCAACGTCCACACCGTCGCCGGCGCCCTCTACCCGCCCGTCCTCCTCGCCGGCCTCGGCACGCGCAGCTTCTTCAGCGCCTCGACGGTGGACCAGATGCCGAAGCACGTCTCCAGCGGTCTCCTCTTCGGGGACGCGCACGCCATCCCCGTCCCCGACTTCGACCGCACCGACCACCTCCTCCTGATCGGCGCCAACCCCCTTGAGTCCAACGGCAGTCTGTGCACGGCCCCCGACTTCCCGGGCCGGCTCAAGGCGCTGAAGGCGCGCGGCGGCACCCTCGCCGTCATCGACCCCCGCCGCACCCGCACCGCGAAACTCGCCGACCTGCACGTCCCGATCAGACCCGGCACCGACGCCCTGCTCCTCGCGGCGATGGCACAGACCCTGTTCGAGGAAGACCTCGTGGACACCGGGGAGTTGACCCCGCACCTCCAGGGCCTCGGTGAACTCCGCGCCGCCGTCGCCGAGTTCACCCCCGAGAGTGTGGCCGCCGCCTGCGACGTCGACGCCGGCACGATCCGCACCCTGGCCCGCGACCTCGCAGCCGCCCCAACTGCCGCCGTGTACGCGCGGATCGGCAGCTGCACGGTCCCGTACGGCACGCTCGCCAGCTGGCTCGTGGACGTCCTCAACATCCTCACCGGCAACCTGGACCGCGTCGGCGGCGCCCTCTTCCCGCAGGCCGCGACCGACAAGTCACCGCGCCCGGCGGGCCCCAGCCACGGGTTCGCGCTCGGCCGCTGGCACTCCCGGGTGAGCCGGCACCCGGAAGCCAAGGGGGAGTTGCCGCTCTCCGCGCTGGCCGAGGAGATCGACACGGAGACGGCGGAGGGCGAGCCGATCCGCGCGCTGATCGCCGTCGCCGCCAACCCGGTGCTGTCCGCGCCGGACGGCGACCGGCTCGACAAGGCGCTGTCCGGGCTGGAGTTCATGGTCAGCGTCGACCCCTACCTCAACGAGACGTCCCGGCACGCCGACGTCGTCCTGCCCCCGCCGCCGCCCTCGCGCAGCCCGCACCACGACTTCGCCCTCAACATCTTCGCCGTCCGCGCCCAAGTCCGTTACAACCGCCCGGCGATCCCGCTGGAGCCCGGCCGTATGGCCGAGAGCGAGATCCTCGCCCGCCTCACCCTCGCCGCGACCGGCATGCACGGCGCGGACCCCGCGGCCGTGGACGACCTGGTCATCGGCCAGACCCTCGGCAAGGCGGTGAAGGAGCCGCACTCCCCGGCCCACGGCCGCGACCCGAAGGAACTCGCCGCTCAACTCACCGGAGAGAACGGCGTGGAGCGCCGCCTCGACATGATGCTCCGCCTCGGCCCCTACGGCGACGGCTTCGGCGTACGGCCGGACGGCATCACCCTGGAGAAGGTCCTCGCCCACCCGCACGGCATCGACCTCGGCCCCCTGCGCCCGCGCCTGCCGCAGCCGTTGAAGACCAAGAGCGGCAAGGTCGAGCTGTTCCCGGCACCCATTGCCGCCGATCTCCCGCGACTTGTCCGTGCGATGACCGAACTCCCCGACGGGCTGGTCCTCGTGGGCCGCCGTCACCTGCGCTCCAACAACAGCTGGATGCACAACGTCCCACCGCTGACCGGCGGTTCGAACCGCTGCACCCTGCACGTCCACCCCGAGGACGCCGAACGCCTCGGCCTCACCGACGGCGGACACGTCCGCGTGAAGGGCGCCGGGGGAGTGGTCACCGCGCCCGTCGAGGTGACCGACTCGGTGCGGCGCGGCGTCGTGAGCCTCCCGCACGGCTGGGGGCACGACCGCCCCGGTACCCGTATGAGCCACGCGGCCCTCGACCCCGGCGTCAACGTCAACCAGCTCCTCGACGGCCGGCTGCTGGACCCCCTGTCGGGGAACGCCGTCCTCAACGGCATCCCCGTCGAACTCGCCCCCGTCCGCTGAACCCCCGCTCCCCGCCCCTTACCTGACCAGGAGTTTTGCGCTTATTGCTCGCGTGTCAACGTCTTGTTAAGACTTCGCGGCGCCACCTAACGTCGTCGCACCGCCAGCCCCCGGTGGGATGTTCAAGGGCGAACGTTAGGTATCCAACTCATGCTGACCATCCTCGGCTTCACGATGATCGCGACATTTCTCGTCCTGATCATGTTGAAGAAGATGTCGCCGATCGCGGCGCTCGTGCTGATCCCCGCGCTGTTCTGCGTGTTCGTCGGCAAGGGCGCCCACCTCGGGGACTACGTCATCGACGGCGTCACCGGCCTCGCCCCCACCGCGGCGATGCTCATGTTCGCGATCGTCTACTTCGGAGTGATGATCGACGTCGGCCTCTTCGACCCGGTCGTCCGAGGCATCCTGAAGTTCTGCAAGGCCGACCCGCTCAGGATCGTCGTCGGTACGGCGGTCCTCGCGGCGGTCGTCTCGCTCGACGGCGACGGCTCCACGACCTTCATGATCACCGTCTCGGCGATGTACCCGCTGTACAAGCGGCTGAAGATGAGCCTCGTCGTGATGACCGGGGTGGCCGCGATGGCCAACGGCGTGATGAACACCCTGCCCTGGGGCGGCCCGACGGCCCGTGCGGCGACGGCGCTGAAGCTCGACGCGAGCGACATCTTCGTCCCGATGATCCCGGCGCTGGCCGTCGGCCTGGTCTTCGTGATCGCGCTCTCCTATGTCCTCGGCCGCCGCGAGCGGGCGCGGCTGGGCGTGCTGACGCTGGGCGAGACGCTGGTGGAGGAGAAGGCCGAGGAGTCGGAGACGGTGCTGGTAGGGGCCGGTACTACGGGTACTACGGATGCCGCGAGCTCCAAGGGGGCGGCCGGAGGCGCCGCCGGAGGTACTACGGGTATCGCAGGGTCTACGGGTACCACGGGTGCCGCGGGCAGCGACGACGGTGACGGCGCCGACGACGGTTTCCGCGTCCTCGACCCCGCCCGCCCCACCCTCCGCCCCAAGCTCTACTGGTTCAACGCCCTCCTCACGGCCGCCCTCCTCACCGCGATGATCATGGAGTGGCTGCCGATCCCGGTGCTGTTCCTCCTCGGCGCGGCCCTCGCCCTGACCGTCAACTTCCCGCACATGCCGGACCAGAAGGCCCGCCTCGCCGCGCACGCCGAGAACGTCCTCAACGTCTCCGGCATGGTCTTCGCCGCCGCCGTCTTCACCGGCGTCCTCAAGGGCACCGGCATGGTCGACCACATGGCCCGCTGGCTCGTCGACAACATCCCCGACGGCATGGGCCCGCACATGGCCTTCGTCACCGGCCTGCTGAGCCTCCCGCTCACCTACTTCATGTCCAACGACGGCTTCTACTTCGGCGTCCTGCCCGTCCTCGCCGAGGCCGGCCAGGCGCACGGCGTCTCCTCGCTGGAGATCGCCCGCGCATCGCTCGTCGGCCAGCCGCTGCACATGTCCAGCCCGCTCGTCCCGGCCGTCTACGTCCTCGTCGGCATGGCGAAGGTCGAGTTCGGCGACCACACCCGGTTCGTCGTCAAATGGGCCTGCCTCACCTGTCTGGTGATCCTCGCGTCGGGCATGCTCTTCGGGATCATCTGAGGCGGTCCCTAGGGGGAACCCCGTACCGTACCACCGTGGAGGTATCTGTGAGGCCCGGCGGGAACCGTGGCTGGCTGCTCAGGCTCGTCATCGCCTTCTCCTTCACCCAGGGGGCGGTGTCGATGGCCCGGCCCGCCATCTCCTACCGGGCCCTCGCGCTGGGCGCGGACGAACGGGCGGTCGGTGTGATCGCGGGGGTGTACGCGCTGCTGCCCCTCTTCGCCGCCGTGCCACTGGGGCGCCGTACGGATCACGGGCGGTGTGCGCCGCTGCTCCCCGCCGGAGTGGTGCTGATCGCGGTCGGATGCGCGCTGAGCGGGACGGCGAACTCCCTCTGGGCGATGGCTCTGTGGAGCGGGGTGATGGGGCTCGGGCACCTCAGCTTCGTCATCGGCGCGCAGTCGCTCGTCGCCCGGCAGTCCGCGCCGCACGAACAGGACCGGAACTTCGGCCACTTCACCATCGGCGTCTCCCTCGGACAACTCGCCGGACCCGCCGCGGCGGGCGCCCTCATCGGCGGGGACGACCTCGCCGGGACCAGCGCGCTCGCCCTTCTCGTCGCGGGCGCGGGGGCGGTCGTCGCCGTCAGCTCGCTGTGGCGGATCGAGGACCGGGAGACGATCCCCAAGTCCCGTGCGCGGCAAGGCGATCGGGTGTCCGTGACCGGCATCCTGCGGACCCGGGGCGTACCCGCCGGGATGCTGATCAGCATGTCGGTGCTGTCCGCGACGGACATCCTCACCGCGTACCTGCCGGTCGTCGGCGAGGACCGCGGCATCTCCCCGACGGCCGTCGGTCTCCTGCTCAGTCTGCGGGCCGCCGCGTCCATCGCCTGCCGGCTGATCCTCACCCCGCTGCTGCGGCTGCTGGGGCGCAGGTGGCTCCTCACGCTGACCTGTCTGCTGGCCGCCCTGCTGTGCGCGGCGGTCGCGATTCCCGTACCCGTGTGGGTACTTGGGGTGATCCTCGCCGTGCTGGGCTTCTGTCTGGGCGTGGGCCAGCCGCTCTCGATGACGACGGTCGTGCAGGCGGCGCCCGCCACCGCGCGCTCGACGGCCCTCGCGCTGCGCCTCACCGGCAATCGCCTCGGCCAGGTCGCTGCGCCCGCCGGGGCCGGGCTGGTCGCCGGGGTCGCCGGGGTCGTGGCGCCGTTCCTGATGCTGGGGGCGCTGTTGCTGCTGTCGGCGGGGGCGGGACTACGGGCACCCGGACCTGAGAGTGACGCCGAAGGGGTGAGCGGGGCGGGGCCGTTTCTCAAGCGCAGGGGGCAGCTCTCGCTGAGCCGTAAGAGTGAGGACTGACGTCCCGCACGGCGATGCTCCCGCACACCATGTGTCCCACGCCCCCAGTCTTCCGAAAAAGATGACAATCATCCGACTCGGAGGCTTCGTATGAACCGCCCGTATCCGTCCCGCAGAACAGCCGCCGCTCTGACGGCGCTCGCCGCCACGGGAGTGACCCTCCTCGGCGCCTCGGCCGCCGTCGCCGCTCCCGGTGACAACGGCGATGTCAAGGTCCACCTG
This sequence comes from Streptomyces sp., assembly GCA_036569285.1. Lineage (GTDB taxonomy): Bacteria > Actinomycetota > Actinomycetes > Streptomycetales > Streptomycetaceae > Streptomyces. The sequence goes on from DATCQX010000558.1 coordinate 13,082, forward strand.
GTGGGCACCGCGATCGACGCCCAGGCCAACCAGCCCAAGGTCTGCCGGTTCTACCTCGACGCCTTCAACTTCGACACGGCCCAGGGCATCGACTGGACGATCCAGCCCCAGGGCGGGAACTCGGGCACCACGGCCACGCTGTCGGACTCCCTCACGTTGACGAACGGCTCGGGGGTGACCGGGAATCTGCTGCTGCCGACCGGGCAGTACAAGCTGACGTGGAAGATCGTGGGCGGCAACGGCGCGGGCAAGATGAAGGTGTTCAAGGTCGACTGCCCGAGCACGCCGAGCAGCCCGCCGCCGAGCGGTGGTCCGGGCGGACCCAACGGCGGTCCCGGTGGTCCGGGTGGTGGTCCCGGCGGACCGAACGGCGGTCCTCCGGCGGGTGGTGGCGGTCTCGCGAGGGAGGACGCCTTCAGCCCGCTCGCCGGTGCGGCGGCCGTCGGCGTCACGGCGGTCGGCGCGATGGCGTGGTTCCGGCTCCGCCGTCGCCCGCATGGCGCCGCGTAACCCCGGCGCCGCACGCATGCCCCAGGCTCCCGGCGCCCCGGCATCCCCGGGCGCCGGGCCCGGCCCGGGCGGACGGCGGCCCCGCCGACCGGCACCGCGCCCCTGGTACCGCACCCGCGCCTACCGCCTCACCCGCACCCTCCTCGTGACCGCCGCCCTCACGACGGCCGCCGTCCGCTGGGCGGCCCCCGACACCCCGCCCTCCCCGACGATCACGGCGGCTCCCGGCAGCGACGCCAAGAGCGCACTCGGGTCGTCCGGGGCATCCGGTGATTCCGGCACGTCCGGGACGACGGTCCCCGGCCCCGGCGCGAAGAAGGTGCCCCCGACACCCGCCCCCTACCCGTACCCCTCCAGAGCCACCCGCCTCGTCATCCCCTACCTCGACGTCGACGCCCCCGTCATGCCCCTGTCCCTCGACCGTGACCACCGCCTCACCGCACCGCCCGTCGACGCCCCCAACCTCGTCGGCTGGTACTCCGGCGGCCCCGCCCCCGGCGCCCCCGGCACAGCCGTCGCCGTCGGACACCTCGACACCCACACCACCGGCGCCGTCTTCGCCGGCCTCAAGGAACTCACCCCCGGCCACCTGATCGAGGTACACCGGGCCGACGGACGCACCGCCGTCTACACGGTCGACACCGTCACCTCCTACGACAAGGAACACTTCCCCGACCGAGAGGTCTACGGCGACCGAGGCCGCCCCGAACTGCGCCTGATCACCTGCGCGGGCCGCTACGACCACCGGACCGGCTACTCGGGCAACACAGTCGTCTTCGCACACCTCACGGGGACACGGGAACACTGAAGAGCGACCCCTCCGTGTCACCATGCCGGCATGCCCGACAGCGACGCCCCCCGGCCCCTCGGAACCTGCTGGCTCTCCTGGATCGCCGTCCCGACCGGGGACCAGCCGGGCGTCATGGCCACGCTCGGCCTCACCGGACCGGTCCCCGTGACCTTCGCGGAAGCGGAACAGATCGTCGAGGACGACGGCCACGACGGCGTCGTCACCCGTGTCTACGTCAGCCCGGAACTCGCCGGCTGGACCCTGGTCATCGGCCCTTGGTGCGACCCGTCCGACCCTGACCGGGCCTCCGAAACCCTCCGTCCGTGCGCCGAGCTGAGTGCTCGCTACGGCCGCGCGCACGCCTACTGGTTCGGCCTGCAGGGTGACGGTTCGGTCTGGTTGATCGCTGAGGCCGGGGTGGTGCGTCGGCGCTACAGCGCGATCGGTGAGGGGTATGACGCGCCCCTCACCCTGGGCGATCCGCTCCCGGAGGAACGTGCCCGCAGGGAAGCTCTCGGTCTCGCCCCGACCTGGGACGACGCCGAACGTGACGGTGAGGCCGAGGAGGAGTGGCAGGTCGAGGCGCACGGTCTTGCCGCAGTGCTTGCCGATGAACTGGGTGTGAGCCCCCTGGAGTTGACCGCCGAGACGCCGATGCGTGGTGTCGGGGTCGTGGCCAGGACGCCGAGTGAGCCGTGAGGGGGCTTTCCCCGTCGCTGAACAGGTCACGCGCCCCGGTTCTCGTTCACCCCGTTGACCCCATACCGTCCGGTCAGTATGTTCCCGGGAACGTCCCCGCGCCCAACGGAGTGTGCACGTATGGACACGTTCCCCACCGCTCACCCCCGTACGACCCCTAGCCGGGCGGCATCGCGCCGCAGGGTTGCCACGGCTGCCGCGCTGGCGTCGGCTGTGGAGTGGTACGACTACTTTGTTTTCGGGATCGCCGCGGCGCTGGTGCTCGGGGATCTGTACTTTCCGTCCGGCAGTTCGAGCGCCGGGATTCTCGCCGCCTTCGCGACCTTCGCCGTCGGGTTTCTGGCCCGCCCGATCGGCGGGATCGTGGCGGGGCAGCTCGGTGACAAACGGGGCAGGAAGCCGATGCTGGTGATGGCGCTGACCCTGATGGGGGTCGCGACGACCGGTATCGGGCTGCTGCCGACCTACGACACGATCGGGGTGGCCGCGCCGATCCTGCTGGTGCTGCTGCGCGTCGTGCAGGGCATCGCCGTCGGCGCGCAGTGGGGCGGCGCGATGCTGCTCGCGACCGAGTACGCGCCGGAGGGCAAGCGCGGGATCTACGGCAGCCTCGTCCAACTCGGCGTCCCCATAGGCGTGGTGACCGCGAACACCGTCTTCCTGCTGGCCGGCGCCTTCACGAGCGAGAGCGCGTTCGAGGCGTGGGGCTGGCGAGTCCCGTTCGTCGTCGGCCTGTTCGTCCTCGTGCTGGCCCGGTACATCCACACCCATGTCGAGGAGACCCCCGAATTCCGGGCGGCGGAAGAGGAGTTGGCCCGGAAGGAGAAGTCGGAGCAGGGCTCCCCGCTGCGCACGGTCCTGCGCCACCACCTCGGCACGGTGTTCCTCGCCGGCGGCTCCTTCGCCGTCAACACCGCGACGTTCTACATCCTGATCACCGGCGTCCTCGACTACACGACCCGCGACCTCGACATGAAGCGCAGCGCGGTCCTGACGGTCTCCCTCTGCGTCAGCCTCACCCAACTCGTCCTGATCCCCGCCTCGGCCGCCCTCTCCGACCGGGTCGGCCGCATCAGGATCTACGCCCTCGGCGCGGCCGGCATCGCCCTGTGGGCCGTCCCGATGTTCCTCCTCATCGACACCGGCTCACTGCTCTGGCTCGCCGTCTCCACCTTCGTCGCCAGTTGCTTCCTCAGCATCATGTACGGCCCCCAAGCCGCCCTGTTCGCCGAGCTGTTCACCCCGGAGATGCGGTACACCGGCGCCTCGCTGGGCTACCAGATCGCGGCGGTCGCGGGCGGCGGACTCGCGCCGTTCGTGATGGTCCTGCTGCTGGAGGCGACGGGGACGTCGATGTCGGTCTCGGCGTACATCATCGGCCTCTCCCTCATCGCGCTCGTCTCCATCAAGGTCCTTGCCGACCGGGCCCGTTCACGCTGATCCGGGCGAACTGCCCCTCCAGACCGTCCAGGAGAGCCGTCAGCCCGGTCTCGAAGGCCCGCTCGTCCACGGTCTCCTGCATCTCGGCCAGCAGATGCGCCTGGCCGAGATGCGGATAGTCGGCGGGGTCGTACGCGCCGCGGTCCCGCACGAAGCCGCCCGCGAACGACCCCAGCGCCGACCCCATCACGAAGTACCGCATCAGCGCCCCGACGGACGTCGCCTGCGCGGGGGGCCACCCGGCCCGGACCATCGCCCCGTACACCGCGTCGGCGACCCGTAGTCCCGCAGGCCTACGACCCGGACCCTGGGCCAGTACCGGCACGATGTTGGGGTGATCCCTGAGGGCGGCCCGGTACGACGTCGCCCAGTCGTGCAGGGCCGTGCGCCAGGGCCGCCCGTCCTCGAACATCGACAGGTCGACCCGCGCGCTCACCGAGTCCGCGACCGCCTCGACGATCTCGTCCTTGGTGGCGAAGTGGTTGTACAACGAGGGCCCGCTCACGCCGAGTTCGGCGGCGAGGCGGCGCGTCGAGAGCGCGGCGAGACCCTCCGTGTCGATCAGTTCCCGGGCCGCGGCGACGATCCGTTCGGTGCTCAGCAAGGGCTTGTGCGGTCGGGCCATGGCGCTCATAGTAGGGCTGCGCCAGAAAACTAGCAGTGGTAATTAACCCTTACGGGAAACCCTTGCCGGAACCCCTCCCAGGAATCGCCGCATGAATCTGGAACTGACCGAGGAACAGGCCGCCGTCCAGCGCCTCGCCCGGGACTTCGTCGCCCGCGAGATCACCCCGCACGTCCGCGACTGGGACCGCGCCGAGGCCGTCGACCGGGGCATCGTCAAGAAGCTTGGCGCCGTCGGCTTCCTCGGCCTCACGATCGACGAGGAGTACGGCGGCTCGGGCGGCGACCACCTCGCGTACTGCCTGGTCACCGAGGAACTGGGGCGCGGCGACTCCTCGGTGCGCGGCATCGTCTCCGTCTCCCTCGGGCTCGTCGCCAAGACCATCGCCGGGTGGGGGAGCGAGGAGCAGAAGCGGCGCTGGCTCCCAGGGCTGACGTCCGGGTCGTCCATCGGGTGCTTCGGGCTGACCGAACCGGGCACCGGGTCCGACGCCGGGAACCTTGTCACCCGGGCCGTACGTGAGGGTGACGAGTACGTCGTCAACGGCACCAAGATGTTCATCACGAACGGGACTTGGGCCGACGTCGTCCTCCTCTTCGCGCGGTCCACCGACGCCCCCGGCCACAAGGGCGTCTCCGCGTTCCTCGTCCCCACCGACACCCCCGGCCTGACCCGCCGCACGATCCACGGGAAGCTCGGGCTGCGCGGGCAGGCCACCGCCGAGCTGGTCTTCGAGGACGTCCGGATTCCCGCGTCCGCGCTGGTCGGAGAGGAGGGGAAGGGGTTCTCCGTCGCCATGTCGGCGCTCGCCAAGGGGCGGATGTCGGTGGCGGCCGGGTGCGTCGGGATCGCGCAGGCCGCGCTGGACGCCGCCGTCGGGTACGCGGGGGAGCGCGAGCAGTTCGGCACGCCGATCGCCGGGCACCAGCTCGTGCAGGAGCTGATCACCGACATCGCGGTCGACGTCGACGCCGCCCGCCTGCTGACCTGGCGCGTCGCCGACCTGATCGACCGGGGGCTGCCGTTCGCCACCGAGGCGTCCAAGGCGAAGCTCTTCGCCTCCGAGGCGGCGGTGCGCGCCGCGAACAACGCACTTCAGGTGTACGGGGGTTACGGGTACATCGACGAGTACCCGGTGGGGAAGCTGCTGCGGGACGCGCGGGTGATGACGTTGTACGAGGGGACCAGCCAGATCCAGAAGCTGGTGATCGGGCGGGCGCTGACGGGGGTGTCGGCCTTCTGAGGTGCCTCCGCAGAGCTACCCCCTCTGGGGTACCCCCGCCGAGCTACCTCCCCGGTCTCCCCTGACTGAGTACCTCCTGAGTACTACGGCGGATGTGGCGCGGGCCACGTCCGCCGAGACTCGTCCCCATGAGTGACACACCCAAGCAGCAGAGCACCGCCGCCTTCTACGGCCAGGCCGTGGCCTCCTTCTCCGTCGCCATGGCGGCCACCGCCGTCGGGATCTACCAGCTCAGCGCCGACGCCTGGGTCCGCGGGTTCCTCGCGATCGCCGTCCTCTACCTGGTGACGTCCTGCTTCACCCTGGCGAAGGTGATCCGCGACCGGCAGGAGGCCGGGAAGATCGTCAGCCGGGTCGACCAGGCCCGCCTGGAGAAGCTGCTCGCCGAACACGACCCGTTCGAAAAGCTCTGACCGGCCCGACTAAGCGCCCGCTCACCTTCGGCGGTATGGTAGGGCGACTGTCTGTGAGAAGGGTCGGTGAGCGATGAGTACGGCGCAGGACACGATCGGCGGCGAGGCCGAACCGTGGGAAGAGGTCACGCCCGACGCGGCCCGACGTCTGCTCGTCGCCGCGGTCGAGGCGTTCGCCGAGCGCGGCTACCACGCCACCACCACCCGGGACATCGCGAGCAGGGCCGGCATGAGCCCGGCCGCGCTCTACATCCACTACAAGACCAAGGAAGAGCTGCTCCGCCGGATCAGCCGCATCGGCCACGACAAGGCGCTCGACATCCTGCGCACCGCCGCCCACCGCGAGGGCACCGCCTCCGTGCGCCTCGCCGACGCGGTCAGCTCCTTCGTCCGCTGGCACGCGATCCGGCGGACGACGGCCCGTGTCGTCCAGTACGAGTTGGACGCCCTCGGCCCCGAGGCCCGCGCCGAGATCGTCGCCCTGCGCCGCGAGGTCAACGCGGTGATCAGCGGCATCCTGGAGGACGGCGTCGCCTCGGGGGAGTTCGACGTCATCGACGTCCGCGGGACGACGCTCGCGATCCTCTCCCTGTGCGTCGACGTGGCCCGCTGGTTCAACGTGGGCGGGACGCGGACGCCGGAGGAGGTCGGCGAGCTGTACGCCGACCTCGTACTGCGGATGGTGGGGGCCACGAAGTAGTACTCCGGGGGTAGCTCCCGCGAGGTGGCGCCCTGGAGGTAGCCCTTCCGGGCCGGCCCCTGAGAGGTAGCCCTCTAGAGGTAGTACCGGGACACCGACTCCGCCGCGCACACCGGCTTGTCGCCGCCCTCGCGCTCCACCGTGAACGCGAGGGTGATCTGCACCCCGCCCTTGACGTCCTCGACGGAGCTGATCCGCGCCGTGGCGCGCAGCCGGGAGCCGACCGGGACCGGGGCGGGGAAACGGACCTTGTTCGTACCGTAGTTGACGCCCATCTTCACGCCGTCGACCTGGATGAGCTGAGGGCCGAAGAGGGGCAGCAGCGACAGCGTGAGGTAGCCGTGCGCGATGGTCGTCTTGAACGGTCCGGCCGCCGCTTTCTCCGGGTCGACGTGGATCCACTGGTGGTCCCCGGTGGCCTCGGCGAAGAGATCGATCCGCTTCTGGTCGACCTCCACCCAGTCGCTGTACCCCAACTGCTCGCCCACCGCCGCCTTGAGTTCGTCGGCGGACGTGAAGATCCTCGGCTCTGCCATGGTCCCGGCCTCTCGCTGTGCGTCCCTGTGAAGTCCAGATCTAAGCAACTGCTTAGCATGG
>DATCQX010000559.1:0-4996 GCA_036569285.1 Streptomyces sp.
AACTGGGACACCCCCGAAGCCCTCGCCCCCACCATCCGCCCCCTCATCGAGGACCTCGAAGAACGCCTCAACACCCACTACACCGACCTCGCCTGCGCCCTCCAGACCAAAGTCGGCGGCTACCCAGCCTGGACCCAACCCCCAAGATGGCCCAACTGCCCCCAGGGCCACCGCATGCAACACCTCTTGAGCATCAACGGCGACGGAGATACAGACCTGTGCATCGGGGACGCCGGCGGGGTGTACCTGTTCGTGTGCAGAAGATGCCCTGGGACGCCGTTCATGCATCGGTACGACTGCTAGGACGCCCCTGGGCGGAGGTGGCGGGAGGCGGCAAGACAGGAGGACAACCAGGTCGCTTCGGAGCGGTTGACGATGAGGTCCCCGACGGTGATCACCCCATCCATCAACTGACCGACCTGTATGGAATGGTCACCGACCCGGAACAGTTGCCAGTCCGCGTCGCTGTGCCAGAGCCGGGCGGTCTTCTCGCCCCGGCGCTGGGCGAAGACTAGTTCCTCACCGTGCTCGTTCAAGAAGTAACCGACGTAGTCCTCACTCGTGATCGTGCCGCCGCACAGGCGGGCCAGAAGTTCCTCGATCGCGGGATGGGTGACACTCATTTCATTGACTCCTCGGGCCGGTTCGAGTTCTATCGCGCCGACGAAAGCGCCAGCATGCGAGCTGCTGTATCCAACAGGGTTTCGTATGTGATGACTTGTATTCGGGAGTCGTGCGCGTTGTAAGTACGCAGTGTTTCCGCGACCTCATGTGGCGTGATGCCCCGGGTAACGTACTGGGAGTGCCCGATCACCACGGTCGCCGAGGCTCTGCGGGTGTCGACGCCGTGCTTCTCCAGGATGGCCTGACGATTCTCGTCCAGGGTCCGCAGGTAGTTCTGCGCCTGGGACACCGCTTGGTGCGGTGGCGCGCCCAGCATGAGGTGGCCGCTGCGCCGGATGACCAGTTTCTCGACGTTGGCACGCTTGAGTTCCACGACGTGCAAGGAGCCGTCCGCCCGCAGCAAGGGGATGTCGAGGATGGTGTCCGGGGTGTACTGCCTGCGCGCCAGTTCGGCCACGTAGGCACCGCCGAAGATCCACTCCTGGTTCTTCAAGTGGTCGTGGATAGTGCCTTCGGAACTCTTCGGATCGCCTACGACAACCTGTAACGCCTCCAGCGCGGTTCGCCTGGCTTTCAGCGCGAGCACTTGGGAAAGAAACTCCTCATCAGCGTCCGCCAGGATGCGGTTCAGTAAATCAGCGGATTCGGTAGGGACCACACGCGGCAGGCCACGGAGCACCACGTCCATGTGCCCCAGGTGCTGGAGCCGCCATATTTCCTTGGTGGACAGCTGAATGCCACCCCCACTCGTTCCGAGGCCTAAGTGGTCGATGGACTGAGCAATTCCTTGGAAGAGGTCACGAGCATCCGAGGCGGTCGCGTCAGGGTTGTCGCGACGCAAGACATCCAGAACCGCAATCGCTCTGGTGACGCCCAAAGCTGCCATTCTCCGCATGTATTCCTCGGTGCGTCGCTGTTCCTCCTCGTCGTAGTACATCTTCAGGATTTCCAGGAACATCTCGCCTCCGGCATACGCAGCAAAACGCTGGAAGCGCTGGGCGAACTCGAAATCCTCACAGAGAACGGCTTCTTGGGCCACGTCCTTCAGAGCATTCACCAACGGTCTGCCCCTACCGTACGCACCGCCCGGTCCCCCCATGATGCGCAGCACCACATCGATGCGCTCCCGCACGCTCGCATGCTCGGTGAGGTCCTGTGCCCGTTTGACCATGGTCCACAGCGTGCGGCTCGATCGGAACGTCACCATGTCGGCCACCCTAGGACCAACCACTGACAACGCCCCCGCCCACAACCTGCTGGGCGGGGGCGTTGTCAGCGACGCCTGAAAATCACCTACCGAGCCGCATACCCGAACCGATCCCCACCAGCCGGCAACCCCCCAGCCCCCGGCTGATACACCGTCGCCGGAGCAACCGCCCCGCCCGCAGTCACGTTGGACAGGGGGAGGGAGTACAGCGTGCCGTAGGTGGAGGGGCCGTAGGGCAGGCCGACGTACAGGCTCGTGCCGGTGTACCAGAGGCTGGAGCCGAGTTGTTGCCCAGACCCCGGTGTGCCGGGGATGCCGTCGCCGTCGCCGACCTCCAGCCAGCGGTCGGCCGCGCCCGGGGAGCCCAAGAGGGAGAAGGTTTGGACGGCGCCCGCCTTTGTCGTCGTCCCGACCGCCTCACCGGGGACGCCCACGGCCAGCTTCAGGGTCGCGGACGTGCTGACCGCTTTCGGCGCCGTGTTCACCGCGGCCAGTGCCGAGCCGAAGAGGTCGCCCGATTCCGACGTTCCCGAGACATCGTCGTCCGCGGTCCCCGACTGGTACCCGTTGAGCTGCGTGTACGTCCCGGCCGAAGTCACCCGGAACGTCAGCACGTTCCCGGTGTCGACGCTGTTGCCACCGCTGATGGCGAGGTCCTCGCCGGGCGATCCGACCGCGAGGATGGAGTCGGTCGCCGCGGACGCACCGGACGGCCGGTAGGACACGATCGCGAGGGACTTGCCGAAGAGGTCGCCCGCCTCGGCGCCGCCGGAGACCGTGTCGAGGTCCTGGTCGAGCCCGAACAACGGGGTGGGCCGTTTCTCGGAGTTGAGGACGTTGGGGTTGAAGACGGCGAGGTTGCCGGCGTTCGCGGCGGTCCCGATCGTCTCGTTGGGCGCGGAGACGGCGAAGTGGTTGGAGCCGGCGGCGATGGCGCCCCCGAACCCGTCGTTCGCCTCGATCGCGCCGGGGACGTCGAGGCTGTCCTGGTGGATGGAGACGTTCGTGGAGCCCTGGAGGTAGAACACCTCACCGGCCTTCGCGAACCCCGCGAGCGCCTCCCCCGGCACGCCGATGACGACATACGGTTCACCGGAGTTGGTGACGGCGGCGGCGACGGCCGCGCCCATCCGGTCCCCGCTCTCGGGGACGGACCCGTTGATGGACCCGCTGCCCGCGCCCTGCTGGTAGTTCGCGGATTTCAGCGCACCGGTCCCGAGCCCGCCGGGCGCCCCGTAGAGGAGGTCGGTCATGCCCGCGTCGGCCGCGTCCCCGAGATCCTCCCCGGGCGTGCCGACGACCAAGTCCGTGCAGCCGTCCGCGTTGTAGTCGACGGTGGCGACGGCCTCCCCGAACGCGTCCCCGGCCTCGGCACCCCCGTTCACCCAGTCCAGGTCCTGCTGGATCTCGGCGTTCCCCTTGCCCCCGCCGTACACGATCCGCACGGACCCGGCCCCGGCGTCCCCGCCAACTGTCGCCCCGGGGTCGGCGATTGCGATGTCCTCGACCCCGTCGCAGTTGAAGTCGGTGACGCGGGGCGCGCCGACGACGTCCGTCACCCAGGAGGCGATGTCGTCAACACGCGCGACAACCCCGCCGGTTCGGGTCTCGGCCGCGTCGATGCCGTAGCAACCCCCTTGGAACGAACGGCTGTTGAGCCCGACGAGCTGCCCACCACGGACGACGGGACCGCCCGAGTCGCCTTGGCAGGCGGCGGCGCCGTCGACACCGGTGACCCCAAAAGAAGCCCCGCTCAAGGAATCGACTGTGAGCGCCCCCGCATGCAGCTTCAACGGCACCCACTCGGACTTCGTCCGCCCGTACCCGGCGAACGTCAACTGCTCCCCCGCGACAGGCGCGTTGGTGGAGACGACGGCCGGAGTCACCCCGGCCACCGGCTTGTCGAGGCGCGCGAGGACGACGTCCCGGTCCGTGCGCGGAACGATCTGGACGACTTCGCGGACGGCGCCGTCGGTGCCGGAGAGGTCGGTGCGGCCGACCGTCGCGACCGTCTTCTGTGCGGGCTTCCCGGCGGGGACGGTCAGTGACGTCGCCGGGTCGGCGGCGAAGCAACTGGCGGCGGTGAGCAGCCACTCGGTGTCGACGAGGACGCCGGAGCAGCCGCGCGCGTGGTCGCCGACGACGATCTGGGCGGTGTAGGCGTAGGTGGTGCCGGTCGCGGCGGTACCGGTGACGGCGTGGGCGGCCGGTACAAAAGCCGCTCCGGCAAGGAGAGTTGCGGCGAGCGCCGCGAGGCGCAGATGTCTGGGTCGTGTCATGGCGTGGTTTTCCTCAGAGTTCGAAAGGAACGGCAGGGACAAGGCGGTTACTTCGCGCTCCTGATCTCCACGAGCATGTGCTCCCGCCCCTGCTCGTCCGCGCTCTCCCCGACCGCCGTCCACGCGTTCTTCGCGACGTCGAAGGACTTCTCCTCCGTGCCGACGGTCATGTCGACCTGGGTGGTGTAGTCGTTGCCGCGCACTCCGTAGACGGCCGGCAGCTCCAGGCTCAGCCACCCGGAGGCGCCCTTCACGTCGAAGCAGATCTTGTCCTTGTCGTGCGCCCAGACTTCGAGCTGCCCGGTGCCGGCGGCGCAGGCGGCGAGGGTGATGTGCCCGTCGCCGCGCTTCAGGACGATGTTCTTCTCCGCGAGGATCTTGTCGGCCCCCGGATAGTCGTACTTCTCGACGGCGTACCCCGGAGCCGCGTCCGCGACGGAGGCCACCCCGGATTCCGTTCCCGATACGCCGACAGCAAGCCACGCCACAGCCCCCGCCGCCATGGCGGCGCCCACTATGCGCCGAATAGCTCTTTGCAACTTCATTAAGTTCCTCGCGTTTTATTTCCGGGTGAATACAAGCCCTCACAGGGCTCCACCCATGGCGGATGTCATCCAAGACCTGACGGCGAACCCCTGTCCAGGGCAAGGGATGTGACGTGTGCCACCCTCAAAGAAATGTGAAGGTCCGCTTGTGCAGATCTGGCGATCGCGTTGACTTTGATCATGACCAGTGCTTTACCTATGCCGGAAAACTCAAAAGCACCGGAAGGATGATTCCTTTTGCCTCCCTCTTCTTTGTGGAGCAGACGCCGGGTCCTCACCGCCGTCGCCGGCGTGGCCGCGGTACCGGCCCTTCCCTCGATCCTCACGCTGACGGCGACCCC
>DATCQX010000560.1:0-3727 GCA_036569285.1 Streptomyces sp.
GGCCGTCACCCGCATCACGAAGGCCCAGGTGGCCCACCCGCAGATCCTCGCGGCGTACGAGGCGGTGGAGGCGTGGATGAAACGCGAGGGCTGGTCGTACGACGGCCCCTGCCGGGAGATCTACTTCACCGACTGGGACACAGCGGGCCCGGAGGACCCGGTGTGCGACATCGCGTACCCGGTACGGCGGAGCGACGGCGAGTGAAGCGGGCACTGCCTGGAGGTCACCGCGATCAGTGACAGGGCCTGGTAGGAGCCGTTGGCCAGCCAGAACCCCCAGGACACGTCGGTCCCGCAGCGCAGCGTGTAGAGCGCCGTGCCGAATCTGACCTCGTCGGAGAGGTACGTGCGCTGCCGGGCCGGCCGCATCATGCCGGCGACCGCGTCGAAGTGCTCTCGCAGCCAGGTCAGCGCCTCCTCGGGGGTGCCGGGGGCGGCCCTGATCAGGCGGGCGTCCTTGAGCAGCCAGTCCCGCAGCGCGAACGGCACGATGTCCTCGGCCGCGGACCTGCGGGCCGCCGCGTCGTTGAGCCGCTTGCCGTCGCCACGCCAGGAGTAGGCGTGCCAGTGGAGTCCCCGTACCTCCCAGTGGGCAGGGCGGCTCGTACGCCAGGAGTCGTACGGGGCGTACGGGGCCGACGTCCCCTGCGGTACGGCCGCACCCGGCACCGGGTGCGGCCGTGTGTCGTCGTCCGGATCAGGCACTGAGGTCGAACTCACCGCTCTTCGCACCCGTCAGGAAATCCGCCCACTCCTGCGGGGTGAACTGCATGACGGTGCCCGTCTTCGTGTCCCTCAGCGCCACGATGCCGGAGATGTTGGTGGCCACCTCCAGGCAGCCCTCGGTGCAGGGACCGCCACAAGCTGCGGCCGTCCGGAACTCGTACGTGGTCATGCGGACCTCCTGTCGGCGGGCCGGGTCCACGCCCAGCCCATCGTGTGGATGAACCCGCCCGCGTCCGTCACGCGGCGGGCGACCTGGTCGTACTCGGCCGGGAGGGACGAGATCATCCCGGGCGAGACGGTGAGCAGCACGGACGCGTCCGAGCCGTCCAGCACCTCGATCGCCCGCGCCAGGGCGGGGCGGTCGCGGGGTCTGGTCGGATCGCTCAGGCCCGTGTCGTCGTGCAGCGCCTCGACGACGTGCCAGCCGCGGTTGCCCGCGTAGGCGTGGCAGGCGTCGAGGAGGTTGCGGGGGTCGGTGTGGAGGGTCGTGCAGAGGTAGACGACCGCCGAACGGGATGGGCGGGGTTGGTGCATGGGTCCCCCCACGGGTGGTGTGGGTCGGTGCGGTGTCGATGAGTGTGCGCTCGTTTCCGCACGGCGCGCAAGTACTTCCGGCGTTCCTGAAAACTTTCACTCTCTGGGGTGATGGCTGTCCCGTGCTGCAACTGCCAGACTGACGTCAGGAGGTTCACATGGGTGAGGCAACATCCGCGCGCCGGCGTCGAGTCGGAGCGCAGCTCCGGCTGTGGCGGCTGGGTGAGGGGCTGACGCTGCAAGAGGTCGCGGACCGGCTGGAGGTCAGTCTGGCGACGGCCAGCCGGTGGGAGACGGGGCGGACGAAGGTGTCGCTGGATACGTACTCGCGGCTGGCGGATCTGTATCGGGTGGGGGTGGATGAGCGGGTCTACTTCGAGCGGCTGTGCAGGGATGCGGATGAGCCGGGGTGGTGGATGCGGTACGCCGATCTACTCTCGGATGGTCTCCGCAACTTCGTGGAGCTGGAGTCCCAAGCGGTACGGGAGTTCTGTTACAACACCATCCTCGTGCCCGGACTGGTGCAGACGAGCGACTACCGGCGTGCGGTGAACGCCGCGTTCGGCCTCGATCCCCAGAAGGTGGAGAGAGACGCGGACATGTCCATCGCACGCCAGTCGATCCTGACTCGTTCCATCCCGCCCTTCGAAGGCCACACGGTGATCCATGAGGTCGCACTCCACCACGTCTTCGAGGGGCAACCACACATCATGCGGGACCAGATCCGCAGGCTGCGGGAGTTGTCGGACCGGCCCAACATGACGATCCAGATCATCCCGTTGAACCGATCCGTCCACATCGGCGGCCTCGGGGCCTTCATCATCCTGGGCTACGACGGCGGCAATTCGACCGTGTACTACGAGATGCTCTCGTCCCAGCTGCTGATCAACGATCCGGAGGATGTAGGCATCCACCTCACCGCGGAGAAGGAGCTGATCACCAAAATCGCCCTCTCCCCCGACGACTCCGCCCGCAAACTGGAGGAGCTGCTCGGCTGAGGGCACAAGCCGAGCCCCCTCGGCAAGGACGGCGATCTCGTCGAGAGGGCTCTCGGTGGTGCTTGTTCAGTTGGGGCTACTTGACCGACTTCACGAAGGCGGTCCACGCATCCGCGGGGAAGGCCAGGATGTCTCCCTGGAGAACCTTCGAGTCGCGAACTGCCAGAGCGGACGAGGAGGGCGACTTGACCTCAACGCAAGCGCTCTGTGCGCTGGAGTACGAGGACTTGGTCCATGTGTCCGCGCCTCCCTGACGAATTGCCATACTCACTCCAGTAGCTGGTTGCATTCGCGCCAACACGGTCGATCTTTGACGCGTTTCCACGCTACTCAGAGCCCCCGGCCAAGGTGGTAGTCATTCACCCGACCTGATGGCATATTCCAGGATCACCCTTCACTCGGACCCCACCCCCTGTAGGGTGCCGCCCTTCAGCGCGCGTACTCCTTCGCCATGTCCTGGATCAGCTTGAGCGACTCGTCGGGGTTCAGCGACTGCGCCCTCAAGTGCTCGTACATGAACGAGTACTTATGCACCTCGTGCGGTTTCTCCAGGTACAGGTCACTGGTGGCCCCCTCCAGGTAGACCACGCTGGAGTCAGCGAGGTCGGCAAACTCCAGGATCGCGTACTGCCCCGTGAGGCCGGCGTGTGCTCCCACCCCGAACGGCAACACCTGCACGGTGACATGAGGCAGCCGGGCCTGTTCCGCGAGGTGCTCCAACTGCTCCCGCATGACCCGCCGTCCGCCGACAACCCGGCGCAGGCTCGCCTCGTCCAGCACCACCCACAGCCGGATCGCGGACTTGACCTCCCCGGTGTTGGGATTGGTCTGCTCACCGAGCCGCCCCTGGCGCAGCATCCGCACCTCGACGCGCTTGGCGATCTCCTCCTCCGTCGACTCAGGCGCCCCGCCCCGCACGACCGCCGCCGCGTACTCCGGCGTCTGCAACAGCCCGTTGATCACCTGGGGTTCATACACCCGCAGACTCGACGCGTCGTCCTCCAGCCCGATGTACACGCTGTACGGCACATCCTTGAACGCGTACCACCACCCCTGCTGCCGCGACTCCCGCGCCATCTGCATGAGGGACTCGACCAGCGCCTCGTCCTCGATCTCATACACCCCGCACAGATCCCGTACATCCCGCGGACTGATGCTCCGCCGACCGTTCTCCAGCCGGCTGATCTTCGACTGTGAGACCAGCAGCCGCTGGGCCACCGCCTCGGCGGTCAGGTGCTTATCCTCGCGAAGCTTGCGCAGTTCCAGACCGAGCCGCCGCCGACGCACGGTGGGATTGGTGTTGGACGGCATGTGACATGCACCTCCGACTGAATGCCTGTTGATACTTTGCGTATCTGCTGCTGAGCAGATTGCCACCAACAGGCTTATTACCGTCGGGAAACCTCGGATATGCAGGCCACGCTGGCAAGTTGAGGGATACTGGCGGATTGGACCAGTTCCTGTGACCT
>DATCQX010000561.1:0-8603 GCA_036569285.1 Streptomyces sp.
CGCGTCAGCTCCGGGGGGATCCGGTCGAGCGACTCGGCGACCAGCTCCTCGAACTCCTCGCGCGTCATCTCCAGCACACCCCCATTCTCCGGTACGACACATATCCGCACACGCCCCCGGGCATACGGCCCCAATGTCCCGACTCCAGGAGCCCCCGCACCCCTGGCGAGCCGCCCTCGGCATGCTCGCCGTCGTCCTCGCGGGCGCCTGGCTGGGCCTGCTGACCGTGGGGAACGTCCGCACGTCGGTGGGTCCGATGGAGACGACGATGACGCTGCGGCCGTCCCTGACCGGCGGCACGAAGATCAACGTCTCCCCGCTCGGCGCCCTCTCCCTCGCCACCCACACGGCCCCCGTCCGCCTGGACGTCAACGTCGACCAGCTGGACGCCGTCCGCTCCCAGGCCCTCGTCGACCACCCCGAGCGGCTCTCCGGTCTCCAGGACGAGGTCGCCCGTGACGTCTCCCACGGCACCCTCGACCTCGCCGTCCGCTCCTGCGCGGCGGTCGTGGCGGGGGCGACGGCGCTGGGCCTCGCGGTCTACCGCCGCCCGCGCAGGGCCCTGCTGGCCGGCGGACTCGCCCTCGCCCTGCTGGCCGCGTCGGGCGCCACCGCCGTCGCCACCTGGAAGCCCGAGTCGGTCCTCGAACCCCGCTACTCCGGGCTCCTGTCCTCGGCCCCCTCCCTCGTCGGGGACGCGCGCGGGATCGTCACCGACTTCGACGTCTACCAGCAGGAACTCGCCCGCCTGGTGACGAACGTGACCAAGCTGTACGACGTCACCTCGACCCTGCCCGTCTACCGGCCCGACCCGACGACCGTCCGCGTCCTGCACGTCTCCGACATCCACCTCAACCCGGCGAGCTGGAAGATCGTCGCGTCGCTGGTGGAGCAGTACGACGTGGACGTCATCGTCGACTCCGGCGACACGATGGATCACGGGTCGGCCGCCGAGAACGCGTTCCTCGACCCGATCCCCGAGCTCGGCGCGCCCTACGTCTGGGTCCGGGGCAACCATGACTCCCTGGTCACCCAGCGGTACCTGGCGGGCCTGCGCGGGGTCCACGTCCTCGACGACGGCCGCTCCGTCACCCTCGCCGGGCTGCGCTTCGCCGGTATCGGGGACCCCGAGTTCACGCCGGACCGGACGGCGGCCCGGGTGAAGGGCGTCCAGGAGGCGGCGGGGCGGCGGCTCGCGGGGGCGCTGCGGCTGGGGCCCGCGGCGGATGTGGCGGTCGTGCACGAGCCGTCCGCCGCACGCGAGGTCGACGGGGCCGTGCCGCTCGTCCTCGCCGGGCACATCCACCACCGCAAGACCGAGGTCATGAAGCACGGGACCCGGCTGAAGGTCGAGGGCACGACCGGCGGGAGCGGGCTGCGTGCCGTCGAGGGCAGGACCCCCGACCCCATCGAGGCGTCCGTCCTCTACTTCGACCGCGACACCCGGCGCCTCCAGGCGTGGGACGAGATCAAGCTCGGTGGACTGGGGGAGACCACGGCGGAGGTCAGCCGCCACCTCGCCGACGAGAACAAGCCCGCCAGGAGGCCCGCCCCGTAATCCGTTTTGGCGATCTCTCCAGCCATCCCCTATGCTTCAGACGTCCCCGACGCGCTGACAAAGCGCCCAGGCGGGCCGATAGCCCTCATCGTCTAGCGGCCTAGGACGCCGCCCTTTCAAGGCGGTAGCACGGGTTCGAATCCCGTTGGGGGCACGCAACACCCTGTGCGACACTGTTCGCACAACGCAAGGTCCTGTGGAGCAGTTTGGAGTGCTCGCCACCCTGTCAAGGTGGAGGCCGCGGGTTCAAATCCCGTCAGGACCGCTGGAGTTCTCTCTGAGACCTCCTCGGCTGGGTAGCTCAGTTGGTACGAGCGACCGCCTGAAAAGCGGTAGGTCGCCGGTTCGACCCCGGCCCCAGCCACAGCACAGGCCCTGATCTTCGGATCGGGGCCTTGTTGTATGCCCGCGCGGTCCCCACGGGGCAAAAGGGTTCGCCAGGAATTTCGTGAGGATGAGATCCTGGGTCGCGTATGTCTACGCAGCCTGCCCCCGCCCTCGGGAACCTCGCTTCCCGCCTCACCGAGCTGTCGTTGCGCGATGCGCACCGGCTCGGCCGCAGGCTTGAGGGCGCGCGGAAGATTCGGAAGCCGGAAGCCCGGACCGCGGTGCTCACCGAGATCGCGGCGGAGGTGGAGAAACGCGCGCAGGACATGGCCGCACGGGCCGCGCGCGTCCCCGCCGTCTCGTACCCCGAGCAGCTCCCCGTCAGCCAGAAGAAGGACGACATCGCGGCGGCCATCCGCGATCACCAGGTGGTCATCGTCGCCGGTGAGACGGGGTCCGGGAAGACGACGCAGATCCCGAAGATCTGCCTGGAGCTGGGCCGCGGCGTCCGCGGCATGATCGGCCACACCCAGCCCCGCCGCATCGCCGCCCGCACGGTCGCGGAACGCGTCGCGGAGGAGCTGCGGACGCCGCTCGGTGAGGCCGTCGGCTGGAAGGTCCGCTTCACGGACCAGGTCAACCAGGACGCCACTTTCGTCAAGCTGATGACGGACGGCATCCTCCTCGCGGAGATCCAGACGGACCGCGAGCTGCGCGCCTACGACACGATCATCATCGACGAGGCCCACGAGCGGTCCCTCAACATCGACTTCCTGCTCGGCTACCTCGCCCAGCTCCTCCCCCAGCGCCCCGACCTCAAGGTCGTCATCACCTCCGCGACGATCGACCCGGAACGCTTCTCCCGCCACTTCGGAGACGCCCCGATCATCGAGGTCAGCGGCCGGACCTACCCGGTGGAGGTCCGCTACCGCCCCCTCCTGGAGGACGATGCGGACGACGCCGACCGCGACCAGATCACGGCGATCTGCGACGCGGTCGAGGAGCTCCAGGGCGAGGGCCCCGGCGACATCCTGGTCTTCCTCTCGGGCGAGCGGGAGATCCGCGACACGGCGGACGCGCTGGAGAAGAAGAAGTACCGGTTCACCGAGGTACTCCCCCTGTACGCCCGCCTCTCGCACGCCGAGCAGCACCGCGTCTTCCAGCCCCACACCGGCCGCCGGATCGTCCTCGCGACCAACGTCGCGGAGACCTCCCTCACCGTCCCCGGCATCAAGTACGTCATCGACCCCGGCTTCGCCCGCATCAGCCGCTACAGCCACCGCACGAAGGTCCAGCGCCTCCCGATCGAGCCGGTCAGCCAGGCCAGCGCCAACCAGCGCAAGGGCCGCTGCGGCCGTACCTCGGACGGCGTCTGCATCCGCCTGTACAGCGAGGACGACTTCCTGACGCGCCCGGAGTTCACGGACGCGGAGATCCTGCGGACGAACCTCGCGTCGGTCATCCTCCAGATGACGGCCGCCGGCCTCGGCGACATCGAGAAGTTCCCGTTCATCGACCCGCCGGACCACCGCAACATCCGCGACGGCGTCCAGCTCCTCCAGGAACTGAACGCGCTGGACCCGGCGGAGAAGGACCCGCGCAAGCGGCTCACCCAGACCGGCCGCAAGCTCTCGCAGCTCCCGGTCGACCCGCGCCTCGCCCGCATGGTCCTGGAGGCCGACAAGAACGGCTGTGCCCGCGAGGTCATGGTCATAGCCGCCGCGCTCTCCATCCAGGACCCGCGCGAACGCCCCTCGGACAAACAGGCCCAGGCCGACCAGCAGCACGCCCGCTTCAAGGACGAGACCAGCGACTTCCTGGCCTACCTGAACCTGTGGCGGTACGTGCGGGAGCAGCAGCGCGAGCGGGGTTCCAGCTCGTTCCGCCGGATGTGCAAGCAGGAGTACCTGAACTTCCTGCGCATCCGCGAGTGGCAGGACATCTACACCCAGCTCCGCACGGTCGCCAAGCAGATGGGCATCCACCTCAACGAGCAGGACGCCGACGCCGACCGCATCCACGTCTCCCTCCTCTCCGGGCTCCTCTCCCAGGTGGGGATGAAGGACGTGAAGGAGACCAAGGACGCCACGTCGAACCCGAGGAAGGAAGGCGGGCGGAACGAGTATCTCGGCGCCCGGGGCGCCAAGTTCGCGATCTTCCCGGGCTCCGCGCTCTTCAAGAAGCCCCCGCGTTTCGTGATGTCCGCCGAGCTGGTGGAGACCTCCCGCCTCTGGGCCCGGGTCAACGCCCGCATCGAGCCCGAGTGGGTCGAGCCCCTCGCCGAGCACCTCCTGAAGCGGACGTACTCCGAACCGCACTGGGAGAAGGACCTCGCCGCGGTGATGGCGTACGAGAAGGTCACGCTGTACGGCGTCCCGCTCGTCGCGCAGCGCAAGGTCAACTACGGCCGGATCGACGCCGAGGTGAGCCGCGAGCTGTTCATCCGCAACGCGCTGGTCGAGGGCGACTGGCGCACGCACCACAAGTTCTTCGCGGACAACCGCAGACTCCTCAGCGAAGTGGAGGAGTTGGAGCACCGCGCCCGGCGCCGGGACATCGTCGTCGACGACGACACGCTCTTCGACTTCTACGACGCCCGGGTGCCCGAACACGTCGTCTCCGGCGCCCACTTCGACTCCTGGTGGAAGCACAAGCGGCACGAGCAGCCGGAGTTCCTCGACTTCGAGCGCGAGATGCTCATCCGGGAGTCCGCCGAGGCGGTCACCAAGGCGGACTACCCCGACAGTTGGCGCCAGGGTCAGCTCAAGTTCCGGGTGACGTACCAGTTCGAGCCCGGCGCGGACGCGGACGGCGTGACCGTCCACATCCCCCTCCAGGTCCTCAACCAGGTCACGGACGACGGCTTCGACTGGCAGATCCCGGGCCTGCGCGAGGAGTTGGTGACGGAGCTGATCCGCTCCCTCCCCAAGCCGATCCGCCGCAACTACGTCCCGGCCCCGAACTTCGCGAAACGCTTCCTGGACGCCGCTGTGCCTCTTCAGGAGCCGCTGACGACCGCCATGGCGCGGGAGTTGAAGCGCATGGTCGGTGTCCCCTTCGACGCGGACGACTTCGACTGGTCGCGTGTCCCGGAGCATCTGCGGATCACGTTCCGGATCGTGGACGAGCGGCGCCGGAAGCTGGCCGAGGACAAGGACCTCGAAGCGCTGCGCCTCCAGCTGAAGCCGAAGGCCCGGCAGGCGCTGTCCAAGGTCGCCGCGCACGCCGCCGAGCGGGAGGGCGGGGAGTCCCTGGAGCGCAAGGGGCTCACGGACTGGACGATCGGTTCGCTGACCCGTGTCTTCGAGACGCGGCGCGGTGGGCAGCCGGTGAAGGCGTATCCGGCGCTCGTGGACGACGGGGACACGGTGTCCGTCCGGCTCTTCGACACGGAGGCCGAGCAGCAGGCGGCGATGTGGACGGGGACGCGACGGCTGATCCTGCGCAATATTCCGGTCAACCCCGCAAAGTTCGCTTCCGAGAAGCTGACCAACGCGCAGAAGCTGGCGTTGTCGGCGAATCCGCACGGGTCGATCCAGGCGTTGTTCGACGACTGCGCGATGGCTGCCGCCGACAAGCTGATCCGGGACTTCGGGGGGCCGGCCTGGGACGAGTCGTCGTACCGGAAGCTGTACGACAAGGTGCGGGCGGAGATCGTCGACACGACCGTCAGGACCGTCGGGGCCGTCCAGCAGGTCCTCGCCGCCTGGCAGGCCGCCGAGCGGCGCCTCAAGGCCGTCAGCAGTCCCGCGCTGCTCGCGAACCTGCGGGATGTCCGGGCGCAGTTGGACGGGCTCGTGCGGCCCGGTTTCGTGACGGCCGCGGGAATCCGCCGGCTGCCGGACCTGATGCGGTACCTGGTCGCCGTCGACCGCCGTCTCCAGCAGATGCCGACCAACGTCCAGCGGGACACCACCCGCATGGAGAAGGTCCACGAGATGCAGGACGAGTACGCCTGGCTCCTGGAGCAGCTCCCCCAGGGCCGTCCCGTCCCCGCCTCGGTCCTGGACATCCGCTGGATGATCGAGGAACTCCGGGTCAGCTATTTCGCTCACGCTCTGGGCACGGCCTACCCGGTCTCCGACAAGCGGATCGTGAAGGCGATCGACACGGAAGCCCCGTAACTTCCTGCTCACGGAGGGTGAGTTCGACCTGACCACCCACCCTCCTGTACAGTCCTTCTCGCAGCCAGGGAAACCAACCCCCAGCCGCAAAAGCAAGGTCCTGTGGAGCAGTTTGGAGTGCTCGCCACCCTGTCAAGGTGGAGGCCGCGGGTTCAAATCCCGTCAGGACCGCATCAAGCAAGAGGCCCGCATCCGACAAGGATTGCGGGCTTTCTTCGTACCCGCTCGCCACCCTGTCAAGGTGGAGGCCGCGCCCGCGGCGGAGCCGCAATCAGACACGGCAAATCCCGTCAGGACCGCATCAAGCAAGAGGCCCGCATCCGAAAAGGATCGCGGGCCTTCTTCGTGTTTCCCCACAGCTCTCCTGGCTACCCGTCAGAACCGACGGCCCCTCAGGCCCCCTCACGGCGCTCAGGGCGCTCGGGAGGTGCCCGAACCCCACAGCCGGCTCTTCGGGCCCGCACACCCCCATCCAGCCGATCTCCCCCACCCCTCGAAGTCGAGGTGGCTAGCGGGGCCTTCGCGGGTAGGTATAGCGGGGGAGAGGAAGTCCCTTACGGGAGTGGGGGGTTGGGGGCAAGGGTGTGGGGGTGTGATGGGTGTCACGGGGTTTGTTTGGGGAGGAGGGGGTTCTTACCAGCCTCCTACAAGGGGTCAATTTAATATGTGCAATTGCACCAGTCCGGGAGAGTCGTCACCGGCGATCCGACAGAGACGATCAGGGGGCGACAAGGTCGCTCATGAGAGCACCCTCCGGACACCTCCAGGCACACAAAAAAGATCGCGCTGGACCCGGCGGAGTCCAGCGCGATCGACGACACACCCGAGATGGGTCAGGGGCCTGTTGGGGCAGGGCCCGCGCCGTGTGGAGCTGTGGTGCGGTAAAGCGGTCGAGCGGTGAATCGTGTGAGCATCACGGCTGATGGGGGAACCGCCGAAATGCCCGGTCAGTCGGCTTTCAGGCTTCGCTACGCTGCTGCGGGATCCCCGCAAGCAGTGCGCGAACCTCGGCCTCGCGGTAACGGCGGTGCCCGCCGAGCGTACGGATGGACGTGAGCTTCCCGGCCTTCGCCCACCGCGTGACCGTCTTGGGGTCGACGCGGAACATGGTGGCGACCTCAGCCGGGGTCAGCAGCGGCTCAGCATCAGGGGTGCGAGCGGTCATGAGCGGCCTCCTCGGGAGAACCGAACCTTCTCGGTTCTTTCCTCTAAATTCTGCACCTTGACCCGCGTTGCCCGAAATGGGCGGACGCGAGTCGAGTCGGTTATAGGACGAACGGCTTGTCCTCGGCACTACAACTACACCATCTGTCCAGCCGCGTCGGCCAAACCGATGGAATTGCCCTCCCAGGTAGTCATCAGCCGCGGAAGCCGATGGACCATGCCATAGCGGACAGTCACACCACTGTGACGATCAGTCACAGCGACGTTCAGGAGTCACAAGACCCCCCAAAGCATGTAATGCTGAGACAGAGCCTCCCCCGGGCTCCTTGTCCTATTTTGGCACGAGGAACGGCGAGGGACGCAAGAGTCAGTTACGTGCGGTCTGTCACGCTTGACACAAAAGCCCGGATCGGGACCATCGTCCCGTCAGTTTCCGAACCTCAGGACGAAGTACGGCAGACCGTACGCTGTTCGACAACGTTCGAGCCGTGACCTGCGTCACATTTGATGACGGGTCAGTTACTTGCAACGTCCCGTTAACCGCCCGGTCAGTTCGCGGAGCGCAGGTCACGGACCGCCCGCCACCGCTCCACGAGCCGCCCGTACGCCTCCCCCGCCGCCTCCCCGTCCGCACGCCGCAGCGCCGCGATCCCCTCGGCGACGTCCGCGGCGGAGTGGTCGAGCTCCAGCTCCCCGGCGGGCAGCGCGTGCACGAGCCCGCCGTAGTCGAGTTCGACGAGCGAGCGGGGGTGGAACTCCTCCAGCCAGCGCCCGACGTCCACGAGCCCGTCGATCAGCGGCCCGTCGTCGATCGCGTCCTTCAACGCCTTCAGCGCCCGCGCGACCCGGCGTCTGGCCTGCACCATCGGCGTCCGGTAGCGCAGGGTGGGCGGCTCGTCGGCGGTGCCCTTGTCGAAGCGCCGCTCCTCGTCCGAGACGAGCACGAACCAGTTCAGCGGGACCTGCCAGGTCGCCGTCCGGATCCAGGGCCGGGCGTCCGGGTTGCGCTCCCGCCAGCGGTCGTAGTCCAGGGACGCCTGACGCCGCACCACCTCGGGGAGCACCGCGTCGAGGACCGTCGGCGGCAGCAGCCCGCCCAGTTCGCCGAGCGCCTGCCAGCCGCGCAGCCTGGTCCGCCAGGGGCACACGCACAGCACGCCGTTCGCCTCGATCACGAACGCGTCGGTGCTCTCGTGCACCGGCACCGCGACGGGCGGCGTGGGCAGCAAGTCGGCGAGCGAGCGGCGCAGTTCGTCCTGGTAGGAGGGCTTGCGCGGGCGCCGGGCGTACCGCGCCCAGTGCGCTCGCTCCGGTTCGGGGAAGGCGGCCAGGGGCTCGTACACGCGCAGGTAGGCCGCGTACGGGACGGTCACCGAGGACACCTTGGGCACGCCTCCTCCCTCCCCAGCCGGCCGGTCGGAAAACCTGCC
>DATCQX010000562.1:0-12420 GCA_036569285.1 Streptomyces sp.
GGTGAGCGCAAGCCGCTGCCCACTGGCTCCCGAGTTCGGCGCCCGCCCCTCTCCGGGACCTCAGCGCGCCGTCCCGCTGGACCCACCTGCCTGACCCCGCCCCTCTATGGCACCTCAGCGAGCCGCCCCGCTTCCCCCACCCCTCACCAACCGCCGTTCCTCCCGGCGCTGTGCCCTGCGGCGCAGGAAGCGGCGGATGCGGGAGGTGAGGAAGGCCAGGAGGATGACGCCGGTGAGGAGAAGGGCGCCCGAGATGATCGCCGCCGCGCGCGGGTGGAACATCGCGAACGTCACCAGGCCGCCCACGCCGAGATCCTCCGCGAGGCTCACGACGAGGTTGCTGAAGGGCTCGGGGGAGGTGTTGACGGCCATCCGGGTGCCCGCCTTGACGGCGTGGCTGGCGAGGGCCGTGGAGCCGCCCAGGAGACCCGCGGCGATGTCGGAGAGGGAACCGGAGTGGCCGGCGAGGAGCGCGCCGACCCAGGCGCCCGCGACAGGGCGGATCAGGGTGTGGACGGCGTCCCAGACGGAGTCCACGTACGGGATCTTGTCGGCGACCGAGTCACACAGGAACAGCACGCCCGCCACGATCAGCACCTCGGGACGCTGCAACGTCTCCGGGATCTCGTCGCTCAGTCCCGTCGCGCCGAACACACCGAGCAGCAGCACCATCGCGTACGAGTTGATGCCGCTGGCCCAGCCGCTGGTGAACACAAGGGGGAGTACCGACACGGACGCGATCGTAACCAGAGCGGGCCGAACCGGCCTGGGGATGAGCACACAGCCCTGAGTATCCGTACTCAGTGACGGAGATGAGTACGCGCGCGGATGGGTGCCGACCTGCGTAAACGGGAGAGTGGAGGCACGGAAAGGGGACCGGAGCCGGTACCGCCGACACGGGGCGGCGGAACGGCACCGGCCCCAGACCGCTCCTTCCGCCGACCAGTCGGCGGGAGCGAGGCACGGGGGACCCCAGGGGGGAACGACCGACGGGGGACCGACGGGGGAAACAGGAACGGGGGGGATCGGGGGAAACAGGGGGGGAACGGGGGAGCAAGAGGAAGCGCCGGTTCGGCGGTGGCCCGCGGGGGACGCGGCCATCTCGGACCGGCGCTTTCGCGCACCCATAAGGGGCACGCCGTTCCAGAAACCGCCGCCCCTTAAGAGGCGCCCCTTCCCCCGCTCACCCTCCCCTGAAGCAGCCGCGACAACGCCGCATGCACCTCGTCCAGCGACCGCTCCGGCTGGAACGCCTGCCAGTCCAGCGCGGCGACCAGCACCATCCCGACCAGCGCCGCCGCGGTCAGCGGCACGTCGATGTCGTCCGCGAACTCGTCCTCCTCGATCCCCGCGCGGAGCACCTCTTCGACGACGGCCAGCGCCTCCTTGCGCACGACCATGAGCGTCGACTGCCAGGCACGGTTCGTCCGCCACAGCTCGGCGACGTACAGCTGGGTGAAGGCGGGGTAGCGGTCGATGAAGACGAGGCCCGCGCGGATCATCGCGTCGAGGGCGTCCACGCGCGTGCCGCCCGCGCGCGCGGAGCGTTCCGCGGCCTCTCTCAGCGAGGCGGTCAGCAGCCCCACGCCGTGCCGCAGCAACTCCTCGAAGAGGACGGACTTGCTGGCGAAGTTGTAGTAGACGGTGCCCTTCGCGACGCCCGCGCGCTCGGCGATCTCGTCGACCGTGGTGGCGGAGAAACCCTGCTCGGCGATGAGGGTGACGGCCGCCTCGTAGAGCTTCTGCCGGGTGGCCGCGCGGCGGGTGCCACCGCCCGAGGTGGTGCTGCTTTCCATGCGGTCGATTCTCACAGGTACAAGGCCGCCCCGAGGCCGGTTCGTAGATCGCCGCAAGGGCGGCGCACGCCATCCGCTCGAACCCTTGATCGAGGCAAAAGACCAGGTCAGAACGGATTGTCAGTGGCATACCTCACGATGGGCACATACGGCACCTCCCGTCGGGGGGCGTGCCGTCACCCAGACGACAGGAGGTTCGTCATGGCCAGCCATCGCGCGGCAGCCGCGCACCGCCCCCGCGTCACCGGCCCTGTCCCCTCACCGCCCGGCCCCGCGAGCGACGTCCACCCCGTGCTCCGCCGGGCCACGGCCCCGCCCGCCGCCCTCGATCTGCTCGCCCAGGCGCGTACCGGTCTGGAGGAGGCCGCCGCCTTCGACACCCCCAACGAGCGGTACGCCACGGCACACCTCGCCGCGCTCCGCACCGCCGCCGCCGTCCTCGCGGCCCGCGCCCGCCCCGACCTGACACCCAGGCGCCGCGCGCGCATCCGCAGCGCCTGGGAACTCCTCCCCGAAGTCGCCCCCGAACTCACCGAATGGGGCGCCCACTTCGCCGCCGGCGCCCCCCGCCGCGCCCGCGCCGAGGCCGGTATCCAGGGCGCCGCGACCCTCCGCGACGCCGACGACCTGATACGCGACGTCGACATGTTCGTCCGCCTCGTCGAACGCCTCCTCTCCCTCCAGCCCGTCCTGCCCCGACAGCCCGAAGGGAAGGAGAGAAGCCGGGATTTCCCGCACGCGGGGTGAGGCCGCTCGCGGTTCTCGGCGTCGCCCGCCTCCCGCGCGCGGGGTGAGCGGGCGCGACCGCCCGCAGCCGGGGTGTCCCTCTCCGAGGCAATAGGGTGGCTGTGCAGGAAAGCCTCTGCCCCGGGGACGCCGGTCGCAGGGGCGTCCGAATCGTTCCGTCGGGAAGTGACGGGGCCGCGTCGAGGAGTGAGTTGTCGTGTCGGATCCGTTGCTCTCGCCCGTCTCGAAGGTACGTCCGCAGACCGGTGCGCTGGGGACCGACCCGGCGAGGCCGCGTTCGTCGCTGCGGACGGCCGTGGTGTGGGAGGTGCTCCAGGAGGCACTGGAGCGCCGCGTCAAGGGCAGCGGACGCGAGAGCCTCGACGTGCTGGACGCCGGGGGCGGCAGCGGGAACTTCGCGGTGCCGCTGGCCCGGCTCGGGCACCGGGTGACGGTCGTCGACCCCAGCCCCAACGCCCTGTTCGCCCTGGAACGCCGCGCGGCGGAGGCCGGCGTCGCCGACCGGGTACGCGGCGTGCAGGGGGACGCGGGCGGGCTGTTCGACGTCGTGGAGCGGGGCGCGTACGACGCCGTCCTGTGCCACGGCGTCCTGGAGTACGTCGACGACCCGGCCGACGGCATCCGCAACGCCGTCGCCGCGCTGCGCCCCGAGGGCGTCCTCAGCCTTCTCGCCGCCGGCCTCGGCGGAGCCGTCCTCGCGCGGGCCCTGGCCGGGCACTTCAAGGAGGCCCGGCATGCCCTCACCGACCCCGACGGCCGCTGGGGCGCGGGCGACCCCGTCCCCCGGCGTTTCACCGCCGAACAGCTCACCGGGCTGGCGGAGGGCGCGGGCCTGGCCGTCGGCGCCGTGCACGGTGTGCGGATCTTCGCCGACCTCGTCCCCGGCGTCCTCGTCGACACCGAGCCGGGCGCCCTGGAGGCCCTCCTGAAGCTGGAGGAGGCGGCGGCCGAACTGCCCTCCTTCCACGCGGTGGCCACCCAGCTCCACGTCCTCGGCGAGACCCGGGGCGGCTGACCCGTTCCGAGCGGCGGGCTTTACCCTGGCTTGATCATGGTCCCGGCCACCATGGAGTACGCCACAGGCCCTCCGTTACCGCGTTGTGAGCCGTATGATCGAGGGAGACCGTCCGGCATGACGGGTCGGCCGTTGGGGAATGGAAGCCTCAGCGAGCCGGGACGCTCTTGACGGGTTCCGGTTGGCCAATTGGCGTAGAGGGGCGGGTTTCACGGGGGCGATTCCCTGCCTATCCTGAAGGGACCCCCGGGTCGCCCCGGCGACTGCACGATGAGGAGGACGCCGTGCCGCTCTCTGAGCACGAGCAGCGAATGCTTGAGCAGATGGAGCGAGCGCTGTACGCCGAGGACCCCAAGTTCGCGACAGCGCTTGAGGGAAGCGGGCTGCGGACGTACACCCGGCGACGGGTCTACCAGGCGGTCGCCGGCTTCCTCGTAGGTATCGCGCTCCTCATGGCCGGTATGGTCGCCCAGCAGGTCTGGCTCAGTGTGGTCGGGTTCCTCGTCATGCTGGGATGCGCCGTGCTCGCCGTGACCGGTTGGCGCAAGGCGCCCAAGCCGGGTGAGCAGCCCACCGGCGGTGGCGCCCCAGGGCGGCATCAGCCCCGGTCGAGGCGTTCCGTCATGGACCGCATCGAGCAGCGCTGGCAGCGACGCCGCGACGAGCAGCAGGGGCAGTGAGCAGGCTCTCGTAGCGCCCTGCATCTTCTGACATCACTGAGGGGACCCCCTGCCTGGGCCGGTCCCCTCAGTCGTATGCCCCACCGCCCCTCCCTCTTTCGTGTCACACCACGACCGAGGCACGCAGAGGGCCGGCGCCCGGTGTCCTGACACCGGGCGCCGGCCCTCTCGCTGTTTCTAGCCCCGGTGGGGCCAGGGCGCTCTCTGGAGGAGCGTGCTCCAGCGGGTCGCCCACGACTCCTTGGCCGTCGTCCAGCGGTCCATCAGGTCCCAGACCGCTCGGACGGCGGAACGCGGGGCGACGAGGGCACGCAGGCGGGTCGGCCAGGTGGCACTGGCCCGGAGCGCGGAGCGGACGGTGTGGACCGCGTCGGCCAGGCCCGGCTCGGCCTGGGGGCGGGGAGAGAACAGGACCCGCTCCACCGCCCCGGCGACCCGGTGCACGGAGTCCGCCGCGGCCCCCTCCAGCTCACCGAGCCGCACGATGCGCTCGGCCGCCCGCCGGGGCGTGAGCGCCTCGTCCGGGGCGACACCGAAGTCCCAAGCCGTGTCCGTCAGTTCCTGCCAGACCGCCAGCACGTACGCGACGGCCACCTCACCGGCCCGCGCCGAGGGGTCCTCGCCCGCTGCCAGCGGGCCGCCCACGGCACCCTGCGGCCCCGGACGGTCCCCGGGCGTGCCGTCGCCCGCGCCCGTGTGCCGTGCCGACGCCAGCCGGATCGACCGGCGGCGCAGGCGCCACAGCATCGGCAGCAGCGGGACCGCGATCACCAGCGCGGCCAGCAGCGACCACCAGGCCACCCGGTACCAGGGGGTGCCCCCGCCGCCGTCCTGCGAGCGGTCCGCCGGGAGCGTGCCCGCGCAGCCGTCCTCCTTGCGCTGGGCCGTGGAGCAGCTCGCGCTCGCGGAGGGCGCCGCGGAAGGAGCCGCGCTCGCCGTGGCCGAGTTCTCCGGCAGGGCCGGGGTCGTGGTGTCCGCGCTGTCCGGCAGCGTGTACTCCGGGGTCGAACCCCGCGTCGGCGTCGGCTCGAAGCGGGTCCAGCCGATGCCCTCGAAGTACAGCTCCGGCCAGGCGTGCGCGTCCTTCAGGCTCACCTCGACCGTGCCGTTCCCCTGCGGGGTGCCCGGCGCGAAGCCGACCGCGACCCGGGCCGGGATGCCCAGCGTGCGGGCCATGGCCGCCATCGCGAACGAGTAGTGGACGCAGAAACCCTGTTTGTCCCGCAGGAACTTGGCGATCGCGTCCGGACCCGAGCCGACCTCGACCTGGGTGTCGTACTGGAAGCCGCCCGTCACCGCGAAGTAGTCCTGGAGGGCGACCGCCTTCGCGTAGTCCGTCTCGGCGCCGCGGGTGATCTGGCGGGCCTGCTGCCACACCACCTGGGGGAGCGAGGGCGGTACCTCGGTGTAGTCGTTCAGGATCGACGCGCGGGCCGGGGGCGCCGCCGCCAACTGCTCGGCCGTCGGCCGCACCTCAAGGCTGTTGACCTGGTACGTCAGACCGCGGGTGCTCTGGCCGTGGTCGCCGACCAGGGTCATGCCCTCCGGCTCGAACCGCCAGTTCCCCTTGATCTGCACGCCGCTCGGCGGGTACGGCATCGGCAGCCAGTCCTGGGCGTACCAGCCGGCGGCCGTGATCTGCGTGGTGACCTCCGTGCGCTTCACGGAGGAGCGCAGGCCCGGCGGGGTCGGGAAGTCCTTGGGGACCTCCTGGATGCGCTTGCGCGACGGGCGCCAGGTGGTGCCGTCGAAGTCGTCCAGGGAGACGATCCGCAGGTACATGTCCGACAGGTTGTTGGAGTTCGTACGGACCGTCAGGACCGTACGGTCCTGGTCGACGTTCAGGCTGTCGCGCAGGGACACCAGGGGGTTGACCGCGGAGATCGTGCCCCCGCCGCCGGTGCCCGCGCCGATGCCCGCGCCCGTTTCGCCGAGCAGGCCGCCCTGGATCGCGGGGATCGGCAGCAGCGGGACGGCCAGGGCGACGCCGAGGGCGGCCATACCGATCCGCCGGCCCGTCCGCACCGGGGCCACCGGGCCCTCCGCCGCGCCCGCCCCGCCGGGGCCGCGCGGGGCGCCGCCGAAGACGCGGCCCCACTGGGAGAGGCGCTCGCGGCCCTCGGCGAGCAGCAGCATCAGATAGCCGGCCGCCGCGACCACGAACCACAGCCAGTCCGAACCGCCGTCCGACAGCCCCGCCGCCACCGAGTACAGGGCGAGCAGCGGCAGCCCGGCCGGGGCGGCGTTGCGGAACGTCACCGCGAGGGTGTCGACCAGCAGGCCGATGAGCAGGACACCGCCGATCAGCATCAGCCGGATGCCGTCGGACAGCGGCGCCGGGATGGCGTACCGCCCGACGTCCTCCCCGCCGGCCTGGAACAGGTCCGCGAAACGCGCGATGGCCTCGGGGCCGGGGATCACGCCCGCCAGGGCCTGCTCGCGGGCGAACATCACGGTCAGCAGCAGGACCATCGCCAGCGCCTGCGCCGCGACCGTCAGCGGACGGGCCAGGGGGACGCGGCGGGCCGCGGCGCCCACGCCCGACTGGAGCAGCAGGACCAGGATCGCCTGGACGAACCAGGAGCTGCGGTCGACCAGGGGCAGCAGGGCGGTCGCCGCCATCAGCGTCGCCGCCGCGGAGCACAGCGTCAACCTCGCCCGCCCGCTCATGTTCCCGTCCTTCCGCTCATGCCCACCACGCCGGACCGCTCGCGGTCCGCCTGGCGCCACAGGTCCTCCAGCGAGGCGCCCCGGGGGGCGCTCACGGCCGTCCAGCCCGCGTCCCTCAGCATCCTCAGCCGTTCCTCCTGTGCCGTCTGACCCTTCATCGGATCGGACCCGCCGTTCGGTTCACGGCTCCACGAGTCGTTGTCGATCAGGAACGCGATCGCGCCGCCGCTGCGCTGGCGCATCTTCGCGGCTATCGCGGCCTGTTCCTCGTCCAGATCGCCGAGGAACGCGACGAGGAGGCCCTCGTTGCCGCCGCGCAGGACGTCGTACGCGCGGGAGAGGCCCGCGCCGTCGGAGTGGTCGACCACCGCGAGGGTGTCCATCATCAGGCCGGCCGCCTCGGCGGACTCGCCGCCGCCCGCGAAGCCCTCGGCGCCCTCGCCGGGGACCGCGCTGCCGGTGTCGGTGAGGAGGCGGACCGTGAAGCCGCGTTCCAGCATGTGCGTGAGGACCGACGCGGCGCCCGAGACGGCCCACTCGAACGGGGCGTCGGGGCCGACGCCGTCGTACGCGATGCCCCGGGTGTCCAGGAGGACCGTGCAGCGGGCGCGCTGGGGCTGTTCCTCGCGGCGGACCATCAGCTCGCCGTAGCGGGCGGTCGAGCGCCAGTGGACGCGGCGCAGGTCGTCGCCGTAGCGGTAGCCGCGCGGGATGACGTCGTCCTCGCCGGCCAGGGCCAGGGAGCGCTGGCGGCCGTCGCCGTACCCCTTCGCCTCGCCGCTGAAGCGGACGGAGGGGAGGGGGTCGACCCGGGGGATCACCGTCAGGGTGTCGTACGACGAGAAGGAGCGGGTCAGTTCGCACATGCCGAAGGGGTCGGACAGGCGGAGCTGGAGGGGGCCCAGGGGGTAGCGGCCCCGCAGGTCGGAGCGGACCCGGTAGGAGACCTCGCGGCGACCGCCGGCCTCGACGCGGTCCAGGACGAAGCGGGGGCGGGGGCCGAGGACGTACGGGACGCGGTCCTGGAGCATCAGCAGGCCGGTCGGCATCCGGGACACGTTGTCCATCCGCAGGTGCACCCGCGCCTCGCTCCCGGCCGGCACGCGCGCGGGCGCCAGCCGCCTGGATCCCGCCACCCGGTACCGCGTCCGGTACAGCACCCCCGCACAGATCAACGGCAGCACCGCCAGCAGCAGCCCCACCCGCAGCAGATCCGGCTGCCCGAGCACATACGCGCAGACAGCTGCGGCTATCCCGGCCGCCAGAAACGACCTCCCCCGCGTGGTGAGCCCGGCGAGCGCGGTCCGCACCCCGCTTTTCTCCCCTTGCCGCCCGGAACCGGCTCCCCCTGCGGGGCTGCTCGACGGCGCCCCTGGCGCGTACCCACTGGCGGTGGCCCCGAGGGGCCTGCTCCCGGGAGAGGTCCCCCCTGCGGGGCTGCCCGACGGAGCGCCCGGCGCGTACCCACTGGCCGTCGCCCCGACGGGCCCGCTCACGGGAGGTGCGGCGGGCCGCTCGGGATAACTCCCAGAAGCGGTCGCGGCATAGCCGCTCGACGGCGAGCCTGCGGGCCGTCCGCCCGGCGCGGCCCCGGCGGCGTGGCTCCCCGCCGAGCCTTTCGGCGTCGCCTGAGAGTGGCCCCCTGCGGGGCCGTCGGGCGTCGACCGCGCTGGGCCGTCCGCCGAGCCTGCCCGCGTCGAGTGCTCCGCCGGGCCGCCAGGCGTCAGCCCCGTGCGGCCCCTGGTCGGTCCTGCCGGCGTCGACCGTCCCGGGGCCCTCGTCGCCCCTCCCGGTGCTCCCTCTCCGGGTTCGCCCGGCGGCGTCCCCCCGGAGGTCATCACAGGCTCCGGGAGCCGTACGGCCGGCCGTAGTCGCGGGGGTGCTGGGGGGTGGTGGGCACGGGGGTGCGGTGGAGGATCTCGTCGACCACCTGTTCGGAGGTGCGGCGGTTGAGCTGGGCCTGGGCGGTGGGCAGGAGGCGGTGGGCGAGGACGGCGACGGCGAGGCTCTGGACGTCGTCCGGGAGGGCGTAGTCGCGGCCCGCGAGGGCGGCGGTGGCCTTGGCCGCGCGCAGGAGGTGCAGCGTGGCCCTCGGGGACGCGCCCAGGCGCAGGTCGGGGTGGGTGCGGGTGGCGGCGACGATGTCGACGGCGTACCGCTTGACCGCCTCGGCGACGTGGACCCCGCGCACGGCCTCCACCAGCTTGACGACGTCGTGCGCGTGGGCGACCGGCTGGAGGTCCTCCAGGGGGCTGACCGCGCCGTGGACGTCGAGCATCTGGAGCTCGGCCTCGGGGCTCGGGTAGCCGATGGAGACCCGGGCCATGAACCGGTCGCGCTGCGCCTCCGGCAGCGGGTAGGTGCCCTCCATCTCGACCGGGTTCTGCGTCGCGACGACCATGAAGGGGCTCGGCAGCTCGTACGACTGCCCGTCGATGGTGACCTGACGTTCCTCCATGGACTCCAGGAGCGCGGACTGCGTCTTCGGCGAGGCGCGGTTGATCTCGTCGCCGATCACGATCTGCGCGAAGATCGCGCCCGGCTTGAACTCGAAGTCACGCCGCTGCTGGTCCCAGATGGACACCCCGGTGATGTCCGACGGCAGCAGGTCCGGCGTGAACTGGATCCGCCGCACCGAGCAGTCGATGGACTGCGCCAGCGTCTTCGCGAGCATCGTCTTGCCGACGCCCGGGACATCCTCGATCAGTAGATGTCCCTCCGCGAGCAGCACGGTGAGCGCGAGTCGTACGACCTCGGGCTTGCCCTCGATCACACTCTCCACCGACCCGCGGACCCTGTCCGCGGTGGCGGTCAGATCTGTCAGGCTCGCTCGTTCGTCATAGGTCGTCACCCGGCCCTCCTCGGCCCCTGCTTTTCCGGGCCGCCGCTCGGTCGTGCGAACCGGCCCACCCCGAATCACGGATGCCGCAGCCGGAATGTTCGGCGGCGGCGCCCTCACCGCATTCTTGCCGCCGTTACCGATTCGTGTCACTCGGCTGTGGACAACTGTCCGCGATATGTCTGGCCTTGTGGCTTTTGCCGGTAATGGTGACAGGGGACTGACAGGGCACGGACCCCGAAAAACCCCCGCGCGATGCGCTCAGGCCGGGTCGATCTCGCGCAGCAGACCCGTCTTCACGTCGAAGACGAAGCCTCGCACATCGTCGGCGTGCAACAGGAACGGTGACGTGCGCACCCGCTGCATCGACTGCCGGACGTCCTGGTCGACGTCCCGGAACGCCTCCACCGCCCACGCGGGACGCTGGCCGACCTCCATCTCCAGCTCCGTGCGGAAGTCCTCGGTGATCGCCTCCAGGCCGCAGCCGGTGTGGTGGATCAGGACGATCGAGCGGGTGCCCAGCTTGCGCTGGCTGATGGTGAGCGAGCGGATCACGTCGTCCGTGACCACGCCGCCCGCGTTGCGGATGGTGTGACAGTCGCCCAGTTCGAGGCCGAGCGCCGCGTGGAGGTCGAGACGGGCGTCCATGCAGGCCACGACCGCGACACGCAGGACGGGACGGGCGTCCATGCCGGGATCGGTGAACGCGGAGGCGTACCGCTCGTTCGCGTGCACCAGTCGGTCGGTCACCGTGCCGTCCACAGGTATGGCGCCTTCGGAGTCGTTCGATACGGATGCGGAAGTCGTCATAACCATGACGGTACTGGTCACCGGCGTTCCGGTCCCGTCGTGAGAAGGGAAAATGAGGGTCATCGCACTCTCGGTGTGAGGTAAGCCACAAGAGTGCCCAGGTGGGGGCACAAAGAGTGATTTCTCGCGCTACGCGGCGTCACGCGCGCGTGGGCCCGCGACGCGCAGGCCGGTTGATTGACCGCGAGACAGCGTGGACTAAAGTGACGCGAAGCGGGAAGCGAGGTCTGCCCGCAGGACTTTTCCCCGGGGTCGCCGACCAGCCCTCCGGAGATCTCCCCGCGTGCGCGGCGCGTACGGATACGGGCCCCGCCGGTAACTGAGAGGGCCCCTTGAGCAACAGCCGACACGTCCCCGTGATGCTCCAGCGGTGCCTGGATCTGCTGGCCCCCGCACTCCAGGAGCCCGGCGCGGTCGTCGTCGACTGCACCCTCGGGCTCGGCGGCCACAGCGAAGCGCTCCTCCAGCGGTTCCCCGAGGCCCGTCTCGTCGCCCTCGACCGCGACAAGGAAGCCCTCAAGCTCTCCGGCGAGCGCCTCGCGCCCTACGGTGAGCGCGCCACCCTCGTCCACGCCGTCTACGACGAACTCCCCGACGTCCTCGAACGGCTCGGCCACGCGCGCGTGCAGGGCGTTCTGTTCGACCTCGGGGTCTCCTCCATGCAGCTCGACGAGGCCGACCGGGGCTTCGCCTACGCGCAGGACGCGCCGCTCGACATGCGGATGGACCAGACGACCGGGATCAGTGCCGCCGAGGTCCTGAACACCTACCCGCCGGGCGAACTGGTGCGCGTCCTGCGCGCGTACGGCGAGGAGAAGCAGGCCAAGAGGATCGTCTCGGCGGTCGTGCGGGAACGGGACAAGGAGCCGTTCGCGAACAGCGCGCGGCTCGTCGAGGTCATCCGGGGGGCGCTGCCGCAGGCCGCCATGCGGACCGGCGGGAACCCCGCCAAGCGGACCTTCCAGGCGTTGCGCATCGAGGTCAACGGCGAGCTGTCGGTGCTGGAACGGGCGATCCCGGCGGCGGTCAAGTCGCTGGCCGTGGGCGGGCGGATCGCCGTCCTCGCCTACCACTCCCTCGAAGACCGCCTGGTCAAGCAGGTGTTC
Source organism: Streptomyces sp. (assembly GCA_036569285.1). GTDB lineage: Bacteria > Actinomycetota > Actinomycetes > Streptomycetales > Streptomycetaceae > Streptomyces. Next base: position 11,664 of record DATCQX010000562.1, read on the forward strand.
GCGGCCGGCGCCGCCAACACCGCGCCGCCCGGCCTGCCGATCGTCCCCGAGCGCTACCAGCCCCGGCTCAAGCTGCTCACGCGCGGTGCCGAACTTCCCACCGAGGAAGAGATCGCCGAGAACCGCCGGGCCGCCCCCGCGCGGCTGCGCGGCGCCGAGCGCATCAGGGAGGACGTGGAGTGAGCCGGTCAGGGGACGTGGCGGGACTCGCGAGGGTTGCGTGGAGTTCCCGGGACAGACCGATTCACACATCTGAGCGACTCGGGCCGGTTCGTGCATCTTCGTGGAGGCTTCGGACGTCCTACTGGGTGGAGGCGCTATGAGATCTGGACTCAAAGGACGGCTGGCGGTGCTGCTGCCGGTCGGACGCGGGGCGCAGGCCGGGCGGACGCCGTTCGTGCTGCTGGTCGTCGCGCTGCTCGGCGGCGGGCTGATCGGGCTGCTGGTGCTCAACTCCGCGCTCAGCGAGGGGGCGTTCAAGATGGACGACCTCCAGAGGGAGACCAAGAGCCTCACCGACGAACAGCAGGCGCTCCAGCGGGACATCGACTCCTACTCGGCGCCGGACGCCCTCCAGAAGCGCGCCCGCGAACTCGGCATGGTCCCCGGCGGCGACCCCGCCTTCCTCGCCCCGGACGGCACCGTCCGGGGCGTCCCGTCCCCCGCCGCGCAGCCCTCCGACGTCCACGCGCAGGAGTCCGTCCGGCCGCCCGAGGCGATCACCCTGCCGCAGACCGGCCAGACCCCGGCGAACCAG
>DATCQX010000563.1:0-4502 GCA_036569285.1 Streptomyces sp.
GCGCGCGGCGCCCTCGGCGTCGGCGGCGACAAGCTCGCCATGGCCAACCGCGCCGACCTCCTCGAACGCCTCTGCCTCGCGCTCAGCCGCCCCGGCGTGGACGGCGTCCTCGCGACCGCCGACATCCTCGACGACCTGCTGCTGCTCGGCGCCCTCGACGGCAAGGTCGTCATGGGCTCGATGAACCGCGGCGGCCTCCAGGGCTCCGTCTTCGAGATGGACGACCGCTTCACCGGCCACCGCGCCGAGGACATCGAACGGCTGAACTTCGACGCCGGCAAACTCCTCGTCCGCATCGACTACGACGACCCGGGCTCCCTCACCACCCTGGAGACCACGGCCCGCGCGATCGACGACATGGCGGCACGCAAACTTCCCTTGTTCGTCGAGCCGTTCATCAGTCGCCGGACCCCCGAGGGCAAGGTCGTCAACGACCTCTCCGCCGAGGCCGTCACCCGCTCGATCGCCATCGCCTCGGGGCTGGGCGGCACGTCGGCCTACACCTGGCTGAAGCTCCCCGTCACCGAGAACCCCGACGACATGGCCGAGGTCATGGAGACGTCGACGCTGCCCGCCGTCCTGCTCGGCGGCGAGGTCGGCGGGGACCAGGACGGCGCGTACGAGAAGTGGCGCGGCGCGCTCCAACTCCCCACCGTCCGGGGCCTGGTGGTCGGCCGCTCGCTGCTGTACCCGGCGTTCGGCGACGTCGCCACCGCCGTGGACACCGCCGTAGGACTGCTGTGAGGGCCGCATGAGCAACGTCGAACTCCACGTACCCAAGGGCGCCGCCGCGCAAGGCGATTACGCGCTCGACATCGACCCGAAGAGCGCGGGCTGGGGCTACAGCGCCCTGCGTATCGTCGAGTTGGAGCCGGGCGGCGCGCACACCTTCGACGCGGGGGAGAGCGAGTGGATCGTCCTCCCCCTCGAAGGCGGATGTACCGTACAAACAGACGGAAAACAGTTCCAACTCCTGGGCAGGGAAAGCGTGTTCGCGGGCGTCACCGACTTCGCGTACGTTCCCCGAGAGGCCCAGGCCACGATCGCCTCCGGTGCGGGAGGCCGCTTCGCCCTGGCAGGAGCGAAGTGCGAGCGACGACTCCCCGCCCGCTACGGCCCCGCACCGGAGGTCCCCGTCGAGGACAGGGGCAGCGAGAACCGGCTGCGCCACGTCCGCAACTTCGCCTCGGCCGACGCCTTCGACTGCGACAAGCTGATCGCCGTCGAGGTCATCACGCCCGGCGGCAACTGGTCGTCGTACCCGCCGCACAAGCACGACGAGCACCGGCCGGGCGAGGAAGCCGAGTTGGAGGAGATCTACTACTTCGAGATCGACGGCGACGGCTTTGGCTACCAGCGCGTGTCCCCCTCCCGCGAGGGCGGCGCGGACGTCCTCGCCGAGGTCCGCTCCGGTGACGCCGTCCTCGTCCCCGACGGCTGGCACGGCCCGTCGATCGCCCAGCCGGGCCACGACATGTACTACCTGAACGTCATGGCAGGGCCGGGCACCACCCGCGAATGGCGGATCTGCTTCCACCCGGACCACACGGAGGGTTACCGATGACCACCAGGCTGACAGTGGCCCAGGCCCTGGTCCGCTTCCTCGCCGCCCAGTACACCGAGCGCGACGGCCAGCGGCAGCGCCTCATCGGCGCCACCTGGGGGATCTTCGGCCACGGCAACGTGGCCGGCCTCGGCCAGGCGCTCGTGGAGCACGCCGACGTGATGCCCTACCTCCAGGGCCGCAACGAGCAGTCGATGGTCCACGCGGCCGTCGGCTACGCCCGCCAGTCGAACCGGCTCTCCACCCAGGCGGTGACGACGTCGATCGGCCCCGGCGCCACGAACCTGGTGACCGGCGCGGCCCTCGCGACCATCAATCACCTTCCGGTACTGCTCCTCCCGGGTGACATCTTCGCGACCCGCGTCGCGGACCCGGTCCTCCAGCAGCTCGAAGTCCCGTACGCGGGCGACGTGTCGGTGAACGACGCCCTGCGCCCCGTCTCGCGCTACTTCGACCGCGTCACCCGCCCCGAGGCCCTGATCCCGGCCGCACTCCAGGCGATGCGCGTCCTCACGGACCCGGTCGAGACGGGCGCGGTGACCCTCGCGCTGCCCCAGGACGTGCAGGCCGAGGCGTACGACTGGCCGGACGAGTTCTTCGCCGACCGCGTCTGGACGGTACGCCGCCCCGGAGCCGACCCCGTAGAACTCGCGGCGGCGGTCTCGGCGGTCAAGGCGGCCCGGCGCCCCCTGATCGTCGCGGGCGGCGGCGTTCACCACAGCCGCGCGGAGGAGGCCCTCGCCTCCCTCGTGAGTACTACGGGTATCCCCGTCGCCTCCACCCAGGCGGGCAAGGGCTCCCTCCCGTACGACCACCCCCAGGACGTAGGGGCCGTGGGCCACACCGGCACCGCCACCGCCGACGAACTCGCCCGCACGGCCGACCTGATCATCGGCGTCGGCACCCGCTACACCGACTTCACGACGGCGTCCAACACCCTCTTCAACGCCGACGCCCGCTTCCTCAACCTCAACATCGCCGGGTACGACGCCCACAAGCTGGCCGGCCTCCCGCTGGTCGCGGACGCCCGCAGCGCGCTGGAGCGGCTGGCGGAGGAACTCGCGGACCACCGGGTCGCCACCCCCTACATCGACGAGTACACGCAGGACAAGGAGCGCTGGGAGCAGCGCGTCGACGCCGCGTACGAGGCGATCGAGCAGGACGTACGGCCCACCCAGACCCAGGTACTAGGGGTACTGGACGCCCTCTGCGACGAGTCGGACATCGTCATCAACGCGGCCGGCTCCCTCCCCGGGGACCTGCACAAGCTGTGGCGGGCCCGCTCCCGGGACGGCTACCACCTGGAGTACGGGTACTCCTGCATGGGGTACGAGATCCCGGCCGCGATCGGCGTCAAGATGGCGGCCCCCGAGCGGAACGTCTGGGCGCTGGTCGGCGACGGCACGTACCTGATGATGCCGACGGAGATCGTGACGGCCGTCCAGGAGAACGTCGCCTTCAAGATGGTCCTCGTCCAGAACCACGGGTACGCGTCCATCGGCGGCCTGTCGGAGGAGACGGGCGCGGAGCGCTACGGAACGGCCTACCGTTTCCGCGCCTCCGACGGCACCTTCTCCGGCGCCCCCCTACCCGTAGACCTGGCGGCCAATGTCGAGAGCCTCGGTATGCGGGTACTACGGGCCAAGACCGTAGGGGATCTGCGCGAGGCCCTCACCGAGGCCCGCGCCGCCGACACCCCCACTTGTGTCTACGTCGAGACCGAAACGGCAGACACAGTGTCGGGAGCGCCCGCGGCGCAAGCCTGGTGGGATGTTCCCGTGGCCGAGACCGCGACCAGGCCGTCCGCCGTCAAGGCCCGCGAACAGTACGAACGGCACGTCGCCGACCGTCGCCGCCACCTCTAGAAGCCGCCGGAACCACAAAGGAGCACCTGGGCATGACGAAGATCGTCAACCACTGGATCGGCGGCAAGACCGTCGAAGGCGCGTCGGGCACGTTCGGTCCCGTCACGGACCCGGCGACCGGCGCGGTCACCACGAAGGTCGCGTTCGCGACGGTGGACGAGGTCGACGCGGCCGTCGCCGCCGCGAAGGACGCGTACGTGTCCTGGGGCCAGTCCTCCCTCGCCAAGCGCACCGAGATCCTCTTCAAGTTCCGCGCGCTGCTCGACGCCAACCGCGACGCCATCGCCGAGCTGATCACCGCCGAGCACGGCAAGGTCCACTCCGACGCGCTCGGTGAGGTCGCCCGTGGTCTGGAGATCGTCGACCTCGCCTGCGGGATCAGCGTCCAGCTGAAGGGCGAGCTGTCGACGCAGGTCGCGAGCCGCGTCGACGTGGCCTCGATCCGCCAGCCGCTCGGTGTCGTCGCGGGCATCACGCCGTTCAACTTCCCGGCCATGGTGCCGATGTGGATGTTCCCCCTCGCCATCGCCACCGGCAACACGTTCGTCCTGAAGCCGTCCGAGAAGGACCCGTCGGCGTCCCTCAAACTGGCGGAGCTGCTCGCCGAAGCCGGTCTCCCCGACGGCGTCTTCAACGTCGTCCACGGCGACAAGGTGGCCGTCGACCGCCTGCTGGAGCACCCCGACGTCAAGGCCGTCTCCTTCGTCGGCTCGACCCCGATCGCCCGCTACATCCACACCACCGCCTCCGCGAACGGCAAGCGGGTCCAGGCACTTGGCGGCGCGAAGAACCACATGCTGGTCCTCCCGGACGCCGACTTGGACGCGGCTGCGGACGCGGCCGTCAGCGCCGCCTACGGCTCCGCCGGCGAGCGCTGCATGGCCATCTCCGCTGTCGTGGCGGTCGGTTCGATCGGTGACGAGCTCGTCGAGAAGATCCGCGAGCGCGCCGAGAAGATCAAGATCGGCCCCGGCAACGACCCGACGTCCGAGATGGGCCCCCTCATCACCGCGGCCCACCGCGACAAGGTCGCGTCCTATGTCAAGGGCGCCGCCGCCGAGGGCGCCGAAGTC
>DATCQX010000564.1:0-2260 GCA_036569285.1 Streptomyces sp.
CGCGAGCAGCCCGGCGCCTTCCGCGAGGCCGACCCCATCTGCCGTCCCGGAGAACGCCTTGCAGCGGCCATCGCTCGCCAGCCCGCCCTGAATGGCGAACCCGGCGAAGACCCCCGGGGTGGCCATCACCGTCACACCGCCAGCCAGTGCCAGATCGCACTCGCCGGAACGGAGTGCCTGGGCGGCCAAGTGGAGGGCCACCAGCGACGACGAACACGCCGTGTCCACCGTCACCGCCGGACCTTCCAACCCCAGCACGTACGCGATCCGGCCCGACAGCACGCTGCTCGCGCCGCCGGTCAGCATGTAACCCTCGGCGTCGCCCGAGGCGTCCCCGACGGTGTCGTAGCCCGATCCCGTCCCGCCCAGGAACACCCCGGTCTTGCTGCCCTTCAGCGTGTTCGGGTCGATGCCGGATCGTTCCAGCGCCTCCCAGGCCGTCTCCAGCAGCAATCGCTGCTGCGGGTCCATCGCCAACGCCTCACGCGGCGAGATACCGAAGAAGCCCGCGTCGAACTCCGCCGCCTCGTGGAGGAAGCCGCCCATCTGGGAGAAAGCGTCGCTGCTCAGGTCCCAGCCGCGTTGGGTCGGGAACGCCGAGATCGCGTCGACGCCGCTCGTGAGCAAGGTCCACAGCTGTTCGGGGCTCTCGACTCCGCCGGGGAAGCGGCAACCCATGCCGACGATGGCGATCGGCTCGTCCGTCGTCGCAGTGGTCACCGGCGTCACCGAGGCGGCCTCGACCGTGTCGGTCAGCCGTTGCCGGAGGTAGGTGGCCAGGCGTGACACGGTCGGGTGGTCGAACGCGAGTGTCGCGGGCAGCCGGAGACCTGTCGCCGTCGCCAGGCGGTTGCGTAGTTCTACCGTCGTCAGCGAGTCGAAGCCCATGTCGCGGAACGCCTTTTCAGGATCGATGTCCTGTGCGGAGGCGTGCCCGAGAACCGGGGCGACGTGGCCACACACCAGGTCGAGAAGCAGTTGGTGCTGGTCGGCAGGGGGCAGGGTGGCCAGTCGTCCGGCCAGTCCTGAACCGTCCTGGACTGCCGTGCGGGCGACCGGACGGGCCGGTCCGCCGACGCTCACCAGGCCCCGCAGCAGCGGCAGCACCTGCTCGGGACCGCCGTGCCGTGGCAGGTCGAGCCCGACCGGGGCCAGATGTGCTTCCGGGCGCTGGAGGGCCAGGTCGAACAACGCCAATGCTTCCGGCGCCGACATGGCACGCACCCCGGCCCGGCCGAACCGGGCGAGGTCCGTGCGGCCCAGGCGCCCCATCATGCCGTCGGCATCGGCCCACAGGCCCCAGGCCAGCGATACGACGGGGTCGCCCTGGGCGGCACGCTGTTGAGCCATCGCGTCCAGCACCGAGTTCGCCGCCGCGTATGCCGCTACGCCGGCTCCGCCGAAGACGCCCGACACGGACGAGAAGAGGATGAACGCGTCGAGGTCCAGGGCGGCGGTTGCTTCGTGCAGGTACCAGGCCGCGTCCGCCTTCGGACGCATGACGGTGTCCACGCGTTCCGGGGTCAACGACGTGATCATTCCGTCGTCCAGGGCAGCCGCTGCGTGGATCACTGCGGTGAGGGGGTGCTGTTCCGATACTCCGGCGATCAGGTCGGTGACGGCGTCGCGGTGTGATACATCACATGCCACTACCCGTACCTGGGCGCCCAGGCCGGTCAACTCGTCGACCAGGTCCTGTGATCCCGGTGCGGACGGCCCCTGCCGCGATACCAGCGTCAGGTGCCGCATGCCGTGGTGGTCGACCAGGTGCCGGGCCAGGAGGCCGCCCAGGCCGCCGGTGCCGCCGGTGATCAGCACCGTGCCGTCGGGGTTCAGCGACCTCGGCAGGGTGAGCACGATCTTGCCCACGTGTCGGGCCTGTGCCATGTAGCGGAAGGCATCGCGTGCCTGCCGCACATCCCATGTCCTGGTGGGCAGCGGGGACAGCACACCCGCCTCGAACAACTCCGCCAACTCGGCGAGCATGCCCCCTAGTACGTCTGGGCTGAAGTCGGTCAGGTCGATCGCCTGGTAGCTCACTTCGGGGTGGTCGGCTGCGTCGCGGAGGTCGGTCTTGCCGAGTTCGACGAAACGGCCGCCCTCGCGCAGGGTTGCCAGCGAGGCGTCCACGAACTCGCCCGCCAGGCTGTTGAGGACCACGTCCATGCCCGTGAACCGGGCGGCGAACTCCGTGGTCCGGGAGGAGGCGATGTGATCCCTCGCCACCCCGAGCCCGTACACCGTGTCCTGCTTGCCCGGA
>DATCQX010000565.1:0-6059 GCA_036569285.1 Streptomyces sp.
GGGGTTGGGGCGCTTGGCGACGAGGCCGGAGCGGACGAGGCGGTCGACGGTGTTGGTGACCGAGGTCGGGTGGACCATCAGCCGCTCACCGATCTTCGACATCGTCAGCTCGCCGGCCTTGGAGAAGTTCAGCAGGACGAGTGCCTCGTAGCGCGCGAACGTCAGCCCGTACGGCTTGACGACGGCGTCGACCTCGGCGAGCAGGATCTGCTGGGCCCGCATGATCGAGGTGATCGCGGCCATGGACGGCACGTTTCCCCAGCGCTGCTTCCAGAGCTCGTCCGCGCGGGCGATGGGGTCGAAGGGGAGACTGAGGGGCTTCGGCACGCCACCAGACCCTACCCGCCGGTCACATTCCGGTCAGCATCGTCTCGCCTTTCGAACCGGAAACCGCTTCCTGAGCGATGTTCCAGGCCCGGACGGCGATTTGTCTTGGTGCGCCGCTTCCCACGCGTTATGCACGAGTGATTCCGGTTCCCCCCTCCGTCACAGGGAGCGGCATGCCCCGCCCGACACACACCCTCACCGCCCTCCTCACCCTCGTCCTCACCGCCGCCTGCACCGCCTCCCCCCAGGCCGAGGAGGCGTCGGTGGTGAAACCCCGGAAGGGGGACGAGACCACCGCCTTCTGGGTCGACCCCGACAGCAACGCCGCCCGGCAGATCCAGCTGTGGCGGCGGGAGGGCCGTAACTCGGACGCGGAACTGCTGCGCCGGATCGCGGAACAGCCCGCCGCGCTGTGGCCGGCGGGCGAGATCGACCCGGGCCCGATGGTGACGGCTGCCACGGCGTCCGCGACGAGACTGGGCCGCACGGCGCTCTTCGTGGCGTACGACATCCCGCACCGCGACTGCGGCCAGCACTCGGCGGGGGGCGCGGCGGACGGGGACGCCTACCTCGCGTGGATCGGGAAGTTCGCGTCGGCGATCGGGGACGCGAAGGCGCTGGTGGTGCTGGAGCCGGACGCGGTCGCGCACATCGTGGACGGCTGTACGACGGGTGAATATCACGGCGAGCGCGAGCAGTTGCTGAGCGCGGCGGTCACGCGGCTGAAGCAACAGCCGCACACGAAGGTGTACTTGGACGCCGGCAACCCGTCCTGGATCCGCGAGCCGTGGAAGCTGGTGGAGCCGCTGAAGCGGTCGGGCATCGAGGCGGCGGACGGCTTCGCGCTGAACGTCTCCAACTTCCAGCCGGACGACGCCGTCAAGCGCTACGGCCTGGACCTCTCGGGTCAACTGGGCGGCAAGCACTTCGTGGTGGACACCAGTCGTAACGGCAACGGCCCGCTCCCGGGGGTGTGGTGCAACCCTCCGGGGCGGGCCCTGGGCACCCGGCCGACCACCGAAACCGGGGAACCCGCTCTGGATGCCTACTTGTGGATCAAACGGCCGGGTGAGTCGGACGGCACCTGCGAGGGCGGCCCGAACGCGGGGCAGTGGTGGCCGGAGTACGCGCTGGAGCTGGCACGCAACTCGAAGTAGACAAGGCTCACTTGACCTGCACCCACTTCGCCTCGGACGGCGTCCCCGCCGCGTCCGTCGCGAACAGCATGTACCAGCCGGGCGGCACGAGCGCGGGGTCGTCCGGCACGGTGAACGTGACGGCCCGGCCCTCCTTCGCCACCTTCAGCGCGATGGAGCGCTGTTCGACGTCGGTGGTGTGGGTGACGGCGCTGGGCCGCATCAGCCGGGCGGCGGCGATCCGCTCGGGGTGGTCGGTGCGATAGGTCAACTGCCGGTCGGCGGGGAGTTGTTGGGGGCCGTCGTCGAGAACGGGGCGTTCCTTGCCGTTCTTGTGCAGCGCGGGCGGCGTGAAGACTTCCATGCGCTGCTCGAAGTGGCCCAGTTTCGTGTTCTGCTGGTCGTCGTAGAGGGGGTCGGAGCCGAACGTCGCGACGCGTCCGTCGGGCAGCAGGAGCGCCTCGGAGTGGTAGTTGCGGCCGACGGCGGGTTCGGCGGCCTCGCGGAAGACGTTGCCCTTGGGGTCGTAGAACTGGGCCTTGAGGATGTTGCTGGCGCTGCGGCCCCGGTAGTCGGAGGAGCCGTTGGAGGTGAAGACGGTGTCGTCCGGCATGATCACGCTGTTCAAGTAGCGGGTGCCCTGCGGCAAGTTGGGGCCGTCCTTGAAGGTGGGGTTGTCCTCCTTGAGGTCGACGACGGCGGTGCGCGGTGTCGCCTTCTTGGACTCGCCCACTCCCCCGCCGCCGAGGATCATGACCCGCTGGTCCTGCGCGGGCGGCAGCAGCACGGACGCCGAAGTCTCCGTGGCGTCCGCGTCCTTGAGGCCGGGCACCTTCTGGAACGTGTTGGTCCTCAGGTCCCAGATCCCCGGTTCACGGCCCTGGTCGGCGGGCCCGTACCCGGCGTTGGAGGCGGGGTAGAAGAGCTTGCCGCCCTTGGTGAGGAAGAGCGCCGGGTAGGTCGGGAAGTATCGCTTGGGCCCCGGCGTCCACTTCTTCGTCCTCGGGTCGTAGATCTCGTTGTCGCCGGGGTCGACGACACCGACGTCGTCGAGTCCGGAGACGGCGAGGACGCGGCCGTCGTCGAGGCCGACGAGGGTCGGGTACCAGCGGGCCTTCTTCATGGGGTCGACGGGGATGTACCGCTCGGCGAGGGGGTCGAACTCGTAGGCGGCGCGGATGCCTTGGAAGTCCTGCTTGTCGAGGGTGATCTTCTCGCTGAGGCCGTAGGTGTTGTCGGCGTCCTTGCCGGTGAGCCCGACGATCTCGTACTGGGCCTGTTTGTCGGTGGCGGACATGGGCCCGCTCTCGGCGGCCTCGACGAAGACGCGGACCTCGCTGGCGGTGACCTTGGTCTGCCAAGGTTGCATGACGCCGCGCCTGTTGTAGGTCACCGTGAAGGCGCGTTTGGCCTTGGGGACGGTGACGTCGAACTTGCTGACGTACTCGACGCCGGCGGGCGAGCGGAAGCGGGTGCCCTTCTTGAGGACCATGGGTTTGTCGGGGTTCTCGTTCTTGACGCGCATCCCGCCGGCGGCCCGCTCGATCTCGCCGTCGAGGAGTTCGTAGCGTGCGGTGCCGCCCGCCACCAGGAGCCGTCCGTCGGGGAGTTGGGCGTGTCCGGAGCAGAAGAAGTCCTCGGGGGTGGGGATCTTCTTGAAGGTGTTGTTCTTCGGGTCCCACAGGACGGTGTCGAAGGACCCGGCGTCGAATTTCTTCTGCTCGTTGCCGGAGCCGGCGACGATGAGGACCTTCCCGGTGTGCAGGAGCGCCGCGTGGATCGCGTTGGTGCGGTACCGCTCGGGGATGTCGACCGTGTGCCAACTGCCGTACTTGGCGCGGTACTCGGGCTGGGCGATCTTGTAGGCGTGGTACCGCTCGCCGACGAAGTCCAGCGCGGCGGGGGCGTTGAGGCTCGCGAGGATCACGACTCCGCCGATGCCCAGGACGGTCTTCTTGGTCTTCTTCTGCTGGAAGGGCATGGCTAGTTGCCTCCTGTGGGCGTGCCGGAGACGGGGGCGAGGGCGGGTTCGACGGCCGCGTGCTGCGGGGCGCTCTTCTTGACGAGCGCGCGCCGCTCACGCCGTTCCCGCACGAGCGTGCCGGTCCAGACGGCGAGCGGCGCCAGGGAGATCGCGGTGGCGAGGACGGCCCAGGTGCGCATGGCGGCGTGGGTGTGGCCGAGGACGGCGGAGGCCGTGAGGGACGCGATGAGGACGGCGGCCCAGAAGAGGTGGACGCGGAAGGTCATGAGCCGGTCGGCGCTGGCGTCGCCGCCCTTGGGGGTGACGACGAACCGGCTGGGTCTGCGCAGGAGGGCGGCGCCGAAGGACTTGAGGTAGATCGGCGCGGACAGCGCGGACATGCCCATCCCGGCGAGCCCTCCGGAGCCCTCGGGTTCGTGCGGGGAGACGTTGTGGCGCCGGTTCCACAGGTACAGGCCGATCTGGAGGGCGGCGGCGTCGCTGTAGAGCATCAGCCACACGGAGGCGGCGACCTGTGTGCCGGACGCGCCGAACCAGAGGAACAGGACGCAACTGACAATGCCGAGGAGCCAGTTGACGGCCGTCATCGGGTAGTAGACGAGCATCATCGTGTACGAGAAGAGCCGCCCGGGGGGCATCGTGAACGGCGCCTTCCAGTACTGCTTGAACAGCGTCTCGTACGTGCCGCGCGACCATCTGAGCTGCTGTGTGAAGAAGTCCGTCCAGGAGGCGGGCCCCTCGCCGACCGCGAGTACGTCGGGCGTGTACACCGACCGCCACTTCCGCCCGGTGACGGGGTTGCGGCGCCGGTGCAGTTCGAAGCCGGTGGCCATGTCCTCGGTGATCGAGTCGTACAGTCCGCCGATCTGCTGGACGGCGGCGATGCGGACGACGTTGTTGGTGCCGACGAACATGGGGGCGCGGTAGCGGTTGCCGGCGCGCTGGATCAGGGCGTGGAAGAGGAACTGCTGCGACTCGGCGGCCTTGGTCACCGGATTGTGGTAGTTCCCGTACACCTGAGGTCCTACGACGAAGGCGACGTCGGGGTCCCGGAAGTAGCCCGTCATCCGCTCCAGGAAGTCGGGGTGGGGGACGTGGTCAGTGTCGACGGAGGCGAAGAGGTCGTAGTCGTCGCCGTGCGCGGCGATCCAGGCGTTGTAGTTGCCGTGTTTCGTGCGGGCCTTGTGGGGGCCCTTGGGGCGGTTCCACTCGGGGACGCCGTGCCGGGTGAAGTGCCGGACGCCGAGTTCCGCGCAGAGGGCCTTGGCCTGTTCGTCGTCGCCCTCGTCGAGGAGCCAGATGTCGAGGGGGCCGCGGTGGTGGATGCGGACGGCGCCTTCGAGGGTGGCGCGGACCATGGAGAGGGGTTCGCGGCCGGGGACGTACGTCGTGAGGAACGCGACGCGGGTACCGCTCTCGGGTACTACGGGTACGGGGTCGCGGGCGACGAGGGTCGCGTGCGCGACGGACGCGACGTTGACGACCATGAACAGTTCGATCAGGCCGATGGCTATGAGCATCGCGATGTCGAGGCCGACCATCCACTCGTCCCCGCCCTCGCGCTCCACCCAGTGGCTCGGCCACACCAGGTACACGAGCAGCAGGGCCGTCAGCACCGGGGCGAGGCCCATCAGCAGGACGGCGCGTATTCGGTGGGGCTCGCGGGAGAGCAGCGATATGTACTGCACCCGGTACGGCGCTCCGGCCGGCTCCGTGAGCGGCCCGGCCAACCTGCTGTGGGTGTCGTAGTCGTAGCCCTCAGGCCGCACAACGCCCTCCAAGAAGAGTGAGGAGTGGCCCGTTTCCCGCAGAAACATACGGGCCGATATCCACACGAAAATGGACATATCGGACAGTGTCGAACGGGGTGCGGCCAGGAGAGTGGGAGGTTCACCCGAGAGGGGTGCCCCCTGAGGGAGGGGGCGGGGGCGTGACTCCTCAGCGGTACAGGGCCCGCAGCCCCAGCACGTCCCCCCGCCCCAGCGTCCGCGCCCGCACCGAACACGCGAACGAGTTCGTGTACATGGTCAGGTTCTCGTGCCCGGCACCGACATGCCCGAGCCCGAAGACATGCCCCGCCTCATGCGTACCGACGCCCCGGACGTCGTACGCGTCGTCGCACCCCTCCCCCGGCGTGTCCGTGAACCGGTAGCGGCGCGTGTTGAAGCGGACGTCCGCCTCGATCAGGTCGTTGGGCCCGCCGTCCGGCATGGTGACGGCCCAGGAGCAGGTGACGGCGACGACGTCCTCGGGCAGCTCACCGGCGTCCCACACGCTCACCCCGTCCCGCGCGGAACAGCGCCCCGCCCGGTCGATCCCGGCCTCCCGGTCCGTACCCGACAGGTACCGCGCCCGAGGCCCGCCCGCCCCGGCGAGCCCGCAGTCGTTGCGCTCACCGGTGATCGTCCCGATGGCCTCCTCGAACACCTTCCGCGCGGCGTCCCGGCCGAGCCCGCCCGGCATCGGCCCGTCCCCGACGTGCCAGAGGTAGGTCCCGTACTCCTTGTGCCCGGCGGTCGAGTACGCGGTGTCGACACAGGCGGCCCGCGCGGGAGTCGCCCCGGCCTCGGGGGGCTCGGCCGCTTCCGCGGGCTCGGTCTCGTACGACACCC
>DATCQX010000566.1:0-2122 GCA_036569285.1 Streptomyces sp.
GGCGAACGCGGCCATCAACCCCGTGGCAACAGTGGTCTTCCCGCTCCCGGACGCCGGCGCGGCAATGACCAACCGAGGAACGGACCTCACCACTCGATCCCCTTCTGCCCCTTCTGCCCCGCATCCATCGGATGCTTCACCTTGGACATGTCGGTGACGAGATCGGCGAACTCCACCAACTTCTCCGGCGCGTTCCGCCCGGTGATCACAACATGCTGAGTACCAGGCCGATTCCGCAGCACCTCGATCACCTCATCGGTGTCGACCCACCCCCAGTGCATGGGATACGCGAACTCGTCGAGCACGTACAGCTGATACGTCTCGGCGGCGAGATCCCGCTTGACCTGCTCCCAACCCTCCCGAGCCTTCTCCTCGTTGTCCATCTGGGCATCCCGCTGCACCCAGGACCACCCCTCACCCATCTTGTGCCAGTCGACGGACCCGCCCTCCCCGGACGCCCCCAGCACCCGCAGCGCGTTCTCCTCCCCGACCTTCCACTTCGCCGACTTGACGAACTGGAACACCCCGATCGGCCACCCCTGATTCCAGGCGCGCAGAGCAAGCCCGAACGCGGCGGTCGACTTCCCCTTCCCGATTCCCGTATGGACGACGACCAGTGGCCGATTCCGCCGCTGACGGGTCGTCAACCCGTCGTCCGGCACCACACTCGGCTGCCCCTGAGGCATTACGCGGCCCTCCTCTGACCCTGAACGTCCTTGACCAACCCGGCAATCGAATCCGCGCGCAACTCGTCCAACGTCACGGCGGTCCCCCCCAACTCACCCGCGAGCTGCCCCGCGAGCCCCAGCCGCACGGGCCCCGCCTCACAGTCGACGACCACGGAGGCGACCCCGTCGGCGGCGAACAACCGGGCGGCCCGCCCGGCAAGAGCCACCGGCTCCGGCCCTCCGGTCGCCCGCCCGTCCGTCACGACGACGACGAGCGCCCGCCGCGCCGGATCCCGCAAGCGTTCCACCCGCAGCACGTCATGCGCCTTGAGCAGCCCGGCGGCAAGCGGCGTACGCCCCCCGGTGGGCAGCGACTCCAGCCGCGCGGCGGCGGCGTCCACAGAGGACGTCGGAGGCAGGGCGACATCCGCCGAGGCCCCCCGGAACGTCACCAACCCCACCTTGTCCCGCCGCTGATACGCGTCGAGCAGCAACGACAGCACGGCCCCCTTCACAGCGCTCATCCGCTGCCGAGCGGCCATCGACCCGGAGGCATCGACGACGAAAAGGACCAGGTTCCCCTCACGCCCCTCCTTCACCGCCTGCCGAAGATCGTCCCGCCGCACCACGAGCCCACGCCCAACTCGCCCCCGTGCCCGCTGATGCGGCGCGGCGGCCTGCACGGTAGCCGCCAAGTGCAGCTTGGTGAGCGCTCCTTGGGGCCGCCGGGCCCCCGTGGTCCGCCCTTGCTCGGTCCGAGCCCGAGACCGCCGCCCGGCAGCCCCCTCCCCGACTCCCGGCACACTCAGCACCTTGGCCCGAAACGGCTCGGCAGCCCGCACGGGCGACTGCTCCCCGCCGCCCCCGACAGGCTCCCCGCCTTCCCCGGCCTCGGGCTGAGCGGCAGCACCACCGCCATCCCCCTGCCCACCCTCGGGCGCCGGCTGCCCACCACCCCCACCGGGCCCGTCCGGATCCGGATCGTCCTCGGGAGACTCCCCGGAGAACTCCTCCAACGTCTGATCGAGCTTGTCTTCGTCAAGTCCCGGCGCGTCAAACGGATTACGCCGACGACGATGAGGCAACGCCAACAGCGCCGCCTGCCGCACGTCCTCGGCCAACACCTCGGTCCGCCCCGCCCACGCGGCCAACGCGGTAGCGGTACGCGCCATCACGATGTCGGCCCGCATCCCGTCGACCTCGAACGCCGCACAGGTCGCCGCGATCTGCCGCAACGCCCCGTCCCCGAGCCGCACCGACGGCAACAACTCCCGCGCGGCGACGATCCGTTGCCGTACGGCGGCCTCCTCGGCGGCCCAAGTCTCCACAAAGGCAGCCGGATCGTCGTCGTACGCCAGCCGCCGCCGCACGACCTCCACCCGCTGGTCGGGTTCCCGAGAGGCGGCCACCTCGACGGTCAGCCCGAACCGGTCGAGCAACTGCGGCCTGAGCTC
>DATCQX010000567.1:0-2538 GCA_036569285.1 Streptomyces sp.
GGCCAGCCCGGGCATGCGGTCGCGCAGTTCACGGCAGACGGTGATGCCGTCGCCGTCGGGGAGGCGGACGTCGAGGACGGCGACGTCCGGCCGCAGCGCGGGACCCCGGGCGAGGGCGTGCTCGACCGTGCCGACGTCACCGACGACCGTGATGTCCGGCTCGGCGGCGAGGAGGTCGGTCAGGCCACGGCGTACCACCTCGTGGTCGTCGAGCAGGAACACCCGGATCGGATCCTGCTCGGTGAAGGTGCGTGCCTGCGCCATGACGACCTCTCGGAGTGCCGATACTGCCCACCCCGATCATCACCGTTCGGCTCATGACACACCAGGGCCGACCGGCCCCATTTCGCGGTGCCCCGGTCAGATGCGGGTACCCGCCCCGTACGGCGCGTACAGGTCGAGCAGCCTGGTGCGGGCCGAGCGCAGGCGGTGGGCGACGATCCCGCCCACCCACAGGGCGACGGCGCTGCCGAGCGCCGGGTCGTCCTGGCAGAGGGAGCGGACGGCCACGCCGTCGAACTGGTGGGCGCGGACGGGGGTCGTGGCGGTGGCGCCGAGATGCCAGGCGTGCGGGCCGAGCAGCCAGGACCAGCCGACGAGTTCGTCGTGCCCGAGGCTCTCGATGACGACGGCCCGCTGACCCGGCACCTTCATGTCCAGTTCGACGCGCCCGGTGCGGACGACCCAGAACCGGTCGGCCCGCCCTCCCTCGTCGAAGAGCCGGGTGCCCGCCGGGAAGCTCACCTCTCTCGCGAGCCGCATCAGCCGGTGCCGGTGCTCCGCGGGGAGGGCGCGCAGCATGCTGGGGGTCGGAACGGCGTTCATGGCGTGAGCCTCCGGTGGGGGGGAACGGGCGTCGGTCTCCACCCCTCACCCTGCGCCCGCCGATCCCGGTGCCGCCATGTGCCGTCCGGTCCGCGCGCCGCACCGGCCGGCACGCCGAAGAGGGCCGTTCGGCCCTGTACGAACAGACCTTCGGCATCCGGCGCACCCGTGCCCGCCTCATGACAGTGAGGGGTGTCAGGACTCGCCTGGCCCCTCCCGAAGCCGACCCCTCCCGAAACCGGCCGCTCCCGAAGGTGGAAGAGATGCTCCGTACCGTAACCGTGGGACTCGACGGCTCCCCCGAGGGTCTGGCCGCCGCCGAGTGGGCGGCCGGCGAGGCCGAGTCGCTGGGGCTGCCGCTGACTCTCGTCCAGGCCTGGGAACCGACCCTCGAACCGCCGACGGAGGACACCGCCGAGGTCTCCCAGGAGGCCGCCGCCGGTCTGCGGCAGCGCCACCCCGGTGTCGAGGTGACCGGCCTGCTCGTCCCGGGCCCGCCTGTGGACGTCCTGTGCCGGGCGGGGCGCGGCGCCGAACTGCTCGTCCTCGGCTCGCGCGGGCTGGGCGGGACCGCCGGGTTCACGCCGGGCTCCGTCGGCCTGCGCGTGGTGGCCCTGGCCGAGCGCCCGGTGGTGTTCGTCCGGGCGAGGCGGCACAAGGCCCGGCGGCCGGTCGTCCTGGGTCTGGACACCGACCACCCCGACGGCACCCTCATCGGGTTCGCGTTCGACGCCGCCGCCCGTCGCGCCACGCCCCTGCGCGTCCTGCACGCCTGGAACCCGTCACCGTCCGGCCCCCCTCACGACCCCGCCGAGACACTGGCCGACGTGGTGCGCCCGTGGCGCCGCAAGTTCCCGGACGTCGAGGTGGTCGAGGAACCCCGGTACGGCGGCGCCGCCGCCCACCTCGTCGGCGCCGCCCGGGTCGCCTCGCTGGTCGTCGTCGGACGCCTCGGCCGCCGCAGCCCGTTCGGCACCCACGTCGGGCACGTCACGCACGCCGTCCTGCACCACTCCCCCGCCCCGGTCGCCGTCGTGTCCCACGGCTGACGGCATCTCAAGGAGACACGGCCGTCGTCAGTTCGAACGCGTCCGTCAGCCCGGCGTGCCGCAGGAGTCGTAGGAGGCCGGTGCCGGGGCCGGTCAGGCGGAGTCGGCCGTGGCGGGTCAGGATCCGGTTGCGGGCCCGGCACAGCAGGCCGAGGCCGCAGCAGTCGACGAAGGTGACCGGCCGCAGGTCGAGGACCACGTCGGGGCGGGGTCCGGTGGTGAGGGCGTCCAGGGCGGGGCCGAGGGCGATGACCGCCAGGAGGTCGAGTTCGCCTCGGAGGGTGACGACGGTCGTGCCGTCGCCGGTCCGTGCCGTGCGCAGCGTCGCGGACTCGGAGTACTTGTCGTCCATGGCCACCAGCCAATCGGATCCGACGCACCGTCTGGGAGGGCCGTTCGAACCACACATCGCTTGTTCGAAGGGGTCGAACGGCCCCGTCAGGCGTTGTCGGCGGTGAGGCGGATGCCTGTCACCAAGGCGGGCTGGATGCGGACCGCGTGTTCCATCGTGCGGTCCGTCCAAGGCCTCAGCAGCCTGTCGTAGCGGGCGAGTTCGCGCGGGTCGGTGACGAGGTGGGCGTAGCCGGTGACGACGACGCTCCAGCCGAGGTGGGTCCAGGGGTCGATGTCGTCCGCCTCGTAGGCGACGACGACCCCGGCGCCG
>DATCQX010000568.1:0-5200 GCA_036569285.1 Streptomyces sp.
GGCTGGGGGCGACGCCGTTGCTGGCCGTGCCGGGGGTGGTGGGGGCGGTGTTGTGTGCGCTGACGACGAAGGCGCGAGGTCCGATTGTCATATCGGTCCCCGATGGCCCCCACGCCGACGACTGGCCCGCCTTCCTGCGTCTCTCCGGCGCCGTGATCTGCCGCTCCCTGGTCTTCGTCGGCCTCAGCACCTTCGTCGCCCTGTACGTCCGCCAGCGCACCGGCGGCGGCGCGGCGGCCGGGACGGTCGCGTTGTGCGTGCTGTACGCGGGCGGCGCGGTCGGCACGCTGGCCGGGAGCCGGCTCGCCGGGCGGTACGGGAGGCTGGCGGTGGTGCGGGCGTCGTACGGGGTGACGCTGGTCGCGGTGGCGGGCGTGCTGGTGGTGCCGGGGCCGGGCCTGTACGCGTTCGTCGCGCTGGCGTCGGCCGGACTGTACGTGCCGTTCTCACTGCACATCACGCTCGGGCAGGACTGTCTGCCGGGGCGGGTCGGGACGGCGAGCGGGGTGACGCTGGGGCTGACGGTGAGCGTCGGAGGGATCGCCGCACCGGCGTCGGGGGCGCTGGCCGACGCGACGTCGTTGCGGACAGCTCTGGTGCCGTTGCTGGTGCCGCCCGTGGTGGCGTGGCTGTTGGTGCGAAGGGTGCGGGAGCCAGGGGGACGTCAGGAGGGGACGCCATCTCTGACGGGTGCTCAACAGCCCACTGTTGGCCGGTACTTCACCCCTGATACGCCCGTGACCTCTTGGCCGGGACGGGAAAAGCGGGGAAGCTGAGCTGCTCCGCCGCGCCCCCGCCCTCTCCCCCCTCCGGAGGACGCCTTGTCGTCACCCAAGTCCATGCCGTCCCGTAGCAGATGGCTCGCCGTCCCGGCCGTAGCCGGTGTGCTCGTGCTCGCTGTGCCGACGGCCGCGTACGCCGCTCCGCCGACGGCGCTGCCGCAGAACGCGGAGGCCGCGGAGCTGAGGTATCTTCCGGCGTTCGACTACGACACCGACGGCTGCTATTCGACGCCGGCGATCGGCCCGGACGGGACGATCAACGGCGGTCTGAAGCCGACGGGTTCGCTCAGTGGCGACTGCCACGACGCGTCGGACCTCGACAACACGAACAGTTACTCGCGCTACAAGTGCGACAGCGGGTGGTGTGTGTATCTGTACGGCCTGTACTTCGAGAAGGACCAGGCGCTCCCGAACAGCAGCATCGGCGGGCACCGGAACGACTGGGAGCACGTCGCGATCTGGGTGCGCGACGGGGCGGTGCAGTACGTGGCGACGTCCAACCACGGTTCGTTCACGGTGAGTCCGGCGTCTTCGGTCCGCTTCGAGGGGACGCACGCGAAGGTCGTCTACCACAAGGACGGGATCAGCACGCACTGCTTCCGGCTGGCCGGTACCGGTGACGAGCCGCCGGAGAACGACAAGCACACCTGGCAGTACCCGCCGCTGGTCGGCTGGAACGGGTACCCGGCGGGGCTGCGGGACAAGGTGAGCGCGTACGACTTCGGCAGCGCCAACTTCGGCCTCAAGGACGCGAATTTCGCGGCCCATCTCACGAAGGCGAAGCCGTCGGGCATCACGTTCGACCCGAACGCGTGAGCTGAGACCGGCACTTCGGGGTCCCTCGAATCCGGGTGCATCCGGGTTCGGGGGACGGTCGAGGTGTGACGGAGGAGTGGCGTCCGGTGTCCGTGGGGCAGTCCGGAGGGTCTACCCTGTCTCACATGCCGGTACCCGAACTGATCCGTATCGTCTCCCGTGACTCGCCGATGGCTCTGGCCCAAGTGGAGCGCGTGCGTGCCGAGTTGGCCGTGCTGCATCCCGGGGTGCGCACCGAGGTCGTGCCGGTGAAGACGACCGGTGACAAGTGGATGGGCGACCTGTCGCAGGTCGAGGGCAAGGGCGCGTTCACCAAGGAGGTCGACGCGGCGCTGCTCGCCGGGGAGGCGGATCTCGCCGTCCACTGCGTGAAGGACGTCCCGGCGGACCGTCCGCTGCCCGCCGGTACCGTGTTCGCCGCGTTCCTCAAGCGGGACGACGTCCGGGACGCGCTGGTCCACCCCGGGGGCCTCACGCTGGACGAGCTGCCCGACGGCACCCGGATCGGCACGTCCTCGGTCCGTAGGATCGCCCAGCTCGCGGCGACGCACCCGCAGTTGGAGTGCGTGCCGTTCCGGGGCAACGCCAACCGGAGGCTGGAGAAGCTGGCCGCCGGTGAGGCGGACGCGCTGCTGCTGGCGGTGTCGGGCCTTGAGCGCATCGGCCGTACCGACGTGATCAGCGAGATCCTCTCCCCCGAGGCGATGATGCCGCCCATCGGCGCGGGCATCTTGGCCCTGCAGTGCCGCGAGGGCGACACGGACCTGATCGACGCGGTGAGCGGCCTCGGCGATCCCGCGACCCACCGTGAGGCCACCGCCGAGCGCATGTTCCTGCACGTCCTCCAGGGCCACTGCAACAGCCCCATCGCGGGTTACGCCCAGGTCGACCGCACCGGCGAACTCTCCCTGCGCGCCTGCGTCTTCACCCCCGACGGCAAGACCCGCCTCAACGCCCACGAATGGGCGGGCCCCCTCGACCCCGCGACCCTCGGCACCTCGGTGGCGGTGGCGCTGCTGCGGCAGGGTGCACGGGACTTGATCGACGGCATCCCGCACTGAGCCCTGTCGGCGAGGGGGTGCGGCTCAGCGCGTGACGCGCAAGACGCCCACCCCTCTCAGCCCGTCCCTTCCCCCGCCTCCGTCTGCTCCCGCAAAAAGTTGCTCACCTGCCGGGCCAGATCGTCCTCACGCCCCGCGCAGGGAGCCGTCCCGACACAGTCCCCGGACAGATCCAGCCCCCCGGTCCACAGCCGCCGCTCGGTCCACTCGTCGTCCACCCGTAGCTGGACCTGGACGTCGATGCGGTCGAGGGCGGTCTCGGGCCCGGCCGCGTGGAGGACGGCGGTGACGCGGCGCAGGGGGTAGACGTCGAACCCCTCGACGAACTGGGAGTTGCGCCAGTCGACGAACGCGCTCTCGCCGTCCGGCCCGATCCGGACGTCGATCTGCCCGTCCTCCAGGTGGACGCAGTACTTCGCCTCGCCCCGGTTCTCGACGACGACGCGCAGCCTGAAGTACGTGAGCCCGTCGGCGGCGTCGTCGCGACCGCGTGGCGGCTCCGCGCGCTCCAGCCGGTTCACGCGCAGACGCAGACCGGAGTACGCCTCGTACTCCTGCCAGTCTCCGATCACGTTCGGCTCGTACACGGCCCACCTCCCGACGTCCACCGGCCGAGTCCTACCCGTGGCCCGCGCGCACTGTCAAATGAGCGGAATGCGCCGTGGCCTGGGCCAACGTCCCTTTTGATCGACGATCAAGCCGTGCCCAGCGGGAATCCGGAAAACACTCAGGTCACGCCTTGTGCAAACGTGCCGCACATCACGTCACCGGGCGAGCCTGCCGAGCAGCGCCGAGGAGGCCGCGACCCCGAGCGCGGCGGCCACCGCGAGCACCCCGAAGTCGACGGCGAGATGCGCCGGCGTACCGAGCAGAAGACCACGCAGCGCGTTCACCTCATAACTGAGCGGATTGAACCGACTGACGGCCTGGAGCCACCCCGGCATCACGGACACGGGATACAGCGCGTTGGACCCGAAGAACAGCGGCATGGTGATCGCCTGCCCGATCCCCATCAGCCGGTCGCGGCTGAGCACGATGCCCGCGATGGTCATGGACAGGCAGGAGAAGAACGCGGACCCGAGGACGACGACCGCGAGCACCCCGAGCAGCTTCAGCGGGTTCCAGGTGAGCGCGACCCCGAGGAGTGCCGCGATGACGATGACGACGACGGCCTGGATCACCGACTTCACCCCGGCGGCGAACGCCTTGCCGGTGATGAGGGCGGCGCGCGGGGTCGGGGTGACGAGGAGCTTGTTGAGGACGCCCGCGTCGCGCTCCCAGATGATCTGGATGCCGTAGAAGATCGCGATGAACATGGCGGACTGGGCGATGATGCCGGGCGCGAGGTAGTCGACGTAGGGGATTCCGCCCGTCGGGATCGCGCGGATCCGGGTGAAGGTCTGCCCGAAGATCAGCAGCCACAGGGCGGGCTGGACGGCGCGGGTGTACAGCTCGGTGCGGTCGTGGCGGAGCTTCTGGAGTTCGACGGCGCACATCGCGCCGATCCGGGCGGGGACGAGCCGCCAGCCCGCGCGGGGTGCGGGCGGCTTGACGAGGAGGGATATGTCAGCCGACGCGCTGAGCGGTGCGGCGGGTGCTTCGGACATCTCGGAAGTCTCCTGAGTTCTCGTCGAGGGAGCTGCCGGCGACGTCCCGGAAGACGTCCTCCAGGGTGGGCAGCGTCTCGGTGCCCCGGCGTGCGGCGAGCCCCTCGCGCAGCTCCTGCGGTGTGCCGAGCGCGCGGACGCGCCCGTGGTGCATGAGGCCGACGCGGTCGCAGTGGTGGTCGGCCTCGTCCATGTAGTGGGTGGTGACGAGGACGGTCATGCCGGTGGCCTCGCGGACGGCGCCGATGTGCTCCCAGACGCCGGTGCGGGCGATCGGGTCGAGGCCGATGGTGGGTTCGTCGAGGATGAGCAGCCGGGGAGCGCTGACGAGCGCCTGGGCGAGTTCGAGGCGGCGGACCATGCCCCCGGAGTAGGTCCCGGCGAGCCGCTCGGCGGCGTCGGTGAGCCCGACGGCGGCGAGGGCCTGGCCGACGCGTTCGGCGCGTTCGCGGCGGGGGACGTCGAAGACGCGGGCGAACAGGGAGACGTTCTCGCGTCCGGTGAGCCCGGCGTCGGCGGACAGTTGCTGGGGGACGTAGCCGAGCAGGCGCCGGACGGCCATGCGGTCGACGGCGGCGTCGTGCCCGAAGACGGCGACCATCCCGGCGGGGACCGGCAGCAGGGTGGTGAGGCAGCGGATGGCGGTGGTCTTGCCCGCGCCGTTGGGTCCGAGGAGGCCGAAGACCTCGCCCTCGGCGACGGTGAGGTCGAGCCCGTCGACGGCCCTGGTGTCCCCGAAGGCGTAGGCGAGTCCGGTGCAGGTGACGGCGTCGGTCATGAGGGGGTCCTCCTGCTGGGTGGGTTCAGGCGCCGGGCTCCTGCTGGAGTCCGACGGCGAGGGCGCGCAGCGCGGGGAGCGCCGTCCGCAGCGCCTCCCGGTCGGCGGCGCCGAGGCGGGCGACCTGCTGCCCGACGAGTTCGGCGCGGCGGGCCC
>DATCQX010000569.1:0-16281 GCA_036569285.1 Streptomyces sp.
CACGCTCAATGACGCCTTCATCATCCTCGACGAGGCCCAGAACACCTCCCCCGAGCAGATGAAGATGTTCCTGACGCGGCTCGGGTTCGACTCGAAGATCGTCATTACCGGTGACGTGACGCAGGTGGACCTGCCGAGCGGGACGAAGAGTGGGCTGCGGCAGGTGCAGGACATTCTGGAGGGTGTGGACGACGTGCACTTCGCGCGGTTGTCGTCGCAGGACGTCGTCCGGCATAAGTTGGTGGGCCGTATCGTCGACGCGTACGAGAAGTACGACAGCGAGAACGGTACGGAGAACGGCAGCCACAAGGGCGGCCGGCCCAAGCGGAAGTAGCGAAACCAGCGCCATGTCGATCGACGTCAACAACGAGTCCGGAACCGAGGTCGACGAGCAGGCGATCCTCGACATCGCCCGCTACGCCCTGGCCCGGATGCGGATCCACCCGCTGTCCGAGCTGTCGGTGATCGTCGTGGACGCCGACGCGATGGAGCAACTGCACATCCAGTGGATGGACCTGCCCGGCCCGACGGACGTCATGTCGTTCCCGATGGACGAGCTGCGCCCGCCGAGCAAGGACGACGAGGAGCCCCCGCAGGGCCTGCTCGGCGACATCGTCCTGTGCCCGGAGGTCGCGAAGAAGCAGGGTGACGAGGCGCCGACGCGGCACTCCATGGACGAGGAGCTGCAACTGCTCACCGTCCACGGGGTGCTGCACCTGCTGGGCTACGACCACGAGGAGCCCGACGAGAAGGCCGAGATGTTCGGCCTCCAGGCGGCGATCGTGGACGGCTGGCGGGCGGAGAAGGGCATCACCGGCCCCTCCCCGGCGCCGACCGTCTCATGAGCGCCCAGCTCATCGCGGGTGCCGTCGCCCTCGTCGTCGTCGCCTGGCTCGCCGCCTGCGCGGAGGCGGGCCTCGCGCGGGTGTCCAGCTTCCGCGCCGAGGAGGCCGTCAAGTCGGGCCGACGCGGCGGCGCGAAGCTCGCGCAGATCGCCGCCGATCCGACGCGCTATCTGAACGTCGCGCTGCTGGTCCGCGTCGCCTGCGAGATGGCCGCCGCGACGCTCGTCACGTACGCCTGCCTGAAGGAGTTCGACGAGACCTGGGCGGCGCTGCTGACGGCGCTCGGCGTGATGGTCCTCGTCTCGTACGTCGCCGTCGGCGTCTCGCCGCGCACGATCGGCCGCCAGCACCCGCTGAACACGGCCACGGCGGCGGCGTACGTCCTGCTGCCGCTGGCCAGGATCATGGGCCCGATCCCGAACCTGCTGATCCTCATCGGCAACGCCCTCACCCCCGGCAAGGGCTTCCGGCGCGGCCCGTTCGCCTCCGAGGCGGAGCTGCGCGCGCTGGTCGACCTCGCGGAGAAGGAGTCGCTCATCGAGGACGACGAGCGCCGGATGGTGCACTCCGTCTTCGAGCTGGGCGACACTCTCGTCCGCGAGGTCATGGTCCCCAGGACCGACCTTGTAGTCATTGAGAGGTACAAGACGATCCGCCAGGCGCTGACCCTGGCGCTGAGGTCGGGGTTCTCCCGGATACCGGTCACGGGGGAGAGCGAGGACGACATCGTCGGCATCGTCTACCTCAAGGACCTCGTCCGTAAGACGCACATCAGCCGCGACACCGAGTCCGACCTCGTCTCGACGGCGATGCGGCCCGCCGCGTTCGTCCCCGACACGAAGAACGCGGGTGACCTGTTGCGGGAGATGCAGCGGGACCGCAACCACGTCGCCGTCGTCATCGACGAGTACGGGGGCACGGCCGGGATCGTCACCATCGAGGACATCCTGGAGGAGATCGTCGGCGAGATCACCGACGAGTACGACCGTGAGCTGCCCCCTGTGGAGGAGCTGGGCGACGACCGTTTCCGGGTCACCGCGCGCCTCGACATCACCGACCTCGGTGAGCTGTACGGGCTTGAGGAGTATGACGACGAGGACGTCGAGACGGTCGGCGGGCTCCTCGCGAAGGCGCTGGGCCGGGTGCCGATCGCGGGTGCCTCCAGCGTCGTACGCCTTCCGGACGACCGGACGCTGCGGCTGACCGCCGAGGCCGCCGCCGGGCGCCGGAACAAGATCGTGACGGTGCTGGTGGAGCCCGTAGGGGACGACCCGGAGAAGGAGACCTCGTGACCCCGCAGGAGCTGCGCGCGCTGTGCCTGTCCTTCAACGCGGCCGTCGAGGACTTCCCGTTCTCGCCCGAGGTCACCGTCTTCAAGGTCTGCGGCAAGATGTTCGCGCTGACCTGGATCGACGCGCGGCCGCTGAAGGTCAACCTGAAGTGCGACCCCGAGGACGCCGTACGCCTGCGGGCCGACTACCCAGGTCTCATCACTCCCGGGTATCACATGAACAAGCGGCACTGGAACACGGTCGTGCTGGACGGGGAGCTGCCGGAGCAGGTGGTGCGGGAGCTGGTGGAGGACTCGTACGACCTTGTCGTGGCCGGGTTGCCGAGGGCGGAGCGGTTGCGGTTGGACCGGCCGTAGGGCGCCGGTGGGGGGAGGCGTGAGGGGCGGTGTGATAATCGCCCGGCACCCTCGCGATCCCGCCATGATCCCCGGATCCGCCCGGACCCACCCGGAGGCCCCTGTGCCCGCCCTGTACGACTTCGCGACCTGGGCCCCGCTGCTCAGACTGATTCGGGAGAGCAACGCCGAGACGCTGGCCGTGCCCGGCGGGCACGTGCAAGGCGACGTCGGGCAGGGCTCGTGGAGCGTCCCGGTGCGCAGGGTCTCCCCGCCGCCCGGCCAGGCTGCCCAGCTGGAGGACATGCAGGATGAGTGGGACGCCGTCGAGCTGCTGCGCGGCGCACTCATGGAGGCCGGCGTCGAACGGGTCCCGTTCGTGGTCGAGTGCACGCCCCAAGGGGCCACGACGCTAAGGCTGTTCGGGCCGCACCCGGACGTCGAACACGGCTACGACGGCCCGCACGGCGGCGCGCTGATCCTCGCCGACGACGCCGTCCCCGAGCCCTGGCGCAGACTGCCCGAGCCGGTGCCGGACGCCGTGCCCTCCCCGCACGCGGACCCGGCGGAGCTGGAACGGGTGCTGCGCGAACGGTTGCCCGACGCGATCGGCGCGACCGAGGAGGAGATCACCGAGGCCGAGGAGCGGCTCGGCGTCGCCTTCCCGGAGGAGCTGAGGGCGGTCTACCGGGTGGTCCGGGGACGCTGGGAGGACTGGGACGGCGACTTCGAGGCCGCCGACCGGGTCGCCGAGGCCGTCGGGTGTGAACTCCTGCCGCTGGACCGGGTGTTCGTCGCCGACGCGGAGAGCCGGCCGTGTCCGTGGCAGTTCGCGGCGATGGACGCGGCCGTCACCCGGCCGGACGACACCGTCCAGGGCGTGGTCGGATCGCCGGGCTGGATCACCTTCGGCGACAACGGCGGCGGCGACCGGGTCACCCTCGACCTCACGCCCGGCCCGCGCGGTCACCTCGGCCAGGTGGTCCTGCTGGGCCACGAGGAGCACCTCGGCGGCGAACTGCTCGCCGGTTCCCTCACCGAGCTGCTCCTGAACGGCGAGGTGGAGAACGGCCGTCGGCGTCGGGAGGCGCTTCCCGAGGTGGCCCGCGTCAACCACAGCGCCCTGCGGAGCGTCGAGGACGCCGCGCACCCCGCCCTGGAGGTGCTGTCCATCGGCGTGTGGGACGGCGAGCCGTTCAGCCTCGCCCCGGTCGTCGGCCTGCCCCGGCTGCGCACGCTCCACGCCTACCCCGGCACGCTCGCCGACCCGCTGGAGATCGCCGCGCTCACCGGCCTGGAGTACCTCGAACTCCCGCCGGAGGACTGGCGGTTGCTCCTGGACGCCGGGGCCGTCCCGCCCGGCCTGCTCGCGGCCTCCATCGAGACGGACGGCCGCCGCGACCGCCCCCACCCGTACGACCTCGTGGCCCTCGCCGACGAGATCCTCACCCTCTTCGGCCGTGAACCGATTCCGGTGCGGGTCCTGGAGGGTGACCTCGGCCCGGCCGGCTCCTGAACCCCGGAGCACCCTCCCGCCCCCCTTCCGTATGCTCTGACCATGACCGACACCACCGACCTCGACCCCGAGGACCGCAAGATCGTCACCCTGGCCCGTTCCGCGCGGGCGCGTAACGAGGTTCCGGAAGGGGCCGCTGTGCGGGACGAGACGGGGCGTACTTATGTGGCGGGGACGGTGGAGTTGCCGTCGTTGAGGCTGAGCGCGCTGCGGACGGCGGTGGCGATGGCGGTGGCGTCGGGGGCGCGGGCGCTGGAGGCGGCGGCTGTCGTGACGGCGGGGGGCGCGGTGCCGGAGGAGGATCTGGCGGCTGTGCGGGACCTCGGGGGTGCGGGGACGCCGGTGTTGGTGGCGGGGCCGGACGGCGCGGTGCGGGAGCGGATCGCCGTTGGCTGAAACAGGGCCTTGCCCTGGTTCACCTCTCACGCATCAATGGAGCCGTTGATTCCGACGGACCGTCAGATAGGAACACCGGGGCCGGAGTTCCGCACCCTCCTGCCCCGGCCGGCCGTCCGTCCTCCCCAGACTCCGGGAAGGAGCCGGCAACCCCATGAGAGGCAAGCGAATCGGATCAGGTGCGGCACTGCTGGCCGGGGCCCTCGCGGTCACCGGGCTCGCGCTCGCCCCCACCGCCGCCGCCGTCACCCCGACGACGGCCACGTTCACCGCCAACTGCGGCTTCTTCGGCGGCGGTGCGGCGACTCTGACGGCGACCCAGACCGGGACCGCCGCCACCCTCACGCTCTCCACGACGGCGGTCAAGGCACCGCTCCCGCTCTCCGCCAACAGCATCAACTCCACCCTCACGATGGTGAATTCGACGGGCCCGAACCGGGTCTTCACGGGGACGGCGAACCCGGCGATGGCCATCAACGACCCGATCACCGTGGGCCCGTTGAACGGCACCGTCGCCCCCGGCGACCAGCTGGACATCTTCAACGGCGGCCTCTCGATGGTCGTCTTCGGCATCACCGTCACCTGTACGGCGAACGCCGCGCAGCAGCCCGGCCCGTTCATCTTCGACTGAGCCGACAGCCGGATATCCGCACCGGCAAAGCGAGTTGACGGTCAGTCAGGCATACGGCTGACTGTCCGTCAGCTTTGTCCGCCGAGTCCATTGACTTCTTCACCCGCCTCCACGTCAATGCCCCCTGTCGGCACGGAAAGAGCCGCCGTGCCTTCACCCCAACAGAAGGAGGGGGCACCCATGGGTTCCACACCCGCTCGAAGACGGCGTCTGGTCTCGCTGCTCGGGACGGCCGTCCTCGTGGTCGGCGCGGGCGGGGCGCTGACCTGGCCCGCGTCGGCCGCGACGAACGTGAACTTCCCGACGCACTGCATCCCGCCGCCCATCGCCGGACTCCCGCCGATCGACGGCACCACCACCGCGAAGATCACCGCCGACAACACCGCGCCCAAGGTCGGCGACACCGTCAGCATCACCTACACGGTCGTCACCCCGGCCGCCGGGAACCCCACCGACCTCGCCCTGCCGGCCGACATCATGACCCCGACCGGAAAGGTCACCCTCGGCGGCGCCCAGACCGGGAGCATCACGGTCGCCGGGCCCAAGAAGAACGACCCGGTGCCCGGCCGGGCGCCCTTCCCGTCGTTCTCCATGACCGGGTCGTTCACCGTGACCGCGCCCGGCGCGATCACCCTCTCGCCCGGCGACTACAACATCCACACCAGCTACATCCTGGAGCTGGACACGCCCTGCGCCGTCACCAACCCGCCCGCACCGGTCTCGGAGACGGTCACCGCCACGGCCAACCCGCCCGCCAACACCCGCACGATCAGCCTGGGTTCGGCGTCGGGCGCGCCGGGTGCGGCCGTCACCGTCAGCGGCAGCAACTTCACACCGGGCGCGACGGTCACGCTCGCCGGGCGCGCGGGGGCCAACCAGACGCAGGACACGGTCACCGTGACGGCCAACTCCGCTGGTTCCATCAGTGGTTCGCTCGCCGTCAAGGACCTCGCCACCACCGGGATCGTCGCCTACGAGGGCAGCGCGTGGAGCGACAGCAAGGGCGCCGGGCCGGCCGCCTACGTCGTCGTCAACGACGTGCCCGTGCCGCCGGGCAGCCAGAAGGTGACGACGACCGTCAAGGGCGGGACGCTCTCCATGTCCCAGGCCGGGGACTCGGTCGCGCTCTCCGCCGTCGACTTCGGCAGCGGCAACGCGTCCACGGGTGCGCTCCAGGCCGTCACCGTCAAGGACTTCCGCGGCGGGCCCGCGGGCTGGTCGCTGACGGGGAAGGTCACCGACTTCACCGGGCCCGGCGCCAAGATAGCGGCGGGCAAGCTGAGTTGGACGCCGACCTGCACGACCAAGGCGGGCTCGCCGAGTACGTGCCAGGCGGGCAGCGCGGGTGTCGTCGGCAGTGCGGGGGCGACCCTCGCGTCCACGCCCGACGCGGCGGCGACCGGCGGTGAGTTCACCGCGGGCGCCGGACTCTCCCTCGACGTACCGGCGTTCACGCCTCCGGGCAGCTATGCCGGCGTCCTCACTCTCACGCTGACCTGAGCGGGGGTCTCCGACGGTTGGGCGCCCACCCCACTGGTCCGCATCCGCCCAGCCGTCCAACAGCCCTTCGTCCCCGGGGAGTTCGTCCTATGCGGAAGCTGTACGGCGGCCTGGTCCCGCTGCTTCTCCTCCTGTTCTGCTCGCCCGGTCCGGCCCGGGCCGCCGACAACGGGAGCTGGTCCGTCTACCCCGCCTCCACGGCCGTCTCCGCCCGACCGTACTTCTATGTCTCCGCGGATCCCGGGCGCGCCGTCCGGGACGAGGTCGTTGTCGCCAACAAGACCGACCAGGCCATGACGTTCCGGCTCTACGCGGCCGACGCGTACAACACCGCCCGTGACGGGGGGTTCGCCGTGAAGTCGGCCGACGAGAGGATGACGGGGGTGGGGGCGTGGGCCGAGCTGCCCAAGAAGGCGGTGACCGTGCCGGCTCGGGGGACCGTGACCGTGCCGTTCACGATCGCCGTGCCGGAGGGGGCCGAGCCGGGGGATCATCCTGGGGCGATCGTGGCGCTGGACGAGAAGGTGGAGAAGAGTGGGGGAGGGGTTGCGCTGGGGGTGCAGCGGGCGGTCGGGGCGCGGGTGTACTTGCAGGTGACGGGGCCGTCGCTGCCGGCGCTCGCCGTGGAGGACGTCCGCGTCGACCAGCACCGGCCGCTGGTACCGGGGTTCGGGGACAGTACGGCGACCGTGTCCTACACCCTGCACAACACCGGGAACGTGACGCTGGATCCTCGGGTGCGGTTGAAGGCGACGGGGCTGTTCGGCCGTACGCTGCTGGACCGTGAACTGAAGAAGGTGCCGGCTCAGCTGCTGCCGGGGCAGCGGGTCCGGCTGAGCGAGCGGTGGGGGGCTGCTCCGCAGCTGGACCGGGGGCAGGTGACGCTGACCGCGCGGGCGACGGGGACGGAGGAGAGGGCGAGTGCGTCGTACCTGGCGGTGCCGTGGGTGCCGGTGGGGGTAGGGGTACTAGGGGTGGGTGCGGGGACATGGCTGCTGATCAAGCGGCGTCAGGGAAAGTCCCTAGGGGCGCGGCCAGCCACAGCGGACCCGCACCCGACAACGGTCCACCCCTAAAGCGCGTCCGGGCCCCGCTCTCCCGTCCGCACCCTCACCACCGTCTCCACCGGCACCGCCCACACCTTCCCGTCCCCGATCTTGCCCGTCCGCGCCGCCCTCACGATTGCCTCGATCGCCGGTTCGGCGTCCGCGTCCGCGACGACCAGCTCGATCCGCACCTTGGGGACGAGGTCGATCTGGTACTCGGCGCCCCGGTACACCTCGGTGTGACCGTGCTGGCGGCCGTACCCGCTGGCCTCGGTCACGGTCAGCCCGTGGATGCCGAGCTCCTGGAGGGCCGTTTTGACCGCGTCGAGGCGGTACGGCTTGACGATCGCGGTGATGAGCTTCATGCGGATGGCGTCACCTTCTGGAGGGAGTGGGAGACGGGGGAGCCGTGCCCCGGGACGCCGTGATCGTATGCGGTCTCGGCGTGCGCCGTAAGGTCCAGGCGTTCGTGTGTGCGGCGATGCTTCGGGGATCAGGGAGAATGGGGGGCATGAGCGTTCGTTCCCAGTCATCCTCGCCGTCCGAGAAGTCGGGCGCCTCCGCCCACCGCGCGGGCTTCGCGTGCTTCGTGGGGCGTCCCAACGCGGGCAAGTCCACCCTCACGAACGCTCTCGTCGGCAAGAAGGTGGCGATCACCTCCAACCGTCCGCAGACGACCCGGCACACGGTCCGGGGCATCGTCCACCGCGACGACGCGCAGCTGATCCTCGTCGACACCCCTGGCCTGCACAAACCCCGCACGCTGCTGGGTGAGCGGCTGAACGACGTGGTGCGGACGACGTGGGCCGAGGTCGACGTCATCGGGTTCTGCCTCCCGGCGAACGAGAAGCTGGGCCCCGGTGACCGGTTCATCGCCAAGGAGCTGGCCGGGATCAAGCGGACGCCGAAGGTCGCGGTCGTCACCAAGACCGACCTCGTCGACTCCAAGACCCTCGCCGAGCAGCTCATCGCCATCGACCAGCTCGGCCGGGAGCTGGGCATCGAGTGGGCGCAGATCGTGCCGGTGTCGGCGGTCGCGGGCAAGCAGGTGGAACTGCTGGCCGACCTCCTCGCGCCGATGCTGCCCGAGAGCCCGCCGCTGTACCCGGAGGGCGACCTCACGGACGAGCCCGAGCAGGTCATGGTCGCCGAGCTGATCCGCGAGGCCGCGCTGGAGGGCGTCCGCGACGAGCTGCCGCACTCCATCGCCGTCGTCGTCGAGGAGATGCTCCCCCGCGAGGACCGCCCCGCCGACCGGCCGCTCCTCGACATCCACGCGAACATCTACATCGAGCGCTCCAGCCAGAAGGGGATCATCATCGGCCCCCAGGGGCGCCGCCTGAAGGACGTCGGCATCAAGTCCCGCAAGCAGATCGAGGCGCTTCTGGGGACGCCGGTCTTCCTCGACCTGCACGTGAAGGTCGCGAAGGACTGGCAGCGGGATCCGAAGCAGCTGCGGAAGCTGGGGTTCTAGGCCCCGTAGTACTTCGGGACTACGGGGGGCGTCCCCTAGTACCTCAGCGCTACGGGACGTGCCCCTAATACCTCAGCGCTGCCCCCGTAGTACTTCCCGGTACCACCCGTACGACGCCTTCGGGGTCCTCTTCTGCGTCTCGTAGTCCACGTGGACGAGCCCGAAGCGCCGTGCGTACCCCTCGGCCCACTCGAAGTTGTCGAGGAGGGACCAGACGAAGTACCCGCGCACGTCGACGCCCGCTTCCACGGCGCGGTGCAGGGCGCGGATATGGGTGTCGTGGTACGCGATCCGGGACTGGTCGTCGAGGCCCTCGTAGGAGCAGCCGTTCTCCGTGATGACGACGGGCGGGAGCCGGTCGCCGTAGCGGGAGTCGAACGTCGTCAGGAGTTCCGTGAGCCCCTCGGGGACGACGGGCCAGCCGAAGTCCGTCGTCGGGACGCCCTCGATCTCCCGGACGGAGAAGGGGAGTTCGGCCGGCATGGAGACGCCGCCGAAGGTGATCTCCTCGCCCTGGGGGGCGCCGACGCGGGTGGGGGAGTAGTAGTTGACCCCGTACCAGTCGAGGGGCTCGGAGATCGTCTTCAGGTCGGCCGAGACGTCCCCCGGCATCAACTCGCCCAGCCCGTCCGGGTATTCGCCCAGCAGGACGGGCTCCACGAACAGCCGGTTCAGCAGCGTGTCGTAGAACGCCGCCGCCTCGACGTCGGCCTGTTCCCGCGACGCCGGCCAGACCGGGCCGTGGGAGTTGGTGATCGCGACGTCCGTGGCGCCGGCCGCGCGCAGGGCCTGGACGGTGAGGCCGTGGGCCAGCAGGAGGTGGTGGGCGACGGGGAGGGCGTCGAAGAGGAGCTGCCGGCCGGGGGCGTGCGTGCCGAGCGCGTGGCCGAGCAGGGTGTGTTCCGCGGGCTCGTTGAGGGTGATCCACTTCGTGACGCGGTCACCGAGCCGGGCGGCGACGGCGGCGGCGTGCTCCGCGAGACGGGACGCCGTGTCGCGCTCCAGCCAGTCCAGGCCGACGGGGAGGTCCCAGTGGAAGAGGGTCGGGACCGGGCGGACACCGGCCGCGAGGAGCTCGTCCACCAGCCGGTCGTAGAAGTCCAGCCCCTCCGGGGCCTGCGCGCGCGGCCAGGACACCGAGAAGCGGTACGCGTCGACGCCGAGGCCCGCCAGCAGGGCCACGTCCTCCCGGTACCGGTGCACGTGGTCGCAGGCGACCTCGGCCGTCGAACCGTCCTTCACGTTCCCCGGCGTCTCGGAGAACACGTCCCACACCGACGGCCCACGCCCGGCGGCCCCCTCGATCTGGTGCGCCGAGGTCGACACACCCCAGAGGAAGTCCGCCGGGAACTGGGGAATCGGATCACCCGCGTCAATCGCCATGCGCGGATCATCCGTACCGACGGGTAGTGAAGTCAACGCCCTGACTGTGGACGGCTGTTCAGGCCCCCTCCTTCAACACCCGCGAGACCAGGGCCCGTTG
The DNA here is from genome assembly GCA_036569285.1 of Streptomyces sp. Classification (GTDB taxonomy): domain Bacteria; phylum Actinomycetota; class Actinomycetes; order Streptomycetales; family Streptomycetaceae; genus Streptomyces. Next base: position 10,519 of record DATCQX010000569.1, read on the forward strand.
CTCCTCGCTGAGCTGCGGATCCGCCGCGTACACGGTCGTCCCGTCCACGGTGATCTCGTAGCTGAACCCGTCCGGGACCCCCACCGGTGGTGCCGTGCGGGCCCCGGTGAGCGCCTGCCGTGCGAGTTCCTCCCACTCCGCCGCGTCCGGGCGGCCGGTGGTGTCGAGGCAGGCCTGCCGTTCGATGCCGGCGAACCCGCCCGTGCGCCGTACCTGAATACGCATGGGTCCTGTCTAGTACAGAACTCAGGCGGTGGGCACCCCGACCTGCTGCCAGGCTTCGAGGACGGCCTTGTCGACGTCGCCCTCGCCGTAGCGGGCCTTGGCCGCCGCGACGGTGAGCCTCGCGAAGTCCGCGAAGTCCGCGTCGCTCGCCAACTCGCCCCCGGTCAGCACGTCGTACCAGACCTGCCCGGCCTTCTCCCAGGCGTTGCCGCCGAGTTTGGCCGCGAGGAGGTAGAACGCGTGGTTGGGGATACCGGAGTTGATGTGGACGCCGCCGTTGTCGCGGCTGGTCTTCACGTAGTGGCTCATGTGACCGGGCTGCGGGTCCTTGCCGAGGACGTCGTCGTCGTACGCGGTGCCCGGGTCCTTCATCGAGCGCAGGGCCGTGCCGCGGTCGATCGCGGGGCCGAGGAGGCCGGCGCCGATCAGCCAGTCGGCGTCGGCGGCGGACTGGCCGAGGGCGTACTGCTTGATGAGGGAGCCGAAGACGTCCGACACCGACTCGTTGAGCGCCCCGGACTGCCCGTAGTACTCGAGGTTGGCGGTGTACTGGGTGACGCCGTGGGTCAGCTCGTGGCCGATGACGTCGACCGGGATGGTGAAGTCGAGGAACAGCTCACCGTCGCCGTCCCCGAACACCATCTGCTGGCCGTCCCAGAACGCGTTGTCGTAGTCCTGGTCGTAGTGCACGGTCGCGTCGAGGGCGAGCCCGCTGCCGTCGATGGAGTCGCGGCCGTACACGTTCAGGTACAGCTCGAACGTCGCGCCGAGCCCGGCGTTCGCGCGGTTGACGGTGGCGTCCTTGGACGGGCCGTCGTTCTCGCTGTGGACCTTGGTGCCGGGCAGGTCGGTGCCGTGGTGGGCGTCGTAGATGGTGCGCTTCGGCTTGCCGGTGCCGGACGCGGGCGCGGCGGCGAGGGAGCGCACGGTGGTGATCCGGCGGCGGGTGCGCTGGAGGGCGTCGCGCTCCAGCGTGCGGGCCACACGGTCGGCGATGGACGCGTCCTCGTGGCGGGCCACGTGGTCCAGGACGTGCGGCGGGATGATGGTGCAGAAGACGGGCTCGAAGCCCCCGTGGTGAGTCATGTGCGGCACCTTGGCACTGAGTCACGCTCCTGTCACTACCCGCGACCATGATTGGTGAAATACCCCGACATAGGGACGTGATCCACACTGTTGTGTGGTACGGCGCACGTTTCATCCCATTCGTCCCAGCGGTCCCGCATACTGGGACGGAGCCGCACCCCACCAGCCCCTCCGCTAGAGTGCGGAGCACTATGCGTTTCGGGCTGCTTCTCCTTAGCTGCCGCGGCGAGGGCCTGTAGAAAAGGCCGACTCCCTCCCCGCGGTGCTCTGGCGTTGCGTGTCGGCCGGTCATCCGGACCCCTTGAGGAGCCTGAAGCCCCATGGCGAACCGCCAGCAGCCCAGCCAGATGCCGATCCACAAGTACGGGCGGTACGACCAGGTCGACATCGCCGACCGCGCCTGGCCGAACAACCGGATCACCACCGCCCCCCGCTGGCTCTCCACCGACCTGCGTGACGGCAACCAGGCCCTGATCGACCCGATGTCGCCCGAGCGCAAGCGCCGGATGTTCGACCAGCTGGTCAAGATGGGCTACAAGGAGATCGAGGTCGGCTTCCCGGCCTCCGGCCAGACCGACTTCGACTTCGTGCGCTCGATCATCGAGGAAGAGGGCGCGATCCCGGACGACGTGACGATCTCCGTACTGACCCAGGCCCGCGAGGACCTGATCGAGCGGACCGTCGAGTCACTGAAGGGCGCCAAGCGGGCGACCGTCCACCTGTACAACGCGACCGCGCCGGTCTTCCGCCGCGTCGTCTTCCGCGGCTCCAAGGACGACATCAAGCAGATCGCCGTCGACGGCACCCGCCTGGTGATGGAGTACGCCGGCAAACTGCTGGGCCCCGAGACCGAGTTCGGGTACCAGTACTCGCCGGAGATCTTCACCGACACCGAGCTGGACTTCGCGCTGGAGGTCTGCGAGGCGGTCATGGACGTCTGGCAGCCCGGCCCCGGCCGCGAGATCATCCTCAACCTGCCCGCCACCGTGGAGCGTTCGACCCCCTCCACGCACGCCGACCGCTTCGAGTGGATGGGCCGCAACCTCTCCCGCCGCGAGCACGTCGTCCTGTCCGTCCACCCGCACAACGACCGGGGGACGGCCGTGGCGGCGGCCGAACTCGCGCTGATGGCCGGCGCCGACCGCGTCGAGGGCTGCCTGTTCGGGCAGGGCGAGCGCACCGGCAACGTCGACCTGGTCACCCTGGGCATGAACCTCTTCTCCCAGGGCGTCGACCCGCAGATCGACTTCTCCGACATCGACGAGATCCGCCGTACGTGGGAGTACTGCAACCAGATGGAGGTCCACCCGCGCCACCCGTACGTGGGCGACCTGGTCTACACGTCCTTCTCCGGCTCCCACCAGGACGCCATCAAGAAGGGCTTCGACGCGATGGAGGCCGACGCCGCCGCCCGCGGGGTCACCGTCGACGACATCGAGTGGGCCGTGCCGTACCTGCCCATCGACCCGAAGGACGTCGGCCGCTCCTACGAGGCCGTCATCCGCGTCAACTCGCAGTCCGGCAAGGGCGGTATCGCCTACGTCCTGAAGAACGACCACAAGCTGGACCTGCCGCGCCGGATGCAGATCGAGTTCTCGAAGATCATCCAGGCGAAGACCGACGCCGAGGGCGGCGAGGTCACCGGCTCCGACATCTGGGCCGTCTTCCGCGACGAGTACCTGCCCAATCCCGAGAACCCCTGGGGCCGGATGCAGCTGCGCGCGGGGCAGTCGACGACCGACAAGGACGGCGTCGACACGCTGACCGTCCAGGCCGAGGTGGACGGCGAGGAGACGACGCTCGTCGGCACCGGCAACGGTCCGATCTCGGCCTTCTTCCAGGCGCTCCAGAGCATCGGCATCGACGTACGCCTGCTGGACTACCAGGAGCACACCATGAGCGAGGGCGCGTCCGCGCAGGCCGCCTCCTACATCGAGTGCGCCGTCGGTGACAAGGTCCTGTGGGGTATCGGCATCGACGCGAACACGACCCGGGCCTCCCTGAAGGCGGTCATCTCCGCCGTCAACCGCGCGACGCGGTAACTCACCCGTCCGTGCAAGGGGCCCCGGCCGTCGGGAACGACGGCCGGGGCCCCGTCTGATATCGGCCATCCCGGGGTGCAGATCACGAGGAGGTCTCGTCGAAGGTGCTGACTGGACCTCCTTGGTGTGGCTAACATCACGCAGACGTGGCGATGGGGCCGCGCTGGTGACGGAGGTGCGACGTGCTGCCAGGACCGGGACGAGACAGCCGATCCACCGGGGTTGCCCGCATCCTGGGTGTGCGGACCGCGTGGACGCCCGTCGGGGACGGGGAGTTCTTCTGTCCCGGGTGCGGGGGTGACCGCAACTATCAGCGGCTGACCGGGCGCCGTCGGTTCACGTGCCTGGGGGTACCCGTACTACCCCGGGGTGAGACGGGGCCGGTCATCGAGTGCGCCGCGTGCCGACGGCACTTCCCCATCGGCGTCCTCGACCATCCCACCACCACCCGCTTCTCCGCGATGCTCCGCGACGCCGTGCACACCGTCGCCCTCGCGGTCCTCTCCGCGGGCGGGACGTCCTCCCGTACGGCCCTCGACACGGCCACCGCCGCCGTGCGGGCCGCCGGGTTCCAGGACTGCACGGGGGAGCAGCTCGTCGCGCTCGTCGAGGCGGTCGCCGCGGACACCGGGCGGGCGTACGGGACGCCCTGCGGGCCCGGGCTCGCCATAGAGCTGCACGAGGCGCTCGACCCGCTGGCGCCGCATCTCGCCGCCGTCGGGCGGGAGTCGATCCTGCTCCAGGGGGCGCGGATCGCCCTCGCGGACGGGCCCTACACGCCCGCCGAGCGGGAGACGCTGGCGACCGTGGGGGTGGCGTTGAGCATCGGGGCGGAGGACGTGACGCGGTTGCTGGCGGCGGCTCGGACGCCGTCGTGAAGGGGCGGGGGTATTACGGGTGGTCAGGGCAGGGTGCTCTCGTACCCGGGGTCCTTGTCCGAGTCGTAGACCAGGGTCCCTCTTGAGTCGTAGCCCTTGAGGCGGGGGGCGCGGGTCACCTGTTGGTGGAGGGTGCCGGCCGCGATGTACCAGCCGTGGTCCAGGGTCGCCTCGACGGGGGCGGAGTCGCCGTACTGGGCCGTCACGCGGGTGACCGCCGGGGTGGCCGTGCCGATCGTGGCCCAGCGGAAAGGGAGCTTCCAGTTGCCGCGGTCCAGGTACGACTGCTGGTAGAGGCGACCGCCGTTGATATCGGGGGTGATGGGGCCCGTGGGGGTCTCGTCGGCGCCGGCGACGCTGGAGTTGATGCCCTCCGCACGGCCGTCGCGGATCGTGCAGATGAGGCGGGTCTGGCGGGGGGTGTCCTTGACGGCGACGACGTACGTGCCGTCGCCGGGGGAGTTGGAGTCGCCGGTGCTGTGCATCGCCAGGATGATGCGGTAGCCGTCGGCGGTGCCGAGCCCGTGGTCCCTGGTGCCGGGCTCGCGGTCGTACGCGAGGCACTTCTTCAGGCCGGTGGCGGCTTCCGCGAAGGTGACGCCGTCCAGGAGCTGGCCCGGTGTCGCCGGGCGGGTGGGGCCGACGGCGGGGGCCGGGCTCTGCTGGATGAGCTTGGGCGGCGGTGTCTCCCGGGTACCGGGTGTCGGGCCCGCGACCGTCGTCACGTCAAGGCCTTTTCCCCCGTTCACCCCCGTGCCCGCCCACATGCCCACGGGGACGGCCCCCAGCGCCACGAGCACCGCGCCCGCCGCCGCGACCCGCTTCCGCCGCTCCACCACTCCACGCCGCCGGATCGCCGGGTACGGCACCGGTGACGGGCACATCGCATACGCGTCCTCCGCGAGCAACTCCCGCACCCACTCCTCGCCCCCGGGCTCCACAGCCCCCTCCCGCTCACCACTCATCGCTGGGTCCTTCCGGGTCTGTCGGGGTGGAGGTGGGGGGCGCTGACATGTCTGCCCGGGGGCGGGTGGAGATGCCGCCGGGGGGTGGGGGTGTTCTTTGGGGGGCGCGTTGAGGGGCCGAGTCCGAGGCGGACGTCGTCGAGGGGGCCGGTGGGCGCGGTGCTGTTGCCGAGGGGGCGGCCGGGTGGACTGATACCGGCTGCGAGAGGGGGCCGTGTTCTGAGGCCAGGGCCTGGGCCGTCGTCGAGGGGAGCATGGTGGTTGAACGGGAGGGGCCGGTGCCGGGAGGCGGGGCCGGGGTGTGGGGAGTGCCGAGGTAGTGGACCGAGGCCGACGAGGACAGGGCGTCGTGTTCCGAGGCCGGGGCCCGCGTCGTCGTCGGGGAGGCCGCGGTGGCTGAACAGGCCTGGCCGAGCCCGGAGGTGGAGTCAGCTGACCGGCCGGCGGCGGGCGGAACGTCGTCCGCATCCGGCGCGAGGGCGACCAGTACGCCGGTACCGCCCACGGACACCTCGTCCGCACGCGCCCACCGGGCCGACACCCCACCGACGACGGACGGCACGACCA
>DATCQX010000570.1:0-24910 GCA_036569285.1 Streptomyces sp.
CTGTCGACCGCTCCCGCCTCGACGAGGTCGGTGAGGGGGAGGTTCGTCGAGGGGGCGAGGTGGGTGTTGTTCACGGTGGTCGCCATCACACGATGTCGCTTTCGTAGGCCGCCGCCGAGCGGTCGGAGCTGTGGGCCGGGACTTCGTACGCGTTGCCCTGCTTGCGCCACCAGGCCCAGGCCAGAACGAGGACGACGAGCAAGGCGATCGGCGCGTAGTTGAAGGTGTCGACGGATACCGGGGCGGTCTGGGGGAGGCAGAAGAGGACGGTCACGGACACCACCCAGGTCACGGCGACGACGCCGACGATCACGCCCCAGCTGCCCAGGTTCCACGGGCCGGGCCGGAAGCGGTGCCGGTTCTTGACGCGCAGGAAGATCGGGATCGCGTAGGCGGGGGTGATACCGATGACGTTGATGCTGGTGATCGCCGCGTAGGCGGCGGGGCTGTGGAGGCTGGGCAGGGCGAGGAGGGCGGCGCAGACGACGGCCAGCACGACGGCCCAGTGCGGGGTCCCGGTGCGGGAGTCGACCTGCCGCCACAGTGCCGAGCCCGGCAGGGCGCCGTCCCGGGAGAACGCGAACACCATCCTGCTGGCCGCCGCAGTCTCCGCGTTGCCGCAGAACAACTGCGCGACGATCACGACCAGGAGCAGGAGCTTGGCCCCGGTGAGGCCGAGGGCGTCGAGGAAGATCTGCGCGGGCGGCACCCCGGTCGCCGAACCCACGGTGTCGGCGTAGTCCTGGATCGCGAAAGTGAGCCCGGCGAGCAGGACGAACCCCGCGAGCCAGGACCAGCCGATCGCATGGATGATTCCCCGTGAGGCGGACATCTGGGCGTCGGTGGTCTCCTCGCTCAGGTGCGCGGAGGCGTCGTAGCCGCTGAACGTGTACTGCGCCAGCAGCAGGCCCAGGAGCGCGACGTAGACGGGGCTGGACCAGCCGGTGTTGTTGACGAACTCCCCGAACACGAAGGACGCGGGCTGGTGGTGGGAGGGGACGATCGCCAGGGCGCCGACGATGACCAGGACGCCGCCGACGTGCCACCAGACGCTGATGCTGTTGAGGATGCTCACCAGGCGCACCCCGAACCAGTTCAGGGTCAGGTGCAGGGCGAGGATGCACAGGAAGATCACCATGATCTTCCCCGGCGTCGGTTCGAACCCCCACTGGAGGTTGAGGAATGCGCCGGTGAACAGGGCCGCGCCGTAGTCGATCCCGGCGATCGCGCCCAACAGCCCCAGCAGGTTGAACCAGCCGGTGTACCAGCCCCATTTCTTCCCGCCGAGTTGCTCCGCCTGGTAGTACAGCGCGCCCGAGGTCGGATATGCGGACGTCACCTCGGCCAGCCCCGCGCCGACGAACATCACCATCGCGCCGACGACGACCCAGCCCCACAGCATCACGGAAGGGCCGCCGGTGTTCATGCCGAAGCCGTACAGGGTCATGCAGCCGCTCAAGACGCTGATCACGGAGAAGCTGACCGCGAAGTTCCCGAAGGGTCCCATCCGGCGGGTGAGGACGGGTTCGTAGCCCAGTTCCCGCAGGCGGGCGTCATCGGATTTTCGGTGTGTTGAGTGGCGGTTGGGACTCACAGGTCCACCTCCGGGGGCGAGAAAAGAGAAACGAATGGTCAGGTGCATGCCAATAGGAGTTGTGCCGCGATCCTGCGGGTCATGAAGGCGGGCCGGCGCGTGCCTTGCGGCGTGCATAGGCGAGGGACTCCCCGTGCGCCCGAAGGAGCAGGGCTTCGCCGGGGTCGGGTCCCGAGGTCCGCTCGCACACGGTGGCCCAGGGTTCGCGGGACGCGTAGGGCCCCAGGGCCGTGAACACCTCGGCGGCTTCCCGGTACTTGGTGCCGGCCCACAGTGCGTAGGCGAGAAGGCTGAGGTCGACGACCGACCGCAGGAGGGGGGAGGTCTGGTGGAACCAGTGGTGAAAGGCGTTCAGGGTGTAGTCGATCATCGGCGCTTCCGCCCACTGGCGGCGCCACAGGAGATCCTCTCGTGCGTGCCGCCGCTGTTCGACGAGCGCGTACGCGGGGAGCAGCAACAGTGGTGAGCCCAAAGGCTGTTGGGAGACCAGGCTGCGGCCGAGGTCGAAGACCGCGGCCTGAGAGGCGGCCCAGGGGACGGTGCGGGCCAGGAAGAATTGCACCAGCCGGTGGTACGCCTCGCGGTTGTAGGGGTCGCGCCGGTGGACCTGGTCGATGAGTTCCCACGGCCCGGTGGGCATCATCAACTCGGGTGCGGGAATGCGGTGTTCGTGGTACCGCTGGTGGGTGTCGATCTGGGCCAGCGCGAGGAGACACACCCAGGGCACGGGGTCGTACGGTGCGCGGCGGGCCGCGGCGATGGCTTTGTGCCGGGCTTCCGCTTCGAACTCCCAGGTGTGCGAGTGCTGTTGACGGTGCGCGCGCAGGGCGCGTTCGACCGCGACGCGGGCGTCCATGAGGTGGGCGTCGTGGTGGTGGGGCTCTTCGTGCAGCCATACGCCGACCACGTCCGACCTGGCGGCGGCCACCGCCAGGGCCTGTGTGCGTGACGTCCGCAGTGCCCAGTGGGTTCCGGTGCCCACCAGCAGTTGCCGTGCCGTTCGCCAGCGGCCCGCCTCCAGCTCGACGAGGGCAACGCGCAGTGCGTCGTCGTGGCCGGCCGGGTGGTACACGAAGCGCATCAGTGTGCCTTTCTCTGATGAGAGCAGCGGAGGCGGCGCGGTGCAACGGGCGGTGGTGCCGGACGGACGGATTCGGACGGCGGTGTCATGGGGGGACCTCGGGAAGGTGGGGATTAGAGGCGGATCTGTGCGATCGCGTCGGCGACGCCGGTCACGAGGTTGCTGATGCTCGGGGCCAGGGAGCTGCTCGCGAGGAAGAACCCGAAGAGCATGCAGGCGATCGCGGGTCCGGCCTTCACCGCGTTGCCCCGGATCAGAACGACCACGATGATCCCGAACAGCAACGCGAAGGAGATGCTCAGGGACATCAGGGGGCCGTTTCCTCCGCCGCCCCGCGCTGCTCGCCGCGTGCCTGGATCAGCGCGCGGCGCAGCGCCGGGGGCAGGGTCAGCGTCCTGGGGCCGCTCGCGGGGACGTGCCAGTGCATCCCCGGCGGCTCGGTGGTGTCGGCGGACGGCACGACGACGTGGCAGTTCTGGCCGAGGGCGACTGTCCTCGGCTCGTTCCAGGTCGACGCCGTGCCCACAGGGACGAGGAAGTACAGTCTGGGCTCTGCGCCGTCGAAGTCCATGATCACCGGCCCGAGAGGCTCATTGCTCTGGCGGAGGATTTCGATCGCCCGGCTGCCCACAGCTTCCTCGGCACGGACGACGTCCCACCACACGCCCACGGAGCACACTTCGGACTCTTCCCCGATGGGCATCCAGCGCGGCGGACGAGCATGGGCCGCGGGATTGACGTCGGACATGGAAATGGCCTCCTCACCACTATGTGTGAAGAGACCATTCCATTCAGCGAGTTCGGTGCGCGGACAGATTGTCCGTGGGGTCCGCTCGCCAAGGGCCTTGACAAACAGTCACGTTGAGCTTAGGCCAGTCCAACTGGCAAATGCTGATAGCTCGTTGGACGGGTTCGACTCCACTCGGAGCAGAGCCGCCGTCGTCTCGCGGACGGACGGGTGGAAGCGGGTGTGGTTCGGGGCGACCTTCCGCGCACGTTTGAGGTCGGAGAATGAACCCGCCCTGTCCCCAACGGTCAGCTTCGCGGACGCCACGTCGATGAAGTGGTGGCTCGACCGCTCCCCGACGGTCGTCACCGGCGGAGTCCACTCGCCGCCGGAAGCCGGGGCCCACTCGGTGAGGCGGGCGAGCGCCTGCTCGGTGTCGCCCATGTCGATCATCGCGTGTACCTCGTGGATACGGATGTTCGTCGGGCCGAAGGACATCTCGTACGCCAAGGAGTCGCGGTTGCCCGCCATCGCCGCGACCTGTTCCGCCTCCCGCAGGTACGCGTCCGCGCGGTCCGCGTTGTTCTCCCGCGCCTCCAGGACCGCCAGCTTCAGCAGCAGCGCGCCGTCGATCGCGAGGGCGTCGTCCGAGAACGACCGCTCCGGCTGGAGCCGTTCCAACTCAGTACGCAGTTGCTGGAGTTTGCGGCGAGCCGACGTGTAGGCGCCCTGGCGGAGCATGGCCCCCGAGACCAGGTAGCCGGCCGTGAACTGCATCAGGGGGTCCTCGGAGCGGTCCGCCGCCCACCGGACCCTCTCCAGGGCCGTACTCGACAGGTCGTGGTGACCCATCTTGTGAGCAAGGGAGTTCACGGCGCGGTAGACCCGTGCGAGGTGCCAGAACGCCCTACTCCGCTCCTCACCTCGGCTGTTGAGCGCCACGTGCGTGAGTTCGGTGATGATCGGCGGGAGCAGGGGGCCCATCGGCGCGTACCGGGCGTCACGGCGGAGCGTCGCGACCTGGTCGACCTCCGAGGCGAGCACCGCGAGCGGCCGGGGCGGGATCTCAAGGTCGTCGGGGCTGTCGTAGCAGAGAAGGAGACGGCGGAGTTCGGGGATGACGGCGTGGACGCGGTCCTCCGCCTCCGGCTCCCCGTAGTACGGCTGGCCGGTCAGGACCTCCGGGCCGAAGCGCAGCGCCTTCGCGAGCGCCAGGATCAGCGACGGTGAAGCCTTCCGCGCGCCGGACTCCAACTTCTGGATGTAGCTCGGGGAGACAGCGACCTTCTGCGCCAACTGGGCGGCGGACAGCTGCCTGGTCTTGCGTGCCGTGCGGAGTCGGCGTCCCAGCGTCAGGTTTTCACTCATCGGTGGATCTTTCCCTTCGCGATGGAGGACTCGAATCAGGGTACGGAAAGGGGGTTGTCCCGTGCCTGTGGTTGCCGAGAGTTAACGGGATCGACAGCGTGGCGCCGCACGGGCGGAGGCTGCGGATGCCGGGACGAGGGCTCGCATCGCGTGTTCGTGGAGCGCTTAAATAAGTGCTATTCGTGTTAAATAGTGCAGCTTCCGAAGGAGGCTTCGACGCGGCCGTCAAGGGGTGTCGGGAAACTGCCTACGGACAGATTGTCTGCATCTCTAGCCGGTCCTCGCTGTCGACGAGCCCAATTCAGTTACGCACAGTGGCCGTTCATAGGTGACGGCCGTCGCGGAGTGGCCGGTGCAGGTGAAGCCAGCCCTGACCAGCACCCGTGCCGACGCGTGGTTCTCGGGGTGGTGTTTGGCGGTGACGGAGGTGAGGTGGAGGGTCGTCGTCGCGTGGTCGAGCATGAGGGTCACCGCTGTGGTGGCGTGGCCGTGGCCCCAGGTGTCGGGGCGGAGGATGTAGCTGAGGGCCGCTGTCGTGCCGTCGGTGCGGAGTTTGATCACGCCGATCAGGTCGTCGTCGTGGGTGATGCCGAAGCAGTGCGACGTCCTTGAGGCCGCCTGCTGTTCGGCCATACATGACGTCAGCCATGCGGCTGCCGAGGCGGCAGTCATGGCCGGCCTCGGCAGGTGGCGCACGGACGGTTCGCTGTAGATGAGTTGGAGCGCGGGAGCGTCGTCCGGACGTAGTTCACGAAGAGAGGTCACGCCTGGATGTTGAGCAGGATCTGGGCCAACTCGGCTGCTGTCGGGCGGTGTTCGGGTAGTGCGGTGAGGGCGGGGTGTAAGGCGTTGTGGAATGCGGGCCAGGTGGGTGGGGCCAAGGGGATGCTGCCGGTGGCGATGGCGTCGCGGGTGCCGTCCGGGCCTGCGGTCTGCCGGTCGTGGCCTGCGGTCTGGTAGTCGAGGGGCCAGGCTCCTGAGGCGCAGGTCCACAGCGCGCCCGCCAACGCGTAGACGTCGCTCTGGCGGGTGGCGAGGACGGGTTGCTTGTCTCGGGCGGCTTGGGCGAGTTCGGGGGCCATGAGGTGGACGATGCCGCCTCGGTAGCCGTCGACCGGGCCGTGGGTTTCCGGGCGGGACCAGGCGAAGTCGATGAGGCGGACGCCGTCGGGGGTGTGGATGCCGTGGGCGGGCTGGAGGTCGGCGTGGATCCAGCCGGAGGCGTGCAGGTCGGCGACGGCCCGGCACAGGTCGACGGCGGCGCGGAGGGCCGGTGCGCGGTCGCCCTCGTCGGCGCGTGCCGTCGTGAAGGTCTGCCAGGTCGAGGGGCCGTCGTACCAGGGGGTGACCAGCCACGCCCCGCCGTCGTAGCGGCCGGCGGTCACCTCGTAACCCGGGAGGCCGTTGAGCATGGCCGTTTCCCGGACCGTGACGGCCACGGCATCGTCGTAGCCGGTTTTCACCGCGACCGCGCTGGTGGGGCCGGTGGCCTTCCAGACGGCCGAACCCCTTCGGTTGGTCAGCTCCTTCAGCTCTACCGGGCCTCCACAGACGGATTCTGCTGCCGAGCGGGCCTCGGGGGGACAGGAAGGGAACGCGACCATGCCTTTACCGCCTGCCAATCGTGAGAGAGCTGCGCGAAGACGTCCCGTCCATCGTCCACGGCGACGGCGAGGGCGTCCGCCAGGTCGGGGGTGTCCGCCAGGAAACGGGGGTCCCGGGCGCGGACAGCCGGGCGCACCGGGAGGAACGAGTACGGCGGAGGAGCGATGGGTAATCCCTCGCGGTCACGTCGTTCTTCACCGCAGTGGAACTTGCCGATCATGAGGCCGACCGGGCCGTACAGGTGCTTCAGCGCCCAGTGCGGCCAGTCCAGGAGACGGCCCTCGCTGGTGCCTCCGAGGAGGACGACGTTCTCGCACACCAGGGCTCCGTGCGGGCGGGTCGCGAGGGGGCGGACCCACTCTGCGGCCTGCACGCCGGCGTGGAAGAGACCCGCCTCGACCAACTCGCGCTCCTCGCTTGCGACTTCGTAGACCGTCCACGTCGTCAGACCCCGGCGTACGGACGGCGCGAGGTAGGGGCAGTGCGCCGTCACCGCCTCCACATACCCGGCGATGTCCACCGTGCGCGGCTCGGTGGTCTGCGCTTCGACGAGGCGGAGCGCCCCGGAGGGGGTCCGGGGCGCTCCTGTTAGTGGGGCGGTCGTCATCCGGCGACGGACGGCACGACTTCGCCACCGGGAAGCGGCGTACAGTCCCACTCGGCCCGTACCTCCCCGGTGTCCCGGTAGCGGGCCAGTGCCTGTGCGTCGAGCACTCCGTCGGCGTCGGTGAACCACACCTCCGGCAGCGGGCCGAACATCTCCTCGTAGGCGCCCACCCACGAGATCCTGCCGACGCCCTTGGCCTCGACGTGACCGACCAGCTGGCCCGCGTGCTGCCTGCAGAACTCCGCGTATTCGGGGTCGTTCAGGAAGCGGTGCCACTCGGCGTCAACAGCGGCCGAGAACATCTCGGGCAAGGGCTGCTCGGTGGCGAACTGCCGGGCCGAGACCTCGAAGAACCTGCCCAGTTCGGTCCTCGCGGGGGTTTCCGTGGAAAGCACGCCGGACTCCTCTCATCTGACGGAAGCACTTCTGGACGGGGCGCCGGGAACCGCTCGTGGAGGCTCCCGGCACCCGACGGGGTGAGAGCGGCGTTGATGTTCCGGACGGCTCACGGCGCCGCCCGGAAGATCGCCACCCCGCCGGCCAAGGAACCTTCCAGACCGCGAGGGCTGGTGCGCGGACAAGTTGTCCGCAGCGATCGGGCGTGGGGGCCTTGACAGGCCGGTGTGATTTAAGGGGCGTTGTCTAGAAGCGGCAGCGCCGATGGTTTCTGGCAGCGCCGCTCAGGAGACCTCATGATTTCTGTTCTCCAGGCGTGAACGGACCGGTCGCGGGCGCTACGCACTTGTCGACGACGGTCTGCTCGCCGGCCGCCGAGCCGTGGAGGCAGAGCCGTCCGCCTCGTTCGCGCAGGTCGAGGAAGAACCGGGTAGTCGTACCGGACTGCTTGAGATCGTGGATGTGCTCGTCGACGTAGCCGAGGTCGTTCAGGATCGCCCTGACCTTGGTGGGGGTGGGCTCCGCCAGATTCCAGAGCGCTTGGGCGATGCGCTCTTCATGGAGGTTGCTCGCACACCAGTCGCGAGCGTTCAGCTCCACCTCTGGCCCTGCCGTGGGGGTGATCGGTTCGATCGCGTCGCTCGACGGTGTCTCCACGGACGACAACACCTCCGCCGCACCGCTCGGTGGCGCCTTCGGCGGAGCGCTCGGGGGACACTGCCGCGCGACCTTGCCGAGCATCTCTGTGAAGGCCCCGGAGGCGTTGTCGACGGTGCTGCTGTGCGGTCCGGCGGCCCTTGTCTGTTCGGTGCCGCAGGCGGTGAGCGCCAGTGCGGCGAGAGCTGCCAACGCAAGCAGTGGCTGTGAGCGGCGCGGGGAGCGGGTGGCTGGGCGGGTCGAGGCAGAGGTTCGTCTCATGTGCCAAGTCTTCGGGCAGGCAACTGCCTTGACCTGAGTGCGTGTACTCAAGTGAGTAGGGCCACGCGCTCAAACTGCGATGAGGTGAAGCTGACCCCGTATCAAATGAGGGCCGTTCGCGCAGCGAATCGGGAGAGAAGCGCGTGGACAGTCTGTCCGTTCACGGGAGATGTGGAGCGGGAGTATCGCTGCACGGCCACGCAGGGCCACATCGTGGGGATTACATGGCCCTGCGTGGCCAGGGGTTCTCGACTTCCGACCAGCCCCGGAGGACCTGTTCAGGTCCCGGTGATCTCGGGTCGATGACAAGCTGAAAGTCCGTCATGTCGCTTGCCTGGAAGCCGGAGGGGAACCAAATGACCCAAGATCAGGAGCAGTCGGTGGAGCGCACCCTCGTGCTGCTGAAGCCGGACGCGTTGGTGCGTGGATTCGCCGGGAAGGTCATTTCCCGGTTCGAGGACGCGGCGCTGAAGATCGTCGGCGTCAAGATGAAGCAGATGGACGCCGAGTTCACGCGCAAGCACTACTTCGACCTCGAAGAACGGCTCGGTCCCGAGGTCTACGGCCTCACCGCGACGTTCATGCGGCAGAGTCCGGTCATCGCGCTCGTGCTGGAGGGGGCGGACGCGGTGGCCACCGTCCGGAAGATCGTCGGCAGCACGTACCCGAACGAGGCCCCCGCCGGCACGATCCGCGGCGACTTCTCCCACCACAGCCGGGCCGCGAGCGCGGCGTCCGGCAAGGCGGTCGCCAACCTCGTGCACGCGTCCGGGAACAAGGAGGAGGCGGAGATGGAGGTCGGGCTCTGGTTCGAGAAGGACGAGCTGCACGACTACCGGACCCTCGCCGAGCTCTTCACCTACTGACGGGCGGGCCGTCACTGCGTTGAACACCACCTGATGAGAGGGGGCACCATGACCAGCGAAACCCGCGCCGCTTCCGTCGAGGAGCTGGAGACCTGCTTCCAGCGGGAGTTGGACACCGACCGCTGGACGGCGGCCGAGACGGCGTACGCGTTGGCGGTCCGCTACCGCGACGCCGCCGAGTGGAACGCCTCGCGTGAGTGGGTGCGGGAGTGCCTGCGCCTGCTGGAGGGGTTCCCCAGCGACACCTTGGAGCAGGTCGCCACCCGGCGCGTGTCGGTGGGCGGGGTGCCGCTCCCGACCTACCTGCACAACGGCGTCGTACGGGACCGGTTCGGCGACATCGCCTGACGGTCCCCACCGGCGGCGTGGACGTCGCCACATCTGAACACCACGACCCAGCCGGACCGCCAGGCCCCACCCCTGGCCGGTCCGGGCGGGTCACCCATGCCCGAAACAAGGAGGTTTCCGTGCCTGTCGAGATCGAGATGCGCGCCCGCTTCAGCCAGGAAGTCCACGAGCGGCTCGTCGCCCGGCTGGAACGCGACGGCGAGGACCTCGGGCACGACGACAAGTACATCTACTTCTACGTGCTGCCCGACCAGTTGCTGAAGGTCACCGACAACATCACCACCGACACCGGGAAGATCACCCTCAAGGGCAGCAAGATCGGCCAGGGCGCGGCCTTCCCGGAGACCGAGATCCCCATCGGACGCGACGACGTCGCCGCCGCCGTCCGGATCTTCAACGCGCTGGGCTTCGAGAACACGATGCACGAGGCGTACAACGCGCGCCGCAACTTCCGCTTCGGCGGCGTCGAGATCGCCGTGAAGTGGAGCGAAGCGTGGGATTACCACGCGGAGTTCGAAGTGCTCCTCGGCGACGAGCCGAGCCCGGCCGAGGTGGTGGAGGCGCACGAGCGGATCGCGTCCGTCGCGCGGGAGTTGGACGTCGTCCTGATGAGCGAGAGTGAACTCGCCCAATTCACGGCCGCGTTCGAATCCGCGCGAGCCTCCGAATCGTGACGGAGGCTTGGATGAGCAAGACTCCGAGTCTGGTGGAGCTGGCGGCGCTCAAGCAGCTTCCCCGGCACCAGTTCACCGACGCCGAGACCGTGCGGTGGATCGCAGAGCACCGGCCTGACGAACTCACCGACAGCGCGCCGAGGTTGGGTACCGCCGCCCGTCGGCTTCTCGTACGTACGGCGATGCCGGTCACGTGGCTCGCGGAACCCCAGCTCCACGATTCCCTCCACGGCGTGCGGCACGGGATGCGTACCGCCGCGCTCGCCGCGCTCCTCGCGCAGGCCGCCGGCCTGGATGAGGCGGACACTGCCACGGCGATCGTCGCCGCCGCCGTCCACGACTGCCGGCGCCTTCACGACCAGGACGACCGGGGACACGGCGCACGTGCCGCGCGCTGGCTGACCGTGAACGCCGAGGACGTGTGGGAACGCTTCCGGCTGGAGATGACCCCGGCCGCCGTACGGCAGGCGGCTGTCTCGGTGCGGCTGCACGAGGTGCCGTACCCGGACTTCACGCCGGACGACGAAGCCGACTACGCGGCGGCCCGGGTGATCGCCGATGTGGTGAAGGCGGCCGACGCGCTCGACCGGTACCGCCTGCCGAAACTCACGTGGTGGCCGGACGGCCGATACGTGCGCGTGGACGCCTTCGAGGAGCTGAGGGCCGTCGCCTTCGACCTCGTGGTGTGGTCCGAGGCCGACCATGTGACGGGCACCGACAGCACGACCGCCGTCCTGAAAGCGTTCGCACGGCGGGAGTTGATCTGATGGACTTCCTCGACGCCTACCACTTATGGGCCGACGCCCACGAGTTCTACGGCGCCTCCGTCCTCCCCAGCACCGCCGAAAGCACCGCACCGACGGCCGCATGGGACACCCGGCTGGCCGAAGAGACCCCCAACGGCGCCCTGTTGCGCAGCAACGCCCTCTTCGACGCCCTCACCGACAACACCACCCTGCACCTCCTGCACGTCACCCACGCCCTGGAGAAGATCAGCGAACACGGCGTCCTCTACCCCTCGGGCGGATGCCTCGTCGGCAGCATCTACTGCGCCCCGCTCACCCCCACCGGCGAGGGCCTGCGGATGCACAACCTCGCCGCATACGTCCTCAACCGCGAGGCCCCCGCGTTCCTGAAACGCGTTGGACGCCCCGGCGCGACACCCACCCCGCTGATCTTCGAGATCGACGTCCCGCACCAGGCGTACCGCGGCCTCGCCGGCATCGACTACCTACGCCTCGGCGCCATCCACCTGCGCATCTACAGCCTCCTCGAATACCTCCTCTCCAAGACCGAACGCCACCAGCTCCGCGAGACGATCACCAGCCGGACGAAGAACTCCGCCGGTTTCCTCGCCCTCGCCTCCGCGGTCGCCCACGCGCAGATGTCCGTCGACCCCGAGGTGTTCCTGAGGCTGCTGGACTCGGAGATCCCGCGCCTGCCGATCCTCGGGTACGTCTACTTCGAGGCTCTCGCCGAATACCTGATGCTGCACTCCACCAGCCCGGAGACCAGGCGCCTCGCGGAACTCGGGGAATTCAACAACCAGCTCTACAAGGACCTGATCTTCTCCTCCGAGCTGGCCATGGCCGGCACCTTCGACCTCGCCAAGTTCCGTCCCCCGCCCGCGAGATTCGACACCCTCCTCGCGCAGATCGACCCCGCACTCGACGCCGACCACGCCCGCCGCTACCTCACCGAACGCGTCAGCCACCTCATCGCCGCCCGCCTCTTCACCCCCGGCCAGACCCCGGAGGAATGGCGGCACACCCGCTGGGAGTTCGACAGCCTCGCCACCCACCTCGGCCCCCTCCTGGGCCACCTCATCCACCGCGAACTGCGCACCTTCGGCCGCTACCCCCACTTCTACTTCTACTTCGACCAGCACAAGGCGCTCCAGGCGTGGAATTACTGGAACCACATGGACATCCTTACGCCGTTCAACGGGACGATCCCCAAAGGCGAGATCGGCATCAACCCCGCCTACCCCGACCTCTCCTACCGCGTCTGGAGAGCCGAACAGGACGACGCCGGACGACTCCACCCCGTCCAGCAGCTCGACCTGACGATCGCCCCGCGCCTCGTCGACATCAAACACACCCTCATGCGCAACAGCCGGACCCTGCCTGGGACTTGACCCACAAGGAGACCACTGACATGACCGCTGACACCCTGGCCTGGCAGATCGCCGAGTTGCTGCGCCGACCGACCACCACCCACGGCCTCGCCCGCGCCCTGCGTGCCGCCGCGAAGGAACTCGACGTCCACCGCACCCACACCGCCGCCCTCAAGGCATGGCCCGACGGCCGGATCGACGACACGCCCCGCAAGGTCCAGATCGGCGGCGGCGCCCACCACATCGACGGCTACTTCAACATCGACGCCGTCCCACCGGCCCACCTCCTGTGGGACGTCCGTGAAGGGATACCCCTGCACGACAACACCGTCCACGACCTGTTCTCCGAACACTTCCTGGAACACATCGACTACCCCCACTCCGCCAAGCACTACGCCCGCGAGGCCCACCGCGTCCTCGCCCCCGGCGGGAGAGTCGTCACCGGCGTCCCCGACGCCGGCTTCGTCCTCACCCGCTACCCGGCGGGCGACGCTGACACCCGCACGCTGCTCAAAAAGTGGTACGGGAAGCGCAACTGCCTCGGCCACATCAACACCCACCTCGACCTGATTAACTACGTCTTCCGCGACCAGGACGACGATCCCGTCTACCACCCTCACTATTGGGCCTACGACCACGACAAGCTCGTCCAGCTCTTCACCGAGGCCGGGTTCACGGCGGTCGAACCCTGGGAGTTCGACCGGCAGATCGCCAACCCCAAGCGGGAGTGGGCCAGCGTGTACGTGGTCGCCACCAAATAGCTTTTCGTTAATTTCGATCATTGAGAGGATGCTTCGAATTTTATTCCGATGTGGCCCCTCGCGAGAGGGGCTTTAGCAGCGGGTTATTCCTGGGCCCTTGCATCTGCCTGGATACACTTCTTCTGGGTCGTCCTCCGTGATGGCGAATGCGATTGCTATCGCGTTGATTGTCAGTAGTGAGAGGAGGATTAGAAGTCCGGTGTATTCGCCTTTGGTGAGCCTGCGCTTCGGAGAAGATTTCGAGGATGTCGAAATATTATTCCCACTTGCGCCGACTTTGAGCGGGGCGGGGGGATGTCCGGCCTTCTTTGCGTGCGCTGCGGCTTCAGTTAACTCCCATCCTCGGAGTGCGGTAATCGATGCGCCACATGTGGTGCAAATCCAGGTAAGCATTTTCTCTTTTCTTGTTTTTTTAGGTTAATTAGGGCGCGATTCGCTCTTTTGCTGATTGTGGAGTGAAGGGGTCTCGTGATATTGGTTTCAATGCTGGGGTGTGACCTCCATTAGCCAAGCGCCCATCGCTGCGACGACAGATGTACCCTGCCATTCGGCGAACAACCGCTGCTGCTCGGTGTAGGGCATTGCCGCCAGGGTTGACGTAGCACCCTCCGGGACGAAGATCGACCACAGGTCGGACCAAGACCGCTCACCGCTGCCCCGGTCCGGCGTCTTCGCGATGGTGCCTGGCTTGCGGGAGTCGTCGGCGAACGCATGCAGCACGCCCTCCGCGTCGACGTACACGGCGGCACTGGCGAACCTGCACGCCCGCGTCGCCGTGAGGTCCGCGAGGTGCGTGAACCCCTCCGGGCCGAACGCTTCCAACGCCTGCTTCACCATCGGGCCGGGCCAGCCGCCGAACTCCTCGATGTAGAAACCCGAGTCCTCAACGAACAAGGGACGCCCGAGCGCCGCGAACGCCTGCCGGGCCTTGTGGCAGGCGATCTCCGTGACCGACGTCGTCTGGATCTCGTCCAGGTCCACCGCAGCCTGCTCCACCTCGATACCCCACGGGGCAAGGTGTTCCTGAGCCGTGCGGAACTTCCCCTGATTCCCCGTACACATGGTCACTTTCAACCCTGACATGGGCAGAACTTCTCCTTAGAAGCTGTGAAGCGGATATCGGACGAGGGGCGGCCACCCGTGGAACGCAGGTGCTCCGGCTGCCGAGGTTCGGTCGCACCGGGAACCCTCACTGGCTTCAGTTATAGGGGAATTGTCATTCGGACAGGTGGGCGAAGGCTGTGCCTTGAGTTCGAACCAGGTTGTTTTTCCTGACGACTTGGGCTCTGTCCCCCAGTCATCCGCCAGCGTATCGACAAGGAGGAGACCACGCCCGCTTTCATCGTCAGGCCCGGCTTCGGAGACGGTCGGCAACAGCGGGTTCGTGTCGGTGACTTCGACTCGAACGCATTTCAGGCTGTGCGTCACGGAGACGCTGCACGTGTCACCCGAGCACAAGACTGCGTTGGCGATGACCTCGCTGGCCAGCAGCTCGACGGTGTCGAGCAGGTCATCCGGGAGGGAGATGCCGAGACGCCTGACCAGTGTGACGACACGCCGGCGTGCGGTCGGGACCGCTTCGACGGTGGCCGGGATCGTGAATTCGTACGTCGGATATTCGGGATCGCGACGTGTCATGACGGCATCCTCACCTCGGGGGCGGCTTCGGAGGAAAGAAGAATTCCACCGGGCAAGGGCTGTGTGAGGACAGTTTGTCCGCAGACAGTTGGTCCGAACTGCCTTGACCGTCAGGTGAGATGTGGTAGCGGCTTTCCACGGCTCCGGAAGGAGTGACACTTGTGCTCTCCGAACCGTACCCCGCGCATTGGCGGATCAAGTCGGCGCAGCGGCCCGGCTTTCCGAGGGCCATGCGGAGAGGGCGAAGCGCGCGGGACGTAGTTCGTGGCGTCCTACTCGGCAGTCGTCGCCGCTCTTGCCAAGGGCGTTGTTCAGCCGGTGGATAAAGCGGTCGTACTGCTCGTGCCAGATGATCACCGCGCCGGGGTCGACGGCGGCGTCGATGCGGGTGAAGGCGAACGCGGCGATCTCGTACGCGAGGTGTTCGTGCTGTTGCCAGCAGGGCGGGATGACCTGGTGGGGTTGCCAGGCGTAGGTCTGGTTCAGCCAGCGGCAGACCGCGTCGATCCAGGCCAGGACTGGTTCGAGCACCTCGCCGGGGAGTGCCCCGAGGTCCCACGGGGGCGGGTTGCTCAGGGAGTTGATGTCGGTGGTCCGCGCGGCGGCGTACTCGGCGACTGCTGCGGGGAGTTCGGGGAAGGGCTGGAACGTGTTCACGCGGCCGTGTCCTGCCGGTGCCGCCATGCCTTGGCGTGTGCCGCCGCCCGGCGGCCTTTTTCCACCGCCTGTTTCATCCGCTCGGCCTCGTTCGCCTTCCGCAACTCCCGGACGTGGCCTTGGATTTCGTCCCAGGTGTCCCAGGTCCACATCCCGTCGAGGCGGGTGATGACGGGCGGGAGGTTGTCGGCGAGGAGGAGGGCGTGGCCCTCGGGGAGGGCCTTGATCTCGTCGCTGCGCAGGACGGCTTCGAGGGCGGTGTGGGTGGCGGTGGATTCGCCGCCGCGGTCGCCGTTCGTGGTGGTGCGGGTGGTGCGGACGCGTTCGACCTGGCCGCACAGCTCCGACATGTCCTTGAGGAAGCCGGGGTCCTTGGCGCCGCCGAAGACGAGGACGTGGTTGGTGAAGCTGGCGAGTTCGTCGGCGGTGTCGTCGCCGAAGCGGGCGCGGGCGCTGGCCCAGCCCTGGAGGCCGTAGACGACGGTGATGCCGCGCCCGCGTCCGTCGGCGACGCGTTGGCGCAGGGAGGGGATCGGCGCGATGTTGGGGGCCTCGTCGAGTGCGCCAAGGAGGGGCGGGTCGAGGCGGCCGGCCGGGGAGGAGACGGCGTGGGTCTCGGCGATGTCCAGGAGGTCTTCCGTCAGGGCGGTGGTGAGCGGGGCGATGGAGTTGGCCTCGGAGTCCTTGCCCAGCAGGTAGACGGTGCCGCCCGCGTCGAGGATCTCCCGGAAGTCCGTCGGCGCCTCACCTTTCCCGCCCCTCAGCGCGTCCAGGACGCTTTCGTGTACCAGGGGCTCCAGCGCGGCTTCGAGGGTGACGGCGGTGTTGCCCACCGTGCGGCTGTCGCCGGTCGTGGCGGTGCGCAGCATGTCGGCCCAGCCGGGGCCCGCGCCGGGGTGCGCGGTGAGGATGCCCAGCGGGGCCGGGTCGGTGAGCTTGCGCGCCCAGCGCAGGACGTGGTCGAGGCCGGCGCCGTCGAGAGCTGCGGCGTGCAGCATCGCGGCGAGGACCTTGGCGGCCTGCCCGCGGTAGAAGGCGCTGCCCTCGGACGACTGCCGCGCGGAGCCCGGCGTCCGAGAACCGGCGACGAGCGCCTTGGCCCGCATCATCGCGATCTGCGTGTCCGCGGCGCCGTCGATCGGCTCCCACCGGAAGCGGGGGAGGGACGGCGCGATGTTCTGCGGGTCGAAGACGAACACCGGACGGCCCCCGGCCCGCCGGGCGTCGAGGGTGTACTCCACCAGGTCCGGCTTCGTCGACGTCGCCAGGACCGGACCGCGCCACTCACGGATCAGCGGAGCGAACAGCCGCAGCGTCTTCCCGCTGCCCATCGGGCCGATGACCCGGCACGCCTTGTCCGCGCGAGACCACAGGGGGACGCCCTTGGGGCGTTGGGAGATGCCGAGCGAGTATCCGAAGTCGTACGGGTCGTGCATGAGTTGGTGCTCCATGAGTTCAGGGGCGGAGGGAGGGGCGGATCTCGGCGGCGCGCAGGACGGCTTTGGCGGACAACTGCCGCCGGAGCTGGGCCTTGGACGCGAACCCGGCGTTGCGCCGACTCCGCACCGAGGACACCCACAGGGTCAGGAGGGCGAGCGCGCACAGCGCGGCCAGGCCGTACGACGCGGCCGAGACGGCGTTCACCGGGACCTCCGTCGGGAGACGCGGGCGGCGAGGTAGCGCATCCGCCGCCCGCACAGCCGCGCGATCGACGGACCGTCGGAGGGCGCGTGATGGAACGCGGCGTGCAGCAGTTCCGACGCCTGCCAGATCTCACGGACCGCCCCGTACAGCCGTCCCGCCGTCGCCGCGTGCACCCCTCGGTCGAGTTCGGCGGCGAGACGGGCCGTGCGCCGGGCGAGCGCGAGGCACTCGGAGTGCAGGAGATCGATGTCCTCCCGGACGACGGCGCTCATGCCGTGGTCGCCAGGTCGCTCATCGAGCCGCTGGAGAAGCACAGATGCTGCTCTGCCTCGGTCAACAGGTGCTGCACACCGGGGTAGATGACCTCCCCGACCTTCCACAGCGCGACCCCGCGCCGCAGCCGCATGATGTGCTCCGCCGTCCACGCGGGAAGCCCGAGGCGTTGGACGGTGTCCTCGGCCTCCGCCTTCTTCATCGAGTACACGACGACGGTGTCCGCCATCTTCAGCGCGGCCTGCGTCTCGGGGCTGTCGTCGATGTCGCTGAGGTGGTGGACGATGAAGATGCACGACAGCCCGTACCCGCGCGCGAACTTGAGGAACTTCTCCAGCAGCGCGGCGAGTTGAGGGGTACCGAGGATGTGCCACGCCTCCTCGCAGACGAGGATGCGCTTGCGCTGCGTGTAGCGCGCGCACCCGGTCGCCGTGCACGAACCCAGCTCCCATGCACCGGAGTTGGCGTCCACGACCCGCCGTTCGTGCCGTCCCGGTTCGGCGCCGCACTCGCACACCGGCCGCAGCCACACCTCCTCCAGGAACACGGAGATCACCGCGACCAGGATCGTCATCGCGACGCCCCCGGAGGGCACCTTGGTGAGGTCGAAGACGACCATGTCGGCGTCGAGGTCGATGCTCAGGCTGGTGGGGCCGTCGAGCATCCCGACCAGATCCCCGGTCTCGGTGCCGCACAGCCGGTCCAGGACGTAGGACGCCTCCAGCCCGTCCCCGAGCAGCTCCTCCCACGTCCGCTTCTTCACCTCGGCGTCCGCCACATCGGGCGAACGCAGAGCGGCGGCGACATCCGCGAGGACCGGCGTACGGCCGTCCAGGGCGGCCCGTTCGTGCGCGCGGTGGATCGCGAGCCGCAGCGCGGAGCCGGCGAACTCGTCGAGCGGGCGCCCCAGGCCGAGTTCGACGATCGTGCGGACCAGCTCGACCTGCCGTTTGCCTGCGATCGCCGGGTCCATCGGGTTGATGCAGGAGGACCCCGCACCCCCGCCGGGAGCGAACCGCACCGGCGCCGACCCGGTGAGCGAGCGCCCGAGCGCCGCCCACTCGCCCTCTTCCCGCTCCTTCTGCTCCTTCGTGTCGAGGACGACGACCTTGCGGCCCAGCCGGATCTGCCGGGCCGCGTACGTCTTGGTCAGGGCACTCTTTCCGCGCCCGGTGTCGCCGAGCACGATCATGTTGCCGCCGGGCAGACCGTCCCCGAAGGCGCTGAACGGGCAGTACACGAAGGCTTTCCCGGAGTACAGCTCGCGGCCGACGATCGCGCCCGCCGTTCCGAGGGTGGGCGGCGCGATCGGCAGGTAGAGGGCC
This sequence comes from Streptomyces sp., assembly GCA_036569285.1. GTDB lineage: Bacteria > Actinomycetota > Actinomycetes > Streptomycetales > Streptomycetaceae > Streptomyces. The sequence continues at coordinate 18,599 of DATCQX010000570.1, forward strand.
TGGCTGGTCGTCGTCTCCGTGTGCAGCGGACGCCGCACGGTCTCGTGCAAAGGGCTCAGAAATCCGGTCACTTGATGCCTCCGGCGAACGGCAGGGTGGTGGTGAACGCGCGGGCGTGCTCCAGGTCGAGCCACTCGATGCGCAGGTGCGCGTTGCGGGCGCGGGACGCGGTGGTGCGCTTGGTCTTCTCCAGCTCGGCGGCGCTGCGCGCGGAGACGGTGATGTAGCCGACGACGGAGGCACCGGCCGCGCCCGAGGCGGCCAGGGCCATGCCGCGGGAGCCGGTCGCGTCGGCCGCGATCACGTCGCGCGGGTCGATGTTCTTGCCGCGCTGGCGGTCACGGTGCATCTCGGCCTGGTTGTTGGTGTCCTCGGCGAGCATCCGGTCCACGGCCTTGTCGTTGGGTTCGAGGTCCTGGGTGATCGCGATCGTGCGGATCACGTCCGGCATCCCGATCAGCAGCGGCGAGAGGAAGTCCGGGCCGACGGGCGTGGAGGGCCAGTGGGTGACGGCGGCGGTCGCGTGGAACCAGCTGCCGGTCGAGCCCGCCGCGCGGGTCGCGACGTGGGTGCCGTTGCGGACGTCGACGTTGCGGGGGAAGGCGTGCGGCCGGGCCAGGCCGGTGTCCCAGATCGGGTGGTCGGGGTCGTAGCTGTTGCGGATGAACGCCGTCATCCGGCCCTCGTCCAGCGGCGCCACCACCGACAGGTCGGCGTCCTCGCACCGCGCCCACAGCTCCTCCATGCACGCGGCCATCGCGGCGGCGACCCCTTCGTCACCGACGCCCCGCGACGCGCCGTCGGCCGCCAGGTCGCGGGTGAAACGCGCGTGCGCGGTGACGTAGTAGCGGTGCTCCTCCGCCGAGGTCGACACGGCATCGGCGAGGACGTCGTACGACTCCTTCAACCAGGACGGGACACCGGCGGTCGCCCGGGAAGCGTCCCGCTGGGCGATGAAACGCTGATGCGCGTGCGGGTCGCTCTTCATCTGCCGGGCCAGCACCTGGATGCGCTTGACGGGGTGCTCCTCGGTGTTGCCGAACGCGTCGAGCAGCTCACCCCAGCGCTCCAGTGCCACGACCTGCTCGCCCACCTCCTTGCCACCCAGCCCCGGCGAGGCGACTTCCAGAGTGGCGGTCACACAGCCGGCCTCCGGCTGGAGGACGACCACCGCACGCTGCCCGCGCACGGTCGTCGCCACCCACGTCATCCCGGCGACCCCCTCCGGGCTCACCAGAGCGGCGTCCGGCGGAGTCCCGTCCCGCCGTACACCGGCCTCGACCGCCGGGGAGACCCACACTCCGCCGGTCCGCGCGAGTGCCTTGCGGTGGTAGCGGCTGATCCGCCACCAGCGGTAGACCGTACGGCGCTGCGCGGTGCCCTTCGGCCGGTAGGGCAGGTAGACGAGCAGGGCCGCCGTCACGATCGGGACGACGAGAGCGGTCCCGGCGAGCACCGGGATGCCGTTGAAGAGGAAGCCGCCCAGGACGCCGATCCCGGCGCCACCGCCGAGGACGGCCTGTTCGCCGAGGTCGCGGCGGCCCACCAGGCCGGTGGGGCGGTGCTTTCCGAACTGATACGTACGCGTTGCCATGAGCTAGGAGTCCTTGTCGGAGGGCGGAGGGGTGAGGGGAGGGCCGCTCACGGGAGGCCGCGGGGCGGGAGGTGACGGCGCCGGAGCTGCCGGAGGCCATGGAGGGCTCGACAGTGGGCCGCGCGCGGGAGTCGGTGCCCCCCGCCCGCTGGTGGGGCCGACGACCGAGTCCGAACCGTTGCCCTGAGGCCGAGCGGCAGCCGGAGCACCCGAGCTTTGCGCGCCGGGAGAACTCGCCGCCTTGCTCTTCACCGCGTCGGCACCGGCCTTGGCGACCATCACCCCGACCCCCACGGGACCGGCGGCAGCACCCGCCGCAGAACCGGAACCGGTCATCGCCTTGGCACTGGCCGTCCCGGCACGACCGCCCGCAACGGACGAGGCTCTCGGCCCTGCGGCCATGCCGTACCGCCCACCGACCATGGAGTCCTGAAGATGCATCCCCATGGCCCGGTTCGCATGCTGCGCGGGACCGTCGACGGCGGCGGCCGGACCGGAGGACTGCATCGACTTCCGGTCGTGGTGCAACTGCGCCATCTCGTCCCCGAACGCCGGCAGCCATTTGTAGAGCGTGGCGCTCGCGAAGACCGCCGCGAGCAGGATCAGCGCACCCACCAGCGTCTTGGACGCCGTGTCGGACAGGCTCCCCGTCGAATCGCTGAGGATCGCCCCGCCGAGCCCGAGCAGCGCGAACAGGATCGGCTTCGACAGCCCGATCGCGAACACCGCGCCGAACCACTTCTTGCTCTTGCCCCACAGATCCCGGTCCACGAGACCGGCGTTCACCACCGGCCCCAGCGCGACGGCGACGTAGATGGCCGCACCCCGCACGAGCAGCTCGACCCACATCAGCAGAGCCCCGCACAGCATGACCAGGTTGACGACGATCAGCACCCCGACACCCTCGTTGGGCTCCGCCGCCATCACCTTGAGCATGTTCTCCAGGAACGGCTTGAAGTTCGCCGTCGCGTACGGCTCGAAGACATCCGTCACCTCGTCGATCGCCCGCATCAGCAGCGCCATGAACGCAGGCGTCATCGCGTTGACGAAGAACTGGAGCACCAGGAAACCCACCGCCTCCCCGACCGCCGCGGTCAGCCCCACCCCCCGCACCGCCCGCTTGCCGACCGCGATCAGCCATAGGGCGACCGTGATCAGCGAGCTGAACGCGAAGATGATGGCGTACTGCTTCAGGAACGCCGCCGACGTCAGGTCGACCTTCGTCGTGTTCTGGATCAGCTCCAGCATCTTCTGGAGGAACCAGATGTTCGCCTCCGTCAGCTTCTGGAGCAGGAACCCCAGCGGGTCCTGCACGAAGTCGACGGCCGCCTTCACCTCGCAGACCATCGGGATGTAGCAGAACGGGTTCGCCACCGCCGACGGCACGAAGAGGAACGCGACGACGACATTGACGACGGCGATCGTCCGAACTCGACGCCCCCACCTATTTGTTGACCCTGTCCGCGTTAGGGCCAGCAGCCCCGGCGCGTCCTCACGCAGTCGCAGGCGCATCGCCCACACCCCCCACCTCGACGAACCGCTCCGCCGCCGACGCCGCCTCGGTCGCCGAGAACGACGGCACGAGCGGCTCCCCCGGCGTCACCGCCGTCGTCCTCCAACTCCCGCCGCTCCACACCAGATCCACCGTCATCCTCAGAAACGCGATCCGCGGACGCTGCGTCTCGTCGCCCCCCGCGATCCCGCCCACCGACGCCGTCCACAACTCGACGCTCGCGGCCTGCTCCGAGTACGCCACCGACCGCACGCCGAGCACCGTCGTCCTCGTGACCAGCGGGGACCCGTCCGAGGTCTTCCCGTCGGCACCGAGGCCACGGTTGTCCACAACCAGGCGCGCGGTCGAGTCCGAGTTGGCTTTCGTCGAGCTGAGGGTGTCCGGCGAGGCCGTCGCGGCGAGCATCCGGTGACGCCACGAACTGTCCGTGAAGAAACGCGGATCGCCGTACAACTGGACCGCACTGGTCGCCGCAGCACGCGCACCGGCCGCCGTCCGGGCGTACAACGCCGGGAAGCCGTCAGCGCCAACTACGCCGCTGACCACGGGATCTATGGCCTGACGTGCCGCGTAGTCCGCGAAGTCCCCGGCCACGTTCACCGTCTGCTGAACGTCGACCGGCGCCACCAGACCAGGACCGGACGAACTGCTCGACACCTTCCAGTCGCCGCGCTCCCAAACGAGCCCGACCGTGACCGAACGGAAGGCGAGTTGGGGCGACGTGGCTCCGACTGCGCTTCCACGCACGGTAGTTGTCCACAGGCGAACCGTGGCCTTGTGGATATCGAAACCGAGGACATGGGCGGCTAGGACACCAGTCCGTGCGACGGTCGATTTCGTGCTGGAGGGACCGGCGGAGCGGTCGGCCTCCTTGACGGCGTCTGGCGCCGTGCGCGCGGAGGACATGACCCTGATCGCACGATGCCGCACGGCCTTGTCCGCCAGGAAAGCGGAACTGCCGCTGATGGTGATGTAGTTGGCGGCGGCGGCCTTCGCGCCGGCCTCGGTGCGCGGGTAGCCGACCGGCGCACCGCCGGTGTTCTGGCCCCGAGTCCCGCCGCTCGACGGCGCGATGACGACCGGAGACGAATTTGCTGATTCTGTGGTCGAGTTGGAGTCGACGAGGGCGGTCAGAGTGAGGCCGCAGACCGTGAGTGCCGCGACGATACCGGCGCCGACGGTCCACAGCTTCGCGCTCTTCTCCCGAGCCGGACGAGAGGAACCCACGGTCACACACCCATCCCGTAGGTGATGGTGACGAGAGTGCCCAGGGACGCGACGAGGAAGACGCAGACGAGACCGCCGACCATCATCCCCTTGCCCCGCGAACTGTCCATCGTCGAGTGGCCCTCACCCACCCACCCTTTGGACTTTCCGAGTCCGACGAGAAACGCCCCGACACCCGCAGCGAGGACGACGGCGGCGATGACGCCGAGGATCACCTTCGCGGTGTTCCCGAGCGTCGAGAACGGCCCCCAGTCCGGCTTCACGCCGGACACCGTGTCGATCCCTGCTGCGAGGGAGGGTTCGGAGACCGCAGAAAAGAGGGCATGCATGTGAAGTCCCTTGAGATGTAGGTCAGTTGGGAGGAAGTGAAGTGCTGAGAAGTCAGCCGATGTGCCGCATGGCGATCACCTGCGGCGCCCAGAAACTGAGGGGCTTGATCCGGACCTGAGCACCGGTGTGCGGTGCCTCGATGACCTGGTCGTCACCGATGTACATCCCGACGTGCTCCGGCCCCGAAGCGCCGGGAACGCTGAACAACAGGTCCCCCGGCTGAAGTTGGGAGATGCTCTTGACGGCCGTTCCCGCGCGGACCTGGTCGTAGGTGACCCGCGGGAGGTTGACCCCGGCATGGCTCCACGCCATCTTGGTGAGCGACGAGCAGTCACAACCGTTCTGCCCGGTGTACGGCGGGGCGCAGTCGCCGCCCCACTGGTACCAGCTCCCCAGCGCGGTCTTCGCAGCGGCGATGGCCACAGCCGCACCCTTACCGGCGGGCGAACTCGTGCCACTGGCCGCCCACTTCGCGGCCAGATCCCGGATCGCCTTCACGTAGTTCCGGGTCTCCGAGTACGGCGGGACGCCTCCGAACTTCAGCACCGCACCGGCGCCCGCGTTGTACGCCGCGAGCATGTTGTCCGTCGAGTCCCCCGGCACGGCCCCGACTTCTTTCGCGAGGACACAGTCGTAGGCCGCTTGCGCCGCGACGGCGTCCGCCGGGTTGAAGACGTCCTTCACCCCGTCGCCGTCCCCGTCCACGCCGTACACCGACCACGTCCCCGGCATGAACTGTGCGATCCCCAACGCACCCACCGGACTCTTCGCCTTCGCGTCGAAGTGCGACTCGGTGTAGAGCTGAGCGGCCAGCAACGACGCGGTGACCTGAGGGCACTTCCCCGCGTACTTGCCGACGAGCGCCCGCACCGAGGCCGGGACATCGGCGCTCGCGGCGACTTCACCCCCGGGGCCGGTCTCCTGCGCGGACGCGCTGTCCGCACCGCCGAAGGTCGCCAGCAGGGTGACACCGGAGAGAGCCATCGCGACGACCAGGCCGAGCACCACCTGCACGGTCTTCTTCGCCATCCGCTGTCACGCCCAGGGCAACGCGACGACCCGCCAGCCGGCGGGGATGCGCTCCAGACGCAGCGCGAGCTGCTCACGGCTGAGCAGGGGAGCCTCGGACTTCGGGGTCGTCGTCAGGACGTAGCTGACGCGGACAAGCGCACTCGACGAGGTGATGGCGGGAGCGCCGTCCGGAACCTCCACCGAGGTCACCGCGACGGACTGCCGGGCCTGTTCGGCACGCAGGGCCGCCCACGGAGCGTCCTGTCCCGGACGCTTCTGGATAAGGGCCTCCGCCAGATCACCGGCCGCGAACTTTGCCGCGCGCTCGCTGGCATCCGCGTATGACAGGTCACCGCCAACACGGGCATCGTGCCCGGCGTACGCCTTGGTGAACTCTCGGGCGGTGGCCGCTACATCGGTGGTTACGGCGTTGCTGGGTGCCTCTTCGCCAGAGGAAGGAGAAGCGGACCCAGTTTGTGGGGCGGTGGACTGAGAACGGGGTGACGCGCGCTCGGAGGTGGAGGCTGCGGAGCAGCCGGTGGAGAGGATGCCGACAGAGAGCGCAATGGGTATACCGCAGAGAATGCGGATAAAACGGGTGGGGTGAGGCATGAGAGAACCAGGACCTTGATGTGCC
>DATCQX010000571.1:0-13324 GCA_036569285.1 Streptomyces sp.
ACTTGTACCCCACCCTCCGAACCGTCTGAATCGCCTGCCGCCGAACCCCCAACTTCCGCCGCAGCCGGGCGACATGGACATCCACGGTCCGCCCGTCACCGACATGCCCGTACCCCCACACCGTGGTGACGAGCTGATCCCGCGTATGCACCCGGTTGGGATGCGAGACGAGATGCGCGAGGAGCTCGAACTCCAGGTAGGTCAGATCGAGTTCGACCCCGTCGACGAAGGCGGTCCGCTGGACGGAGTCGATGCGGACGACGGAGTCGTCACCTGTGTCACCACCCGCACCCGCGTTGCCCCCCACACCGGCGCCGAGGTCACCCCCACCCCGCACCGGCAAAAACGGCAACTGCTGATCCGCCGGTACAAGAACCAGATACCCGATCATGGGCGGCTGCCCGGGAAGGGACGGCAGCGTATGGGCCGGCGCCGGCAGCCAAGTGGCCCCCGGCGGAAGGAAGTCCGCGATCTCCACGACCTCGTCGCGATCGACGGCCCGCAGCCGATGCCGGGGCGAGGCGGAGGGAGAAGACGCGGGCGCGTTGAAGGACGGCGCGGAGGACAGGGAACGAGTGGTGGTGGTCGCCATGAGACGTCAGCTCTTTCGCGCGAGAAGTTCGTCAGGAGGACCGGCGGCCCCGATTCGTGGTCGGGCCCCGCCGAGGGACGTACCTGTTCGCGCCGGCCGAAGACCGGGATGTACGGCTTTAGAGGGCCGGCGCGTTCACCGCGCGACAACACACCCGATCGAAGTCATGATGCTGACGGGAAGGCCAGAACGGCTCAAGGTCATGGCGACCCGTCGCATCGCACTTCTGGAAGCTGGCCATGCCCACATTGAAGCAGACAGAGGCCCGTTACAGGACCCCTCTCTCACAGAATGGACGCCCCCACCCCCGGAAACGCGAGAAGGGCGCCCCCTCCAAAGGGGCGCCCCACTCGAAAGATCGGACTCAGACCTGCCCGGCCTTCTCCAGCGCCGAGCAGCACGTGTCCACCAGCAGACGCGTCACCACGTACGGGTCGACGTTCGCGTTCGGACGACGGTCCTCGATGTACCCCTTGCCGTCCTTCTCGACCTGCCACGGGATACGCACGGACGCACCGCGGTTGGAGACGCCGTACGAGTACTCGTTCCAGGGAGCGGTCTCGTGCAGACCGGTCAGCCGGTCGTCGATGCCGGCGCCGTAGTTCTTGACGTGGTCCAGCGGCTTCGACCCCTCGCCCAGCGACTCCGCGGCGGTGATGATCGCGTCGTACGACTCCCGCATCGCCTTCGTGGAGAAGTTGGTGTGCGCGCCCGCCCCGTTCCAGTCGCCCTTCACCGGCTTCGGGTCCAGCGTCGCGGAGACCCCGAAGTCCTCGGCGGTGCGGTAGAGCAGCCAACGCGCCACCCACAGGTGGTCGGAGACCTCCAGCGGGGAGACCGGGCCGACCTGGAACTCCCACTGGCCGGGCATGACTTCGGCGTTGATGCCGGAGATCGCGAGGCCCGCCTTCAGGCAGTTCTCCAGGTGCGCCTCGACGACGTCACGGCCGAAGATCTCGTCCGCGCCGACACCGCAGTAGTAGCCGCCCTGCGGGGCCGGGAAGCCGCCCTTGGGGAAGCCGAGGGGGTAGCCGTCCTTGAAGAACGTGTACTCCTGCTCGATACCGAAGATCGGCTCCTGCGCGGCGAACCGCGCCGCGACCTCGACCAGCGCGGCACGCGTGTTGGACACGTGCGGGGTCATGTCGATCTCCAGGACCTCGCACAGGACGAGGACGTCGTCCCCGCCCCGGATCGGGTCCGGACAGGTGAAGACCGGCTTCAGCACACGGTCGGAGGAGTGCCCCTCGGCCTGGTTCGTGGAGGACCCGTCGAAGCCCCAGATCGGCAGCGTGTCGAGCCCGCCGAACGCGCCCGTGACGATCTTCGTCTTGGAACGCAGCTTGGCCGTCGGCTCGGTGCCGTCGATCCAGATGTACTCAGCCTTGAAGGTCACGGGCCACATCCTTCGGGGTATGTCCTGGCGCACTTGCGGGTGCGGCGGCGCTACGGCACTGGGGCGCCGTGTCGAATACCGGCACCCTGTCAACAGGCGATTTCCCGACCATTGCTCATATGTGAACCCCGTGTTACCTGGGGGTGCTGTGGCGAGATTCACGCGGTGAGGCAGGGGGCCGCGGACGGCTGCGCACGGCCCGTCCGGACGACGACTCGTATGCGATGCGGTTGCCCGGACGGGAACCGCCGGGAAACCGCCGAGAACCGCCCCTCACGCCCCCTCAGAACCACCTCCGACTCCGCTCCCGCCGATACCTCCGCTCCCACCGAGCCTGCCGGTCCCGCCGCTCCCGATAGGCCTGATAAGACCCCGGCCGCCCGTTCTCCACGGCCCCCGAAGGCCGCCGCAGCAACAGATACAGCGCGACCGCGGCAAGCCACCACACGTGATTCCCGAACCCGAGCACGACCAGGACGACGATCCCGACGATCCCCATGACGGCCTCCTCCCGACCCCTCCCCGGGTTCCCCCGACGCGCGGATGTATCAATGAACCCATGCCCGAGCTGACTCCCTTCTCGTACGAGTACGACGCCGGCGGCGACCTCCTCAGCGGCGTGCACGGCGGCCCGCCCACCGCCACCACCACGGCCGTCCTCCTGCACGGCGCCGGACGCGGCAGCAAGGCCCGACTCCTCCCGCTGGCCGAGGAGTTCACGGCACACGGCTGCCGTGCCCTGGCCTTCGACTTCTCCGGCCACGGCGAAAGCACCGGCGAACTGGGGGAGTTGAGCCTGAGACGCCGCTTCGAGCAGGCGACGGGCGTGATCGACACGTACACCCCCGCCGACGGCCCCCTGATCCTCGTCGGCTTCAGCATGAGCGGACAGACGGTCGCCGACCTCATCGCCCACTACGGCGACAGGGTCAAGGCGATCGCCCTCGGCGCCCCCGCCGTCTACGCCGCGCAAGCGTGGGACGAACCTTTCACCAGAGGCGACTTCACCCGGATCATCCGCACCCCGGGCTCCTGGCGCACCTCACCCGCCCTGAACACCCTCCGCTCCTACCCCGGCCGCGCCCTCCTCCTCGTACCGGAGACGGACGACGTGATCCCCCAGGAGGTCACAGAGGCCATCGAGGACGCCCTCACGGCGAACGCCCAGTACAGCAGGGTCGAACTGGACGGCGCGGACCACCAGTTGGGCATCTGGTACCGGGACCACCCGCAAGCGCGAAAGGAGTTGGTCGCAAACCTCCTCACCGGCCAAGGCTGGACGGCGACTTGGGAATGGCTGGCCGAGCAGACAGGCAAGACCCCCACCAACTCGACGGCGCTGAAGGGCGGCTGGACCTCCCGGATGCGCCGCGTCACGTTCGACGCCGAAGGCGACGACGTCGTCCTCCGCACCTTCGTGAAGCCCTTCTTCCGCCGCCACGCCCCCGGCCTCCTCACCCGCGAGGCGCGGATCCTCACCCTCCTCGCGGACCAACCGACCATCCCCGCCGCCAGGTTGATCGGCGTGGACGCCACCGCCGACCACTGCGACCACCCCTCCCTCGCGATGTCCCTCCTCCCCGGAGAGGTCCGCTTCGAGGACGAGGACGCCGACCGCCGCATGGACCTCCTCGCCCGGCTCCTCGCCGACATCCACGCCGTGACCCCCGACGACCGCCCCCGCGACTACCAGGCATGGACCTCCGCCGACCGAGTCCGCGTCCCGGAGGGGGAGTTGTGGGAGCGCGCGGTGGACGTCATCCGCCGCGACCCCCCGGCGTACGAAGGCTGCTTCCTGCACCGGGACTTCCACCCCGGGAACGTCCTCTTCCAGGGCGAGGGCGAGGAGTTGAGGGTCAGCGGCGTCGTCGACTGGGTGGAGACCTCCTGGGGCCCGGCCGATCTGGACGTCGCCCACTGCTCGACCGCCCTGACCCTCCTGCACGGCCCCCAGGCCGGGTTGGGCTTCCGCGCACGCTACGAGGCCCACGGCGGACGCCGGTTGGCCGACGGCGCCGACCACCTCTACTGGCGCCTCCTCGACTGCCTCGCCTACGCGTCCGACGCGAGCCGACTCGCCGCCCCCTGGCGGGAGTCGGGCCGCACCGACCTGACCCCCGAACTCCTGGGCGAGCGGATGGAGGCCTACGTACGCGGCCTGATGGCGACGTACGCATGAGGAAAGGGCCGGGTGCACAGCGCACCCGGCCCTGAAACCAACCCCTACCGCGAGTACCGCATCAGCGCCCGCACCATGTGGCACGTCGTGTCCGACGGCGGGTGGATGCCGATGCGCTCGGCCGTGGAGCGGATCCTCTCGTTGCGGGCCTGGTTCGGGACGAAGACGCCCGAGTCGAGGAGGGCGATGGCGAGGCGCATGGCCTTGAGGCGGCGGTTGTGGGAGATGTACCACTCGCGCGGGCGGCCGGCGGGCAGCGGGTGCTTCTCGACGGGGGCGTACGGCAGGTCGAACAGGACAGTGGACACAGACAACCTCCTGTTGCGGTCAGGACACCGCCGGGAAGCGTCCGATCCCCCCGGCGACACCCTCGAACACTGCTTCTATTCTACTGTCCCCCACTGACAATCGCCCCTGATCAAAGGCCCTTTCAGGGGGCTCACGGGAGCGTTCGGCGCTACCGTTGGCGGCATGGAGATCTGGATCAACCCCGCCTGTTCCAAGTGCCGCAGCGCCCTCACGATCCTCGACGCGGAGGGCGCCGAGTACACCGTCCGCCGCTACCTGGAGGACGTCCCGAGCGAGGCCGAGATCAGCGCCGTCCTCGGCCGGCTCGGCCTGGAGCCGTGGGACATCGTCCGCACGCAGGAGGCCGACGCCAAGGAGCTGGGCCTGAAGGAGTGGCCGCGCGACGACGCGTCCCGCGCCCGCTGGATCGCCGCCCTCGCGGCGCACCCGAAGCTCATCCAGCGGCCCATCATCACCGCCGACGACGGGACGGCGGTCGTGGCGCGGACGGAGGAGGCGGTGCGGGGGACGCTGAAGGGCTGAACTGAGCGATCCGGGCGGGGGATCCGTACCTGACGGCGAACACAACCGCATAGGTCCCGTCGCTCGCGGCCACGTGCGACGGGACCCGGGCTGTCAGATCCCCGGCGCGCCCCACACCGGGAACCACCGGCCGAGGTCCTGCTCGACCTTCAGGTCGTTCACCAGAGCCGCCTTGACCTGCAACTCCAGTGCGTTGTCCCGGCGCCCGGAAGTGCCCAGCGGGGCGAACGGGTAGAACGTGCCCCGCTTGTACAGGTACACCAGCGCGAGTCTTCGCCCGGAGCCGTCCGTGAACCCGGCCAGGGAGCACAGGAGTTGCGGGCCGAACCCGTTGACCTCCATCGAACTGTTCACCGCGTGCAGGTCGTTGACGAGGGCGTAGAGGTCGTCGGGGGAGCGGCGGGAGACGAGCCAGGAGTAGCCGTACGTGTCACGGGTCAACTCGACCGGGGGGCCGGTGCGTTCGGTGTCGGCGTCCAGGAGGGCCTGCACCTCGCGGTGCGTCTGGTCGAACGCCGAGCCCTCGACCGTCGCGAAGCACACCGCGCCGACGCCGGTCGGGGTGAGACCGGTCGCCGCCTCCAGGGTGACCGCGGCCGAGGGCAGCGCGAAGAGCTGGTCCAGGTCGGGTGCGACCGGCTTGGTCCGGCCCAGCAGGATGTCCAGCAGCCCCATCAGTCAGTCTTTCCTACGGGCTCGCCCAACTCGGTGGAGATCCTGCCGAGTTGCTCCAGCCTCTGGTCCAGGGTCGGGTGGGTGGAGAAGTACCGGGCGAGGCCCGGTTCGGCGCCGAGCGCCGGGGTGAAGTAGAACGCGCTGAACGCCTGCGCCGTCCGCAGGTCCTTCGAGGGGATGCGGGCGATGTCGCCGTCCACCTTCGTCAGGGCTGACGCGAGCGCCGAGGGGCGGCCGGTCAGCAGGGCCGCGGCGCGGTCCGCCGCCAGCTCCCGGTACCGGGACAGGGCGCGGATCAGCAGGAAGCTCAGCGCGTAGACGGCCATCGAGACGCCGAGGACGGCCGCGAACACGGCGACCGTGTTCTGGTCCTTGCGGTCCCGGCCGCCGAACATCTGCGAGTACAGGGCGAAGCGGACGATCAGGCCCGCGAGCACGCCGAGGAACGAGGCGATCGTGATCACCGCGACGTCCTTGTGCGCCACGTGCGACAGCTCGTGCGCCAGCACGCCCTCCAGCTCCGCCGGCTCCAGCCGGTCCAGCAGCCCCGTCGTCACGCACACCACCGCGTTGTCCGGGCCTCGGCCCGTCGCGAACGCGTTCGGCATGGCCATGTCGGAGACGGCGACGACGGGCTTCGGCATGTCCGCGAGCGCGCACAGCCGGTCCACGACCGCGTGCAGCTCGGGGTACTCCTCGCGCTCCACGACCTTCCCGCGCATCGCGAACAGCGCTATCCGGTCGGAGAACCAGTACTGGGCGCCGAGCATCGCGGCGACGACCACCACGACCAGGACCCACGACTTCAGCAACACGATCAGGGCAGCGACGAACCCCACGTACAGCAACCCCAGCAAGAACATCGTGACCGTCATCCGCACGGTCAACTGCCGGTCGCTCCGGAAACGGCTCCGCATCTGCATCACCCCGCAGTCAGGCACTCGCCCCTACGCCCAGTGTGCGCGCGGCCACCCCATGAACAGTCCCTGAACAGCCCCGCTCAAGGCAAAAGCTGCCGAAACCCTAAACTCCCTGGTACCCGCTGTACCCCAGTACGACGATCAACAGCGCGACGATCCCGAACACCAGCACCACGGACCGCCACGGCGAATCGGCCGCCGGCCGCACCCTGGGCATCCTGATCCTCCGCCCGCGCCCCGCCGCCTCCCCCCGGAACGGCACGGCCTCCGGCGGCTCCTGTTTCCACTTGGCCGCAAGCATCCGCGCCCGAGCCGACGGCTCCTTGTGCACGGCCCCCTCGGCCCACCGAAGATCGAACTCCCGTTCCTCTTCGTCCTTCTCAGCCATGCGTTCCACGATACGACTCCCCGATGTCCTCGAACCACAACTCCGGCTCCGCAGCGATGAAGTCCCGCATCATCTCCGTGCACTCGGGGTCGTCCAACAGCACGATCTCCACCCCATGCTCGGCCAGCCAGTCATGCCCACCGTGAAACGTCTCCGCCTCCCCGATGACCACCCGCGAAATCCCGAACTGCCGCACCAGCCCACTGCAATACCAACAGGGAGACAGCGTCGTCACCATCGTCGTCCCCCCATACCCCCGCTGCCTCCCCGCCGCCCGGAACGCCGCCGTCTCCGCATGCAGGGACGGGTCCCCGTCCTGCACCCGCCGATTGTGCCCCCGCCCCAACAACTCCCCGTCCGCCCCGTACAACGCCGCCCCGATGGGAATGCCCCCCTCCGCGAGCCCGGCGCGCGCCTCTTGAACCGCGACAGACAGCAGAGCACGTGCTGTGGTCAGATCCATGCCCGCCATTGTGCACTCGACAGACGGCCCTCAGCAGACGGCGAAGGGCCGCCACCCTCGCGGATGGCGGCCCCAGGCTCAGATGCTGTCGACAGCGTCGATCACACGTCGTAGTACAGCTCGAACTCGTGCGGGTGCGGACGCAGCTGGAGCGGCGCGATCTCGTTCGTGCGCTTGAAGTCGATCCACGTCTCGATGAGGTCGGACGTGAAGACGTCGCCGGCGAGGAGGAACTCGTGGTCCGACTCCAGGGCGTTGAGGACGGCGTTCAGGGAGGTCGGGACCTGGGCGACGCCCGCGTGCTCCTCGGGGGCCAGCTCGTAGAGGTCCTTGTCGATCGGCTCGGCGGGCTCGATCTTGTTCTTGATGCCGTCGAGGCCCGCGAGGAGGAGCGCGGAGAAGGCCAGGTACGGGTTGCCGGAGGAGTCGGGCGCGCGGAACTCGACGCGCTTGGCCTTCGGGTTGGACCCGGTGATCGGGATACGCATCGCGGCGGAGCGGTTGCGCTGCGAGTACACCAGGTTGATCGGCGCCTCGAAGCCCGGGACCAGGCGGTGGTACGAGTTCACCGTCGGGTTCGTGAAGGCGAGCAGCGACGGAGCGTGCTTGAGGATGCCGCCGATGTAGTAGCGGGCCGTGTCCGACAGGCCCGCGTAACCGGCCTCGTCGTAGAACAGCGGGTCGCCGTTCGCCCACAGCGACTGGTGGACGTGCATGCCCGAACCGTTGTCACCGAAGATCGGCTTCGGCATGAACGTCGCGGTCTTGCCGTTGCGCCACGCCACGTTCTTCACGATGTACTTGAAGAGCTGGAGGTCGTCGGCCGCCGCGAGCAGCGTGTTGAACTTGTAGTTGATCTCCGCCTGCCCGGCGGTGCCCACCTCGTGGTGCTGACGCTCGACCTTGAGGCCGGACTTCTCCAGCTCCAGGGAGATCTCCGCACGCAGGTCGGCGAAGTGGTCCACCGGGGCGACCGGGAAGTACCCGCCCTTGTAGCGGACCTTGTACCCACGGTTGTTCTCGACCGCACCGGTGTTCCAGGCGCCCGCCTCGGAGTCGATGTGGTAGAAGCTCTCGTTCGCGGACGTCGCGAACCGCACCGAGTCGAAGACGTAGAACTCGGCCTCGGGACCGAAGTACGCGGTGTCCGCGACACCGGTCGACGCGAGGTACGCCTCCGCCTTCTTCGCGACGTTGCGCGGGTCACGGGAGTACTGCTCGCCCGTGATCGGGTCGTGGATGAAGAAGTTG
Source organism: Streptomyces sp. (assembly GCA_036569285.1). GTDB lineage: Bacteria > Actinomycetota > Actinomycetes > Streptomycetales > Streptomycetaceae > Streptomyces. The sequence continues at coordinate 8,696 of DATCQX010000571.1, forward strand.
ATGTTGAGCGTCTTGTCGCGGCGGAACGGGTCCAGCTTCGCCGTGGACAGGTCCGCCCGCAGTGCCATGTCCGACTCGTGGATCGCCTGGAACCCACGGATCGACGAGCCGTCGAACGCCAGCTCCTCGTCCGGGTCGAACGCATCGACGGGCACCGTGAAGTGCTGCATCACGCCCGGCAGGTCGCAGAAGCGGACATCGACGAACTGAACCTTCTCGTCCGCGATCAGCTTCTTGATGTCGTCGGCGTTCTGGGACATCCAGCTCCTCCTACTCCCGGCTGTTTCCCGAGCCGGGGTGGTAGTTCGTTCGTGCGGCCAGTGCGGTGGCACACGCTCGTCCCGACCCTAGGGACGGGTGATTTCTCGGGCGTGACCCATTTGTTTCACCGAAGTTAACCGGATCCGGCCCGCACCACCCCACCTGTCGGCTTCGTCCCGCGCGCCCAGTACCGTGGACGGGTGGACAAAAGGCAAGCACTCGGATCATGGCTCTCGGGACCCCGCGCGGCCCTGGAGGAAGCCGGTGTCGACTTCGGCTACCGGGGCCGTGACCTCGGTCTCCCGGAGGAGGGCCCGAACTCGCTGGCCCGTCCGGGCCGCCGGCTCGGCGCCCTCGCCGTCGACTGGGGCCTCAGCGTCTTGATCGCATACGGCCTCATCACGGACGGCTACTCGCCGGCCACCGGCAACTGGGCCCTGCTGGTCTTCTTCGTACTCGGTGCCCTCACGGTCACGACGCTCGGCTTCACCCCGGGCAAGCGACTCTTCGGCATCCGCGTCCTCCACCTCCCCACGGGCACGGTCAACCCCCTGCGCGCCCTCCTGCGCACGTTCCTCCTGTGCCTCGGCATCCCGGCGCTGGTGTGGGACAAGGACGGCAGGGGACTGCACGACCGGTTGGCGCAGACCGTCGAGGTACGCGTCTAGACGGGGACGACGATGGGGGCGCCCAAGGCAACTTGGGCGCCCCCACTGTCGTCCTCACAACTCAGCGGCCCTTCGGCCCGCCCTTCGGGAGCTTCATCCCGCGCGGCATAGGCCCTTTTGGCAATGGCATATTGGACATAAGGTCCCCCATCGCCTTCAATCGGTCGTTCGTCGCCGTCACCTGCGGGCCGGTCAGGACACGCGGGTACTTCAGCAGCGCCGTCCGCAGCTTCTTCAGCGGGAGCTGGCCCTCGCCGACGCCGACGATGACGTCGTGCACGGGGACGTCCGCGACGATGCGGTTCATCTTCTTCTTCTCCGCCGCGAGGAGCGTCTTGACCCGGTTCGGGTTGCCCTCGGCGATCAGGACGATGCCGGCCTTGCCGACCGCGCGGTGCACGACGTCCTGGCTGCGGTTCATCGCGACGGCCGGAGTCGTCGTCCAGCCGCGGCCGATGTTGTCGAGGACGGCGGCGGCGGCGCCGGGCTGGCCCTCCATCTGACCGAACGCGGCCCGCTCGGCGCGGCGGCCGAACACGATCGCCGTCCCGAGGAAGGCGAGCAGGAAGCCCAGGATCCCGAGGAGGATCGGGTGGTCGATCAGGAAGCCGATCGCGAGAAAGACACCGAAGATGAGGAGGAAGACGCCCGCGAGCACCAGGCCGATCGTCTTGTCGGCCTTGCGGGTCATCTTGTACGTCAGGGCGATCTGCTTCAGTCGCCCGGGGTTCGCGGACGCTGCCGCGCTGTCACTTCTCGCCATACCGGAAAGTCTACGTGGCCCCTGCGGCACGGACTCCCCGGGGAAGGTCAGGGGGCGACGGAGGTGACCGCTTCGAGGACGCGCTCGGCCTCGACCCGGTCCTTGGCGCGGCGGCGGTCCTCCAGGACGGAGGTCCACGCGTTGCGGCGGGCGGTGCGCTGGCCGCTGCTCAGCAGCAGCGACTCGACGGCGCGCAGGGCGTCGGTGAACGTCGGGATGGCGGTGGCGCGTACGGGTGCGGCCTGCATGTGGAGGTCCCCCCTCGGAAAGGCTCTGGGTATGGGCCTACGTGATGTGACTTCAGCGTCACTGATTGGTGTTACCAGGGCGTGACCGACCGGTCAAACGCCCATGAAACCTTGATACGGCCCCGAAAACTTTCAACGCGGCCCCGGCATCCGCGTGAACTGCGGGAATGTCCGGGACCGCGTCTCCTCGGCCGTTACCGGCCGGTAGCTCCTTGTGCGTGAATTCACACAGCCTTGATCAGACGGCCTGGCTCGCCACGTAGTCGCCACGCTTCTCGACGGCCATCTGGTACAGCCGCCCCGCGCGGTACGACGACCGCACCAGCGGCCCCGACATCACGCCGGAGAAACCGATCTGCTCGGCCTCCTCCTTCAGCTCCACGAACTCGTGCGGCTTCACCCACCGCTCGACGGGGTGGTGGCGCACGGACGGCCGCAGGTACTGCGTGATCGTCACCAGCTCGCACCCCGCGTCGTGCATCTGCTGGAGCGCGTCCGTGATCTCCTCGCGCGTCTCGCCCATCCCGAGGATCAGGTTCGACTTGGTGACCAGGCCGTAGTCGCGGGCGGCCGTGATCACCTTCAGGGAACGCTCGTACCGGAAGCCCGGCCGGATGCGCTTGAAGATCCGCGGCACGGTCTCCACGTTGTGCGCGAAGACCTCCGGCCGGGACGCGAAGACCTCTTCGAGCAGCTCCGGGACGGCGTTGAAGTCCGGCGCCAGCAGCTCGACCTTCGTCCGGCCCTCCGCACGGGACGCCGTCTGCTCGTGGATCTGCCGGACGGTCTCGGCGTACAGCCACGCCCCGCCGTCCTCCAGGTCGTCACGCGCGACGCCGGTGATCGTGGCGTAGTTCAGGTCCATCGTGACGACGGACTCGCCGACGCGCCTCGGCTCGTCCCGGTCCAGCGCCTCCGGCTTGCCGGTGTCGATCTGGCAGAAGTCGCAGCGCCGGGTGCACTGGTCGCCACCGATGAGGAACGTCGCCTCCCGGTCCTCCCAGCACTCGTAGATGTTGGGGCAGCCGGCCTCCTGGCACACCGTGTGCAGCCCCTCGCTCTTCACGAGGCCCTGCATCTTCGTGTACTCGGGACCCATCTTCGCCCGCGTCTTGATCCACTCGGGCTTGCGCTCGATGGGGGTCTGGGCATTCCGGACCTCCAGGCGCAACATCTTGCGTCCGTCGGGTGCAACTGCGGACACGACCGGCTCCCTGTGCTTCGATTCTTCGGCGTACACCAGGGTACGCCCGTGATTACTGGGCCCTACGCTCAGGCCAACCCTGCCACCCGCAGGCCCATTCCCCCGTTCAGACCGCTGTGCGCTCGATCTCACGCGCCCGGGGTTCCGCGTTCTCCAGCACATCCCTGAGATGCCGCTCCACCACCGGCAACACCTCCTCCACCGTCACTTCCCGCCCCAGCTCCTCGGAGAGCGACGCCACCCCCGCGTCCCGGATCCCGCACGGGATGATCCGGTCGTACCACTTGTTGTCGGGGTTCACGTTGAACGCGAAGCCATGCATCGTGACCCCCTTCGCCACCCGGATCCCGATCGCGGCGATCTTCCGGTCCTCCCGCCGCTGCCCCGCGTTGGACGGCGCGTACTCGGGCCCGTTCATCCGGGGGTCGAACTCCTCGTCGGTGAGCCGGGGATCGAAGTCCAGCGAGAGCCCCCCGATCGACGGCCGCTGCTCGACGGGATCGCCCAGCACCCACACCCCGCTGCGCCCCTCGACCCGCGAAGTCTCCACCCCGAACTCCGAGCAGACCCGGATCAGCGCCTCCTCCAGCCGCCGCACGTGCGCGACGACGTCCACCGGCCGGGGCAGCTTCTGGATCGGGTACCCCACGAGCTGCCCGGGCCCGTGCCACGTGATCTTCCCGCCCCGGTCGACGTCGATCACCGGCGTCCCGTCGAGGGGCCGCTCACTGTCGACCGTCCGCCGCCCGGCCGTGTACACGGGGGGATGTTCAAGAAGCAGCACGGTATCCGGTACCTCGTCGAGGAACCGCGCCGCATGAACCCGCCGCTGCTCGTCCCAGGCGACCTGGTACTCGACCGCCTCGTCCCCGAAACCCATGCGGACGAACCGCAGCTCACTCACGGCAAACGCCTCCTCGACGTGGTAAGGCACGAAACGCCTCCACGCCACTGTACGACTGCCCCACCCGCGTCAGCCCGGCGGCCAATCCTCACACGATCGGATGAATGGCCCCGGGATAGCGCAACCCCTTGCTCACGCTCCGCTACATTCGCGCCGTTCACGAGGCCAACTGGGCTGCTCACAGGCAATCCGGGCACTTCAACCGGGCACCTCAGATGCCCGGAAGGCAGGAGACCGCACCGCAGATGACGGACCGACCCGCGCCGCGCACCCCCAACCGCCAGCTCGCCGCGCTCATCGCAGAAGCGGGGTTCTCCAACGCAGGACTGGCCCGTCGGGTCGACCAGCTCGGGCTCGAACACGGCCTGGACCTCAGATACGACAAGACGTCCGTCACCCGCTGGCTGCGCGGCCAGCAGCCCAGGGGGACGACGCCGGCACTGATCGCCGAGGTCTTCACCCGCCGCCTCGGCCGCCGCCTGACCGCCCAGGACCTCGGCCTCGACGCCTGCGCCCCCGTCTACGCGGGCCTGGAGTTCGCCGGCACCCCCGAGGAGGCCGTCGACATCGTCAGCGGCCTG
>DATCQX010000572.1:0-6077 GCA_036569285.1 Streptomyces sp.
CCCCCGATTCCCCACCCCCCAACCCCATAAGGCATGCTGTCCGCACCACAGCGACGCGAGGGGACAGATGAGCGCGGAGGCGATCGGCCGGACGGGCCTGAGGGTCAGACTGGGGCAGTGGCTGCGGAAGGCCACCCCGGACACGGAAACCGGCGGAGACAGAGAGACGCTGCTGCTGGCCGCCGCCGAAGCCGGACTCCCGCTCGCCCCAGCCGCTCACCCGGCCCCCGGTTATCGCTGCTCCTGCGACCGAGTGGGGTGTCCCACCCCGGCCCGCCACCCGATCTCCTTCGCCTGGCAGACCCAGTCCACCACCGACCGCACCCAGATCGAACGCTGGGCCCGCCACGAACCGCAGGCCAACTTCATCACGGCGACGGGCACGACCCACGACGTCCTGGACGTCCCCGTGGACGCGGGCCGCGACGCCTTGGCCCGCCTCCTCGCGGCAGGGGTGGACGTCGGCCCGGTGGCCGAGTCGGACGACGGCCGCCTCCTCTTCTTCACCCTCACCCGAGGCACCCCGGAGGACGAGGACGAATGGTGGCCCTGCGAACTGGACTGCCACCCGGAGACGATGGACGAACACCCGGGCCTGCGCTGGCACTGCCGGGGTTCGTACGTCCTGGTCCCCCCGGCCCGCCTCCCGGGGGACGACGGCCGGTCGGTGCACTGGGTACGCGGCCCGGAACACGCCCTCCCGGACCCTTTGACGCTCCTTGAGGTCCTGACGGACGCCTGCGCGAAACACGCCCAGGACGAGACGAGCACCACCTGGCCCCTGAGGACCTGAGTACTACGGGCCCTTACTCCCCCTTGGCCCCCGTCAACCCCTCCACCCGGCTCAGCACCGTCACCTTCCCGTCCCCGACCCCCTTCATCGGGTCGACGGCGACCGCGCTCGACACGAACTCCATCGTCAACGACTGCTTGATCTCCCCGGTCGTCAGGGCTTTCACACTCGCGTTCTGCGCCGGCACGGCCGTCCCGGCGGCAGCCGTCTGCTTCGTGTAGTTGTGCCCGGAGAAGAACACCAGCGCCCCACCATCGGCGGTACGCAACGCGATCGGCCGGTAGTCGCTGTCGTTCAACGCTTCGTCGATGTACTGCGTGGCGAGCCCGGGCCGAGTCGCCTTCTCCCGGTCGGCCCGCAGCGCACTGGTGAACGCCCCGTCCGCGAAGGCCCCTTGACCGGTCGTCAGATACTCCGCGTACGCGGCGCTCAACTTGTCGGTGGAGACGGCGAGTTCGGGCGAGGAGGCCGGCACCTCCTCGACGTACCCCTGGGCGTCCCGCTTGAACGCGGGCAGAGCCCCGGGCGAGACCAGCGTCAGGAAGGCCGCCTGCCAGGGCTCGGCGATGTCGTTGCGGGTGAACGCCATCAGCCACCGCTGCGACCCGCCCCGGTTCGCCTCGGCGTCGGCGACGAACCACCGGGGCCACCCGGCCTTCTTGGGGATCGTGACCTGGACGTCGGTCAGGGCGAGCGGCTGATGGTCGGGGTTCCCCCCGGGATCGGTGATCTTCCCGGCCTTCAGCCGCGCGGAGTCGATGACCCCGAGCGGCCCGGTCGTGTACCCGGCGTCCAGCGAACTGTCGTACGCCTTGTCGGCCTTGTTGTACGCCGTCGTGAACTCCTGGACAGCCCGCACGGCTTCGGCCTGGGTGGTCGTCGGGACGATCTCACGTTCCCCGTGGACCACCACACACCCGCTCGCCGTGAGGGACACAGCGGTCAACGCGACCGCTATGAGCGCGTTCCGGTCACGCCTGCGCAGCCTGATCATCAGGTGACTTCACCTTCCTCTTCCCGGAGGCGAACCCTACCGGGGCGAGGAAGATCGCGAGCGTCGGGACCAAGTAGAGGAGCCACACCGTGACTTGCAGGACGGTCGGGTCGGGCTGGAAGTTGAGCACCCCCTTCAGCAGCGTCCCGTACCAACTGTCCGGCGGAATGGTGTCGCTGATGTCGAACGCCAGGTTGTTCAGACCGGGCACCCACCCGGCCTCCTGCAAGTCATGGAACCCGTAGGCGAGTACACCCGCCGCGACGACGACCAGCATTCCCCCGGTCCACGTGAAGAACTTGGCGAGGTTGATCCGCAGCGCGCCCCGGTAGAAGAGCCACCCGAGCAGAACAGCGGTGGCGAGACCGAGTCCCGCCCCGATCAAGGGCCTCGGCGTCCCGTCCCCGGCGGCGTGCACGGACGTCCAGATGAACAGGGCCGTCTCCAGGCCCTCCCGGCCGACGGCGAGGAACGCGGTGGCGACCAGCGCGCCCGTCCCCATCGCGAGCGCGGCGTCCAGCTTGCCGTGCAGTTCGGCCTTCAGGTGCCGCGCGGTGCGCCGCATCCAGAACACCATCCACGTCACGAGCCCCACCGACACGATCGACAGCGACCCGCCGAGGGCTTCCTGCGCCTCGAACGTCAGCTCCTGGGAGCCGAATTCGAGCGCGGACCCGAACGCGAGGGCGATCGCGACGGCCGTGCCGACGCCGAGCCAGATCGGCTTCAGCGCGTCCCGCCGCCCGGTCTTGACGAGATAGGCGATGAGGATGCAGACGACGAGACTGGCCTCAAGCCCTTCCCGCAGCCCGATCAGGTAGTTGGAGAACACGCCTAGGCTCCCTTGCCCTCGAACAGCGCCCGACCCCACCAGTCGTCCGCGTCCCGCACGCCCGGCGGTACCGCGAACACTCCCGAACCGACGTGCTGGATGTACTCGTTGAGCGCGTCGGTCGCCAAGTGCCGCTGGATCTTGATGAATCCCTCGCGCACGTCACGCTGGTAGGCGAGGAAGAACAGCCCCGCGTCCAGCCGTCCGAGCCCGTCGGTGCCGTCGGTGAAGGAGTAGCCGCGCCGCAGAATGGTCGACCCGCCGTTGGACTCGGGGTGCGCGAGCCGCACGTGCGCGTCGGGCTTCATCGCCTTCAGGAACGGCTCGTCGTGCTCCTTCGCCTTCCCGACGGGCGCCCCTTCGCCCTTGTCCCGCCCGAAGACGTCCTCCTGCTCCTGGAGGGAGGTCCGGTCCCACGTCTCGATGTGCATCCGGATCCGCCGGGCGACGAGGTACGACCCGCCGGCCATCCACGCGGGCCCGTCCTTCTCCGACGCCCACACGAACTTGTCCAGCCGGTCCGTCTCCGTCCCCGCGATGTTGCGGGTGCCGTCCTTGAACCCCATGAGATTGCGCGGGGTCTGAGCGTCCGGAGTCGTCGACGACGTCTTCCCGAACCCGAGTTGGGACCACCGCACGACGACTTTCCCGAACCCGATCCGCGCGAGGTTGCGGATCGCGTGCACGGCGACCTGCGGATCGTCGGCACAGGCCTGCACGCACAGATCCCCGTTGGACCGCGCCAAGTCCAGCGCCTCACCGGGGAATTGCGGCAGATCGACCAACGCCTCGGGCCGCTGCCCGGCAAGCCCGAACTTCGCGAACAGCGACGGCCCGAACCCGATGGTCAGCGTCAGCCGGGAAGGCTTCAGCCCGAGCGCCTCGCCCGTGTCGTCCGGCGGCGCCTCCGCCAGCCCCCCGAACGCCCCGTCCCCGACAGGCTTCCCGGCGGTCATCCGCCGCGCGGCCTCGGTCCAGTCCTTCAACACCTGCACGAACTCGGCCCGGTCACCGGTGGTGACATCGAACGCGGCGAAATGCAGACGGTCTTGTACGGCGGTCGCGATACCGGCCTGGTGGACGCCGTGGAAGTCGACAGCGGTGTCGGGGTCGGCCGATCCGGTGTCGCCGGAGACCGCCACAGCGGCGGTACCGGCCGCCACCGCACCGAGCGCGAGCCCGGCGCCGCCCCACCCCAGCAGGGCGCGCCGCGAAGGGGATTCAGTCATCGCCGTACCCCTTACTTGACCACGGCCGCGGCGAGCTTGGAGAGCGGCTCGGCGAGTGCGTTCACCGCGTCCGACAGCTCCTTGCGCTGGGCCTCGGTCACCTTGTCGTAGGAGACGAAGTCGTAAGCCGCCTTGTCCGCGCGGTACTTGTCGAGGAGGGTGTTCAGCGCGGCGAACTGCTTGTCCAGCTCGGCGACCAGGGGAGCGTTGTTCTTCTGGACGATCGGCCGCAGCAGCGTGTACGCCTGCTGGGCGCCCTCGACGTTCGCCTTGAAGTCGACGAGGTCCGTGTGCGAGTAGCGGTCCTCCTCGCCGGTGACCTTGCCGGTGGCGACCTCGTCGAGCAGTTCCTTGGCGCCGTTGGCCATCGAGGTCGGGGTGATCTCGGCGGTGCCGACGCGCTTCTGCCAGTCGGTGAGGTCGGTGACGAGCTTCGCGGCGAGCGTCTTCTCCTCGGCACCGATCTTCTTGTCCTGCCAGAGGGCCTTCTCCAGGCGGTGCCAGCCCGTCCACTTCTGGCCCGGCTCCAGGCCGTCCGCGCGGGTGTCGACCAGCGGGTCGATGTCCCCGAACGACTCGGCGACCGGTTCCGTGCGCTCCCAGCCGATGCGGGACGGCGCGTACGCGGCCTGCGCGGCGGCGAGGTTCCCGGCCTGGATCGCGTCCGTGAAGACCTTCACCTTCGGCAGCGTCTCCTCGGCCTGCTGCTGCGCGTACTCGCGGTACTCGGCCACGGCCCTGTCGAGCCGCGGGTCGCGCTGCGCCGTCGACTTCCCGCTCACCGACAGCGTCTGGCGGATGCCCTTGCCCTTCATGCCGGGCTTGCACGCGATCAGGTAGTCACCGGCCTTCACCTCGGCGGTCAGCCGCTGCTTCGTGCCCGCCCCGATGTTCTCCCGCTCCGAGACGATCCGCTCGTCCGGGAACAGCAAGTACACCTCGGTGACCTTCGACCCCTTGTTCTCGATGGCGAGTTCGACATGACCGGCCGAGATCGACTTCTTCGACGTCTCACACTTGTCGTCCGTCGCGGTCACCTTCACGACACGGTCGCCGTCCTCGGCCCCACTCTTCTCCGTGCAGCCCGTGACAGCGGTCAGGGCCGCGAGGGTCGCGGCGGCGGTGACGACGGTGAGTCTGGCGGCGCGCATGCGGGCACTCCCGAGTGGCTGAAAAGGTACGTGACGGGGCTCACAGGTTTCAGTGAGGCTTGCCTAACTTAGCCCAGGCTTACCTAGGGCATACCCCTGCGCGCAGTGATTCACCTCTCAAAGTCGCCACCCGGGAACGGGATGATTACAACCGGCTAAAGCGGACGCAATGCAATCGCCAAGGAAGCTCCAAGAGGCGTGTGCGGCGGCCCCCGCGAGCGGTGCTTCAATTTTCGGGTGACTGATTACGACGTCCTCCGCGTCTTCTGTGCTCCCGGCGGAGGGTATGGCAATGAACTCGGTGTGATCCGGGACGGTTCGCGGGTGCCCGAGCGGGAAGAGCGGCAGGAGTTGGCGGCCAAGCTCGGGTTCAGTGAGACCGTGTTCGTCGATGATCCGGAGCGTGGGGTGATCGACATCTACACGCCGTCCGTGCGGCTTCCGTTCGCCGGATATCCGTGTGTGGGGGCGGCCTGGCTTCTGGACGTTCCGGAGCTGGTGACCGGTGCGGGGGTCGTCGGTGCCCGGTCGGACGGGGAGTTCAGCTGGATCGAGGCCCGCGCGGAGTGGGCGCCGCCCAGGACGTTCCGCCAGTACGCGACCGCCGCGGAGGTCGACGACCTGCCGATACCCCCGCCGGGGGAGTGGATCTACGCGTGGGCGTGGCTGGACGAGGCGGCCGGCCGTATCCGCGCGAGGGCCTTCCCCGGCAGGGGCGACGGCATCGACGAGGACGAGGCGACCGGCGCGGCGGCGATCCTCCTCACGGATCAGCTGGGCCGGGCTCTCAACATCACGCAGGGGGCGGGTTCCCAGCTCCTCACGGCGCCGCAGCCGTACGGGTGGGTGGAGGTCGGGGGGCGGGTGTTTCTGGAGCGCTGAGGGGGTGCCGCGTAAGTCGCACGAGATGACAAGCGCGGAAGCGGTCCGCGAGCGGGACAGGGGCGGGATACTGGGCGTGACCTGCCCACTGGGAGTGAGGAGAACCCATGACGCGTCTCCCGCTCAGGACCGTGGCCGACATTCGTGCCGCCCTGAGGGAGGGCCGGGGATTCCCCGGTGACAGGGAGGACTTCGA
>DATCQX010000573.1:0-7540 GCA_036569285.1 Streptomyces sp.
CCTGATCATCGGCGGCGCCTCCGCGCGCTTCGCCCGGCGCCGCCTCGCGTACGAGACGTGGCACTTCATCCACCTCTACACGTACGTCGCCGTCGTCCTCGCCTTCACGCACCAGGTCGCCGTCGGGACGACGTTCACCGCGTCGACCGCCGCGACCGCCTACTGGTACACGCTGTGGGGCGTCGCCCTCGGCTCCGTCGCCCTCGGCCGCGCGATCCTGCCGCTGTGGCGCAACTGGCGGCACCAGCTGCGCGTCTCGGAGGTCGTCCCCGAGTCGGACAACGTCGTGTCCGTGCACATCACCGGCCGCGACCTCGACAAGATGCCCGCGCAGGCCGGCCAGTTCTTCCTGTGGCGCTTTCTGACCCGCGACCGCTGGTGGCAGGCCAACCCCTTCTCGCTGTCCGCCGCCCCCGACGGCCTGCGCCTGCGCCTCACCGCCAAGGCGGCCGGTGACGGCTCCGCGGGACTGCGGCACATCAAGCCCGGCACCCGCGTCTTCGCCGAGGGCCCGTACGGCGCGTTCACCGCGCTGCACCGCGTCCGCACCGACGCGCTCCTCATCGCCGGAGGCGTCGGCGTCACCCCCATCCGCGCCCTCATGGAGGACCTCACCGGGCACGCGGTCGTCGTCTACCGCGTCGGCAGCGAGCGGGACGCCGTCCTCTACGACGAGCTGCGCGACCTCGCCCACGCCAAGGGCGCCGAACTGCACCTCGTCACCGGCCCGCCCGTCCCCGACCTGCTCGCGGCCGGCGAACTCGCCAGGCTGGTACCGGACATCGCGGACCGCGACGTCTTCCTGTGCGGGCCGCCGCCGATGATGAACGCGGTCCTGGGCAGCCTGCGCGAGCTGGACGTGCCCAAGCCGCAGATCCACTTCGAACGCTTCAGCCTGGCGGGATGAGAGAGACACCGTGAAACGAGCGATACCCGTCCTTGTCCTGTCCGTCGCCGGTCTGATCCCCGTCTTCCGGTACGAGCCCGCCACCACGCCCTCCTCCGCCGGCAGCTCCCAGGCGGCGCCCGCCCCGGCCGTCTCGGGGACCGTGTTCTCCGGACCGGTCGTCAACACCGACAAGGGCGACGTCCAGGTACAGATCACGTACCAGGGCGGCAAGATCAGCGCCGTCAGGATGCTGAAGCAGCCCGACCACCCGCAGACGACCGCCGCCGTGCCGAAGCTCGTCGCGTCGACGCTGAAGGCGCAGAGCGCGGACATCGACACGGTGTCCGGGGCGACGATCACCAGCGACGCCTACAAGAAGTCGCTGCAGGCGGCGATCGACGCGCACACGGCTGCCGCTGCCGGGAAGCAGGGCGGCCCCTCTTCCGCGGCTTCCCCGGCCGCCCCGGGCACTCAGGGCGCGCAGGTCGTCGCCGGTCCGGTCGTCGGCACCGAGAAGGGGGACGTGCAGGTCGAGGTCACCTTCGAGGGCGACGAGATCAGCGCCGTCCGGATGCTGAAGGCGCCCGACCACCCGCAGACCAAGAACGCCGTCCCGAAGCTCATCGCGCAGACGCTGGAGGCGCAGAGCGCGGAGATCGATACGGTGTCCGGTGCGACCATCACCAGCGACGGCTACAAGGAGTCCCTCCAGGCCGCGCTTGACGCGAAGGGCTGAGCCATGCACCGGGTCGAGCACGTCATGGGGTTTCCGATCTCGCTCAGGATCGACGACGACACCGTCCCCGAGGGCCTCGGTGACGCCGTCTTCGACTGGCTGCGCGAGGTCGACGAGCGGTTCAGCCCGTACAAGCCCGGCAGCGAGGTGTCCCGGTACGGCCGGGGCGAGCTGGCGGACGACGCGCTGAGCGCCGACCTCGTCGAGGTGCTCGGCCTGTGCGAGGAGTACCGGGTCGCGACGGGCGGGGCGTTCGACGTCCGGCTGCCCGGCCGCGACTTCGACCCCTGCGCGGTCGTGAAGGGGTGGTCCGTGCAGCGCGCCGCCGACCTGCTGACCGGGGCCGGGGTGCGGCGGTTCTGCCTCAACGCCGGGGGCGACGTCGTCGTCTCCGGCGGGCCCTGGCGGGTGGGCGTGCGGCATCCGGAGTTCGCGGATCAGGTGTGCGCGGTGCTGGAGCTGGACGCGGGGGGTGTCGCGACGTCCGCCCGGTACGAGCGCGGCGACCACATCATCGACGGGCGCACCGGGCTCGCGGCGACCGGGCTCGACAGCCTGACGATCGTCGCGCGGTCGCTGACGCTGGCCGACACCGTCGCCACCGCCGCGTTCGCCATGGGGCGCGAGGGCGTGGAGTGGGCGGCCTCCCGGCCGGGGTGCGAGGTGTTCGCGGTGCTGCCGGGCGGGGAAGTGCTGCGGACGCAGGGGTTCCCGAGCGCGCCCGCGCAGTGACACGGTGGGGCGGGTAGGGCCGTACCGCGTCTCGTATGGCGAAATTCAACCGTGCACCCGTTGAAGAGGTGTGACACAAGCGGTCTACACTCTCCCCGCAACGGCCCGAGTTGCGGATCAGATCGGGCGGATTCAGCCAGACCCGAAGGGTGTTCGGCGTTTTGATACGGATAGATTCAGTCACCAAGCGGTACCCGGACGGCACCACCGCCGTCGACCGGCTCTCCCTGGAGATCCCGGACCGCGCCATCACCGTTCTGGTCGGCCCCTCGGGCTGCGGCAAGACCACCACGCTGCGGATGATCAACCGGATGGTCGAGCCCAGCGAGGGCACGATCTCCATCGACGGCGTCGACACCCGTGAACAGCCCGTCAACACCCTGCGCCGGGGCATGGGTTACGTCATTCAGAACGCCGGACTCTTCCAGCACCGGACGATCCTCGACAACATCGCGACCGTCCCTCGCCTGTTGGGCGTCGGCAAGGCCGAATCCCGGGAACGCGCACGCGAGTTGATGGGCCGCGTCGGCCTCGACGCCACGCTCGCGAAGCGCTACCCCTACCAGCTCTCCGGCGGCCAGCAGCAGCGCGTCGGCGTGGCCCGCGCCCTCGCCGCCGACCCGCCGATCCTGCTCATGGACGAGCCGTTCTCCGCCGTCGACCCCGTCGTCCGCAAGGGACTCCAGGACGAACTCCTGCGTATCCAGGGCGAGTTGGGCAAGACGATCGTCTTCGTCACGCACGACATCGACGAGGCCGTCAAGCTCGGCACGATGGTCGCCGTCCTGCGGACCGGCGGCAAACTCGCCCAGTTCGCGCCGCCCGCCGAACTGCTCTCCTCGCCCGCCGACGCGTTCGTCGAGGACTTCCTCGGCGCCGACCGGGGCATCCGGCGACTGTCGTTCTTCCCCTCCGAGGGCCTTGAGTTGCTCACCCGCCCGGTCGTCGCGGTCGACTCCAGCGCCGAGCAACTCGCGGCGGCGGGCGGCCCGTTCCTCCTGGTGACCGACCTCGACGGCAAGCCGCTCGGCTGGGGTGAACCCGGCAAACTGGTCGCCGGCCAGATCGACCCCGCCCAACTCCTGTCCTGCGGAAGGCCGTTCACCGCCGGACGGGACTCGCTGCGGGCCGCGCTGGACTGCGCCGTCCTCTCGCCCACGGGCTGGGCGGTCGGCGTGGACGCGGAAGGGCGCGTCGCCGGGGTCGTGTCGCAGCAGGCCATCGGGGACGCCATTCGCGGGGCGCACGAGGAGAGTTCGGCCACGGATGAGCCGAAGGTCCTGCGGTGAGCTACTTCGACGGCTTCTTCCAGATCCCCAGCGACCTCCAGCACAGCTGGCTCGGCCTCGTCGGCCTCCACCTGCGCGAGGCGCTGCTCCCGGTGCTCGCCGGGCTCGTCATCGCCCTGCCGCTCGGACAGCTCTGCGTCCGCCTCAAGTGGCTTTATCCGCCCGTCCTCTGGGTGACGACCGTGCTGTACGCGATCCCGTCGCTCGCCTTCTTCGTCGTCCTCATCGACTACACCGGCATGACCGAGCTGACCGTGATGATCCCGCTCACGGTCTACAGCCTCGTCGTGCTCGTCCCGGCTATCGTCGACGCGGTGCGGTCCGTGCCGCAGGAGACGCTGGCCGCCGCGACCGCGATGGGCTTCGGGCCCGTACGCCGGTACGTACAGGTGCAGTTGCCGATCGCCGTGCCCGCGATCATCGCCGGGCTCAGGGTCGCCGTCACGTCCAGCATCTCCCTGGTCAGCGTCGGCACGCTCATCGGCAACCAGGGCGCGCTCGGCAACCTGCTGCACGACGCGAACATCTACAACAGGCCCGAGCTGGCCTGGAATTCGGTGCTGACCTCGGCGGCCCTCGCGGTGATCGTCGACGCCCTGCTGGTCGGCCTGCGGACGCTGCTCACGCCGTGGATGCCGAAGAGCCGCACGCGCCGCCCGAGGCCCGAGACAGTTCCCGCCGCCGCACTTGAGGACGCCGCCCGGTGAACGTTCTGCACTACATCAGCAACTTCTTCGACAACGACGCCAACTGGAGCGGCTACGCGGGGATTCCGGCGCGGCTGTGGGAGCACGTCCAGTACTCGCTGGAGGCGCTCGGGTTCGCCGTCCTCATCGGGCTGCCGATCGGGCTGGTCACCGGGCACTACGGGCGCGGCGGCAACGCCCTCGCGTTCGTCGCGACGGCCGCCCGCGCGCTGCCGACGTTCGGGCTCCTGGTCCTCACCACGATGATCATCGGGTTCGGCATGCTGCCGGTGATGATCCCCCTCGTCGTCCTCGCCGTCCCGCCGATCCTCGTCACCACGTACGAGGCGATGCGGACGGTCGACCCGGCGCCCGTGGACGCGGCCCGGGGGATGGGGATGCGCGAGGTGGACATCCTCTTCCGCGTCGAACTCCCCGTCGCCCTCGGGCTGATCCTCAGCGGGATGCGCTCGGCCGCCATCCAGATCGTCTCTACCGCCACCATCGCCGCGTACGTCGGCCTCGGCGGGCTCGGCCGGTTCATCATCGACGGGCTGTACCAGCACGACTACGAGAAGGTCGTCGGGGGCGCGACTCTCGTCGCCGTCATGGCTCTCGGGACGCTGGGGCTGTTCTGGGGGGTGGCGCGGCTCGCCGTGTCGCCGGGGGTGCGCAGGGGCGCGTAGGTCTCGACGCGAAAGCGGGTGCCGTCAGTTGGGGGCACCCGCTTTCCTGTGTCTCAGACCGGCCGGACCGCGATCGCGTCCACCTCGAACAGCACCCCCGGAAGGGCGAGCGAGGCGACCCCGCTCAGCGTCTGCGCGGGCAGCCGGTCGCCGAAGCGGGCGTGCAGGATCTTGCCCAGCGCCTCCAGCTTGGCGAGGTTGTGGTCGACGATGAACGTGCCCAGCCGGACCACGTGTTCGTACCCGAGGCCCACCGCCTCCAGCGCGGTACGGAGCCGGTCGAAGGCCAGCTCGGCCTGGGCCGCGAAGTCGCCGGGGACGGGTGAGCCGGTCTCGTCGGAGGCGTACTGGCCCGCGACGAAGACGAGTTCGCCGGGAGCCGAGACGGTGTGGGCGTAGCCGAACGGGGTCGGGTCGTGCAGGGCGGGCGGATTGACGATCGTACGGGCGTCGTTGCTCATGATCGGCATCAACTCCCGCGCCCTCGCCCGGTATTCCCTGCCGTCAGCCGCCCGACCGTGCCAGCGCCTGCTCCAGGACCACCAGCAACGCGTCCCGCACGGAACCCCGTTCGCGGGCGTCGAACACCAGCAGCGGGACGCCGTCCGTGACGTCGAGGGCCCAGCGGACCTCGTCGAGGGTGTGCTCGACCTTGCCGTCGAAGGCGTTGATGGCGACGGCGAAGGGGATGTGCCGGTGCTCGAAGTAGTCGACGGCGGCGTAGCAGTCGTCGAGCCGGCGGGTGTCGACGATGACGAGACCGCCGACGGCGCCCTCGACGATGTCGTCCCACATGAAGCCGAAGCGCTCCTGGCCGGGCGTGCCGAACAGGTACAGCTTCAGCGTCGGGTCGATGGTGATGCAGCCGAAGTCCATCGCGACCGTGGTGGTCGTCTTGCGCGGTGTGTGCGACAAGTCGTCGACACCCGCGGCGACTTCGGTGATGGCCGCCTCGGTGGTGAGCGGTTCGATCTCGGAGATCGAGCCGACGGCGGTGGTCTTGCCCACCCCGAAGCCGCCCGCGATCACCAGCTTCACCGGCAGCGGCGGCCGTTCGGGCGCCGTGCCGGTGGTGCCGGTGAACGGTTCAGTCGGAGTCACGGAGTACCCCCCGGGAGTCGGGGATGGCCCGCAGGCCATCGATAACCCTGCGCAGGACGGACGGGTCGTGGATCGCGCCGGAGTCGGGCACGTGCACCGTCAGATGCCCGGCCGCGCGCAGATCCTCGGCGAGCACCCGTACGACGTTCAGATGCAGCCGCAGCCGCGCGGCGATCTCGGCGATCGACTGCGGACGGCGGCACGCGGCGACGATGTCGTGCCGTTCGAAGGAGAGCTTCTCCAGCGCGTCGAGGCCGCCCGCCGTGGCCACCACCTGCGTCTCGACCGGCATCGGCCGCCCGGAGGCCGCCGAGCCGCCGGCCACTCGGCCCGCGGTGACCAGGAAAGGACGCACGGCGGAGGGCGGACGCGCCGGGGCGCCGTCCTCTCCGGCGCCCTGCGGGGTGCCCCCGTCCGCCATCTTCGCCTGCTCTTCTCTTCAGCGGTCGTCTCGTCAGCCGGTGGCGGTCAGCGCAGTCTGCTGGAGTGACGGTGACGGTCCTGCTGGGCCTGCTTGGCGGCGCCGACGCTGTTCTTCAGCTCCAGCACCAGCTGCGGGCTGAGCGCCGTGCCCGCCCGGTTGGCGAACACCGTCATCTCGTAGGCGATGTTGCCGAGCTTCGCCTCCTTGTCGGTGACGACGCCGAGGACGGCGCCGCTGCCGATCGAGGAGACCAGGACATGGCCGCCCTCCAGGTCGATGATGACCTTGTTCAGCCCGCCCAGGCCGTAGTTGCCGGAGGCTCCGGCGGCCAGCGAGGTGATGCCGGAGACGATCGCCGCGAGCCGCTCGGAGTCCGCGTGCTCACGCAGCTCCGAGACGGCTATCAGCAGTCCGTCCGAGGACACGGCGATGGCGTCGACGACGCCCGCGGTCTCGGTGGCGAAACGGTTGAGCAGCCAGGTGAAATCGGCTGCGGCGGCCCGCAGATCGGTCGTCTTGGCCTCACCCGCGGGGGTGTCACCTGTCGACGTGCTCACTGCTCGGCTCCTTCCGGAAGGTGGTTCTGGTGGTGCGTGGGGTTCCGGTCATCGGTGGGGGGTCGGTGGCTTCGCACCGCGTCGTGCGGCAGAGCGTCCCGGCTGCGCGCCGGTTCCGGGACATTGTCCCCGGAGCCCGGCTCGGTGGTGAAGGGGGCCAGGGGCTGCTCCGCCGTGTCGGCGTTCGCCCTGGCCACCGCCTCTTCGAACTCGTCCAGCGCCTCCCGCACGGCGTCCGCGTCGGCGGGGCGGGCGGGCATGCGCGCGGCATGCGTGGCGGCGTCCGCCGTCGTCCGCAACGTCGCTCCCCGCACCCTGCGCTTCAGCGGCCGGGGGCCGTTGAAGGACGCCGGGGGCTCCTCCGAACGGGCCCGGGGGATGAAGGGGGAGCCGGGTTCCGGGCGTTCGTCGGGGGTGGCCCACTGGGGGGTGTGGCGGGG
>DATCQX010000574.1:0-26184 GCA_036569285.1 Streptomyces sp.
GCAGGCCCTGTACGGCGGTGCCCGCCGCGCGAGGGTCTCCTCGCAGGCGTGGAAGCGGGCCACCCGGATCGAGTTCGCCAAGGCCGAACCGGCCGCGGACCGCGCCACGCGCACCAAGAGGATCGCCGCCCTGCTGTCGGAGCGGCTCGCCCTGCCCGCCGCCGACGGCGGAGCCGGCGTGGACAAGGAGGGCGCGGACCGGCTCGCCGCGGCGTTGCTGGAGCCGCTCGGCATCAAGAAGTCCTCGAAGAAGGAAGAGCAGTCGGCCTACCTGCTGTTCTTCGGCAAGCGCCAGCTCGACAGCCTCATCGCCCTCCTCGACGGACGCGCCGGAGAACTGCTGGCCCTCAGCGACGAGGACTTGAAGAAGGAGGTGGGCCAACTCCCCGTCGTGGCCGCGCTGTCCACCGGGCACCCGGCCGAAGTCGCCCTGTTCGGCCGCATGGTCGCCGACCTCAAGGACCTCAACGTCGACGCCTCCGTCCAGGTGGCCCACGCCCTGTCCACCCACGCGGTGCGTACCGAGTTCGACTACTACACGGCTGTGGACGACGAGAACGTCGAAGACAGCGGCGCGGGCATGATCGGCACGGTGGAGTTCAACTCCGCCACCCTGTACCGCTACGCCGTCCTCGGCGTGCACCAGCTGCGCGACAACCTCACCTCGCCGCAGGCGACCCGCGAGGCGGCCGTCCGGTTCGTCGGGGCCTTCGCCCGGTCGATGCCCGCCGGCCACCAGAACTCCTTCGCCCACCGCACCCTGCCCCACCTGGTCCTCGTCACCGTCCGCACGGACCAGCCCGTCAACCTGGTCTCCGCGTTCGAGACCCCCGTCACCGGACACAGCGGCCTGGCGGTGGAGTCCGCCACGAAGCTCGCCGACGAGCTGACGCAGACCGGCCGGACCTGGGGCAGCGTGCCGGCGCACGTGCTGGCCACCTACGGCATGGAGGGCGACAAACTCGCCGAAGCCTTCGGTCCGTCCGCGCCCTTCCCCGCGCTTCTGGAGAACCTCGACGGCCTGATCAGCGGCTGGCTGACCGAGGCCGGTGCCCGGTGAGCGCCGAACGCGCTGTCCTCGTCCTGCGGTTGGCGGCCCCCCTGCAGTCCTGGGGCGGCCCCTCGCGCTACAACCACCGCGAGACCCGCCCGCAGCCCACCAAATCCGGCGTCCTCGGACTGCTCGCCGCCGCCGAAGGGCGCCCCCGCGACACCGACCTGACCGACCTGCTCGCCCTGCGCCTGGGCGTACGCGTCGACCAGCCGGGCACCCTGCTGCGCGACTACCACACCGTCAGCGACCACCGCGGACTGCCGCTGCCGTCGTCGAAGACCGACGCCAAGGGCGTACCGAAGAAGACCACCCCCGCCAAGTACACCGGCGTCACCCAGCGCTTCTACCTCCAGGACGCGGTGTTCACCGTCGCGCTGCACGGCCCCGCCCCCCTCCTGGACGGCCTGGAGCACGCCGTCCGCCACCCCGTCTTCCCGCTCAGCCTGGGACGCCGCTCCTGCCCGCCCGCCGGACGGCTGAGCCTGGGCCTGCGCCCCGACGGCGACCTCGACGAGGTGCTCGACGACGTCCCCTGGCAGGCGTCCGAGCACCACCGGCGCCGGATCCGTGGCGCCGAGGTGACCCTGGAGGCCACCGTCGAGGACCCCGCCGGGGACCTTGGCGTCGTCGACGTCCCCGACACCTACGACCTCAAGACCGGAACCGCCTTCACCCGGCGCGCCGTACACCACCGGTGGATCACCATCCCCACCGGCCGCCCTGCCGCCCCCGGTGACGGCGACGTCGGACACGACCCCTTCGCCCTGCTGGGCTGGTGAGGAACATGCCGTACCTGTCGAAGATCGCACTCAACCCGCGCCGCAACCACGCCCTCGCCCTGCTCAACAACCCCCACCGCCTGCACGCCGCCGTCCTGAGCGGGCTCGCCGTCCAGCCGGTCACCGAACGCCTCCTGTGGCGCCTGGAGAACCACACCGTCCACCGCGCCGAGATCCTCGTCCTCACCGACAGCCGGCCCTCCTGGCACCACCTGGTCGAACAGGCCGGCTGGCCCGGCGCCGACGGCGGCGAACCCCTCGTCGCCGACTACAGCCCCCTGCTCGAACGCATCGCCAGGGGGCGGGAGTTCGGCTTCCGGCTCACCGCCAACCCCGTCCAGTCGGTCACACGGCCCAAGAAACCCAGCGAGCAGCAGAGCACCCGCATCGAACAGGCCGCGAAGGAGACCGACGGCACGACGCAGCCGCGAGGGTTCCGCCTGGCCCACCGCACCGCCGCACAGCAGACGGGCTGGCTCCTCGGCCGCGCCGAACGGCACGGCTTCACCATCCCGCCGGCCCGGACCCTCGCCCCCGCACCGGGCATCGCCGCTGATGACGAGCCGACGGAAACCCCCGCCGTCACCCTCACCGCCCGCGAGATCCTCCGCTTCCGGAAACACACCAACGGCCCCCAGGTCACCCTCTCCACCGCCACCTTCCAGGGGCGGCTGCGCGTCACCGACCCCGACCTCCTGCGTGCCGCACTGCTGGGAGGGATCGGCCCCGCCAAGGGGTACGGCCAAGGACTCCTCACCCTCGCCCCGCTCACCGCGGAGACCGCCCATGGCTGAACCCTGGTGGCGGACCGGGCCGCAGGACGTCCACCGGCTCGAAGACCGCATCTCCAGCCTCTACGTCGAGCGCTGCCACATCGACCGCGACGACAACGCCATCGTCCTCGTCAACAAGGCACGCGTCGTCCACGTCCCCGCCGCCTACCTCGTCGTCCTCCTCATCGGCCCCGGCAGCCGCATCACCCACCCCGCCGTCACCCTCCTCGCCGACTCCGGCACCTCCGTGTGCTGGGTCGGCGAACAAGGCGTACGCCTCTACGCCGCCGGCACCGGCATGGCCCGCAACTCCCACCTCCAGCTCCGGCAGGCATGGCTCGTCACCCGGCCCAAGGAACGCGTCGCCGTCGCACGCCGCATGTACGACCTGCGCTTCCCCGGCGAGGACACCGCCACGCTCACCCTCCAGCAACTCCGCGGCCGTGAAGGCACCCGCGTCCGCAAGCTCTACGCCCACCACTCCGAACGCACCGGCGTCCCGTGGAGCAAACGTGACTACCGGCCCGGCGACGCCTTCGCCGCCGGCGACGACGTCAACCGGCTGCTGTCCGCCGCGAACTCCGCCCTCTACGGGATCTGCCACGCCGTCGTCACCGGTCTCGGCGCCAGCCCCGCCCTCGGCTTCGTCCACACCGGCAACGCCCTCTCCTTCGTCCTGGACATCGCCGACCTCTACAAGGCCGAGTTCACCATTCCCACGGCCTTCGACCTCGCCGCCAAAGGGCTCACCGCCGAACGTGACGCACGCATCTCCCTGCGCGACGCCGTCGTCACGAACTCGCTCCTCCCTCGCATCGTCACCGACATCAAAAACCTCCTCGCCCCCGACGGCACCCCCCACCTCGACGAAGACCTCAACGGCCTCTGGGGCGACGGCGACACCGTCGTCAGCGGAGGCCGCAACTGGGGCAACCCCTTCACCGACGACCACCACCTCGACGTCATCCCGCCCCCACCCACCGACGGAACAGAACCAACGGGCCCACAGAAGGACGGCACATGAGCGCGGCCACAGTCGTCGTCCTCATCGCCGCACCGCCCGGCCTGCGCGGCCACCTCACCCGCTGGTTCATCGAAGTCGCCCCCGGCGTCTTCATCGGCACCCCCAACCCCCGCATCCGCGACCGCCTCTGGCCCCTCCTCACCGCCCGCATCCACGACGGCCAGGCCATCATGCTCGAACCCGCCTCCAACGAACAGGGCTGGTCCGTCCGCACCACCGGCCATGACCGCTGGACTCCCACCGACTTCGACGGGATCACGCTTATGGCCCGGCCTCGGGGGCTGGCGAACCAGGTGAAGGAAAACTCCATGATCACCAAATGAAACAGCAGGTCAGGAAGGGTCGTCCCCGCGCCAGCGGGGGTACCTCTGGGAGTGCTTTTTACTTTCTCCGCACAATGGGGTCGTCCCCGCGCCAGCGGGGGTACCTCACGGACGGGACGCCCCGTTTGTCGAATCGGGGAGTCGTCCCCGCGCCAGCGGGGGTACCTCTCGCTTCGACCGTGCTACTCTCTTGGAGTGCACGTCGTCCCCGCGCCAGCGGGGGTACCTCGTGATTCCGGGCGGTGGTCTGGTGAAAAGCGCCGTCGTCCCCGCGCCAGCGGGGGTACCTCCCCGACGATCCCGTTCGCCGCCCCCAGCAGCAGCGCGGCCCCGGCACTGACCAACACGCCCTTCTTCCCGTTGGCCTCGGCCTGGTGACCGCCGGAGTGGTGGCCCCAGGCCCACACCCCCGCACTCACCGCCATCGACCCGACAACAGCGATGATCCCGAAGAGGTTCACCGACCCCATCACCCTCTTCAGCACCGACAGGCCGGGCAGCCCGCCCTCGTTGGGGGTGATACCGGGGTCGTAGGCGAGCTGGACGACGGAATGCGCGAGATGCACAGGGGAACTCCGATTCAGGGCAGGGAAAGGAAGCCCGGTGACGGGCGAGAAAAGGGGAGAGGGGGGAGGGGGGCCGGTCAGGCGACGCGGCGGGCAGCCAGGATGCTGCTCCTCCAGGAGGCGAGCGTGACGATCCGCACGACATCGCCGGTGTGTGGGGCGTTGATGATCAGGCCGCCGCCGATGAACATCCCGACGTGCTCCGGCACAGTGGCCGTGCCCTCGGTGAACACCAGGTCTCCGGGCTCCAGCGCGTCCACGGACACCGCCTTGCCCTCCGCGACCTGCGTGTACGTCGTCCGCGACAGCGTGATGCCGCCGGCCTTGTACGCCTGCTGCATCAGCGAGGAACAGTCGCACCGCCCCATCGGGTCAGGCCCGTGCGCGGCCGTACAGCTCCCACCCCACTGGTAGGCGGTGCCGAGCTGGCCCAGCGCCCAGCGGATCGCCGTCCGCACCGAGGCCGGGGCGCCGGCCGGGATGACGTAGCCGTCGGGCACCGCCCCGGCGGGGATCGCGCCGAACTCCGTCCCGTCCGCCGTACAGGAACCGGCGGTGGGCGCGGGGACGGTTGTGGCGGGGGCGAGGGCGTGTTGCAGGGCGGTCGCGAGGGACTCCCACTTCGCGTAGGCGTCCGGGAACGCTGAGTGCTGCGTCGCCTGCGCGGCCTGAGCGACCGTCATCGACTCCCACCCTGGCACCTTCCGCAACGCCGCGTAGAACTTCGTCGCCGCGTATGTCGGATCGAGGATCTGCTGGACGGTGCCCCAGCCCTGTGAGGGACGCTGCTGGAACAGCCCCACCGAATCCCGGTCCCCGTAGGGGAGGTTGCGCAGCCCGCTCTCCTGCAGCGCGGTCGCCAGCGCGACGACCTGACCACGCACCGGGATCCCCATCGCGGCCCCGGTCGCCACGATCACCTTCGCGTTGGGCACCTGCTCGGCGGGAGCGGGCAGACCGGGCACCGACACCGTCGTGGCTTTCTCACCGGCCAGGATGCTCTTGACCTGGGCCGCCACAGCGGCGGTGTCCACATCCTGTGGATTGCCCTGACAGGAGGCGACCGCGAGCCCCGACGAGGCGAACAGCACCGGAGCGGCCAGCAGCAGCGGACCACAGGCGATCAGCCCGACCGCCGCACCCGCCTTCTTCACGACCGCCGCCGCAACAGACCGGGGCGGAAGGGAGGGACAGACATGAAACTCCAGGGAGTTGAAGAGGTGGACGCGGCACCGGTGCCCGTGCGGGGAGCCACCGGCGCCGCGCCGGCCGAGACCGCCTGAGAGGGCGGCCGGTGGGCCCGGGGAGGAATCAGCTCCCCGAGGCCCACTGGGTTGTGCGCGGCAGCCGGCCGCGCTCGTAATCTCTCCCGACGTCCCACAACAACCACCTCCTTTTGAGGGCACGCCACACCGAGGGCAGCGCGAACGTGCAGGTCACAGCCCGGAAACCCCAGTCCGGGGTGGCTGTGGGGCGAGACAGTAGGCGCCATCTCCGGCCGTACCAAACGACCCCGCACCCCACGAGGGCGGCCGGGAAATACCGCTACGCTCCGGCGCCACCCCACCCGCCCGTTCGAGAAAGCGGACCCGCATGACCTACACACTCCACCGGGGCGACGCCCTCACCGTCCTCAAAACCCTCCCCGACAACACCATCAACGCCGTCATCACCGACCCGCCCTACAACTCCGGCGGACGCACCAGCGCCGAACGCACCGGCCGCACCGCCCGCGCCAAGTACGTCACCTCCAACTCCGCCCACAACCTCGCCTCCTTCCCCGGCGAGAACCGCGACCAGCGCTCCTACCGCGCCTGGCTCACCGAGCTGCTGACCGAGTGCTACCGCGCCTCCACCGAACACGCCGTCGCCTGCGTCTTCACCGACTGGCGCCAGGAACCCACCACCACCGACGCCCTCCAGATGGCCGGCTGGACCTGGTCGGGAACGATGCCCTGGATCAAACCGTCCAGCCGCCCCCGCAAGGGCGGCTTCAAACAGTCGAGCGAGTTCGTCGTCTGGGGCGTCAAGGGCTCCCTCGACAACACCCGCGACCTCTACCTCCCCGGCGACTTCACCGCCTCCCAGCCCCGCAAGGACCGCGTCCACATCACCCAGAAACCCGTCGAGGTCATGCGGACCCTCGTCAAGATCTGCCCCGAAGGAGGCACCGTCCTCGACCCCTTCACCGGCAGCGGCACCACCGGCCTCGCCGCCCTCCGCGAAGGCCGCCACTTCATCGGCGTCGAACTCAGCGACCACTACGCCGAGCTGGCCGAACGGCGCCTCCAGGGAGCGCTGACCCAGGACGACTTCGAACTGGCCGGCCCGGAGGAGTGAGACCCTTGCCGCCGAGACAACAGGAGGGCGGGGCACCGTAGTCGGTGCCCCGCCCTCACCTCTACGGCACTCAGGCCGCTTCGAAGGCCCGCCCGATCAGCGGACGCGCCCGCTCCAGATCGTCCACGGACCCGATCCGCACCTCCAGATCCCCGGTCCCGTTATGCCCGACCTTGCGCACATCCCGGGTGAACCCGGCGACCAGTTCCACCGTCTCGGGATCCAGCCGCAGGTACAGCAGGATCACTCCGACCTGAGGCCGGAACACCACGGTCGCGACGTTCACCATCCGCCGGAACGCGATGTACGTCCGCGTCGGCCGCACCTCGACGTCCCGCTCGGCCAGCACCTCCGCCAGCTCCCCGTACAGATCCGCCAGCCCGTCCGGCACCCGCACCGTGTCCTCCACGACGGCACCGTCCGACTCGCCCGAGGCGTCTGGGACCGGCGCCTCGGAGGAGACCTCCCAGCTCGGCCGGCGGTCCCGTGCTCTGCCCCGCCCGCCCGAGACGGACTCCACGAGCTGAAGCGCCAACAGCCCACCGTCGAACACCCGGTAGCGCACCATGTCCACGGCGAACCCGAGCCGCTTCACCGCATCCCGGTCCGCCCGCGTGAAGTCCGCCGCCACCACGATCACCCGGGGATCACGCCAGTCCATCCCCGCCGCGGCCTGGTCCCCCAGTTCCTTGCGGACGAGCGCCTCGAACTCGTGCCGGCTCTCCTCAAGCCACCCCAGATACGACACCGCCTGCGACATCACCCCGGCATCCACCCCACGCTTGAACTCGACGACGACCGGCGCCCCGTTCTCGTCCAGCCCCAGCGAGTCCACCCGACCACCGTGCCACCCCGTTCGGTACTCCGACGCCAGGAACCGCACCCCCAGCATCGCCTCCATACTCCCCTCGACCCGCCGCTGAAGCTCCGCCTCCAACGCCACTGTCCCACCCTGAAGCTCGACGTCACGGCCCTGACCGTCACGCCGGAAGACCCGAAGATCTGACACTTGGCCTCCTTTTCGTTCGCCCTGCACCAAGCTCCAATCGGAATACCGGGGTCCGGTATTCCGTGAGCCGTGTCATCTCCGGCAGCGGTACAGAGAGGCCAACGGCGATACGCAAGAGAACCACGTGTGCGGCCGTATCTGTGTCTTGAATGATCGCCTACTGCCCCAGGTAGGCGCCTGGGGCAGTAGGTATCCGTTGCTGAAAATCGCTGTGTGTTTCTGCTTCCGCTACCGACTCCGCTTTTACTGCGACTGATTCACGCGAGACCCTCATTCCGAGTCACCCCTGAGGAGGGACGGTTCCCCTTCGCCTTCCGGTATGCGGGGGTGGAACTTTCGGAGCGTAGTCGAGATTAGGTGGTTGCGGTACCTCGGAAAGGTGATTTGACAACCGGATCCAATAATTCCATGGAGCGGATTAGTGGATCTTGGTCAAAATTCGAGGTTCCGGATCTGAGATCTTGACATGCGCGTGTGGGGGGGGGAGGTGGAGGGGGATTGGCGGCCTCCGCTTTTCAGGGGCTTCGCGGGTCTGATTCCACTTCCCTGGGTGAGCTTTGCACTTTCGGTCATATCTTTCGAGTTTGCTGATTCAGCAAAAACTCTGAGGTAAGGTTCCTATTCGGATCTTGAGAAACGAGTGAAGGGTGGTAGGCGTGTATTTATCGCGCTCCAAGTGGGCCATGGTGGCGTCCGTAGGAGCCTTCGCGCTCCTTGCTGCTACTACGGCCGAAACGGCGGCGGCTCAGATGGATGAGGGCGGCCTGTCCAGCATTGCCGTCGCTGATACCCGCCCCGAAGTGCAGGCGCTGACAGCCACTCAAAGCCTTCAGTTGCAGGCTGAGGTCGATGATGTGCTGACGAGCACGACGGGCGGCGTCCAGATCAGTGCCAACGAGATTTCCTGGAACGGTGGAGAGCCAATCCTTGTTTTTCCGCTTCCCGGGGAGGGGACGGCTCCGGAGTCGAGTGCCGCTGCCGCTGCACTGGAGGGATTCTCGCTCGCGGACGTCGAGGAGCAGTCCGTGGACTGGCACGGCTGCCCCGCTGGCAGTCAGGACGACAACCGTTGGTACTGCTTCTACCAGCACAGCGATTTCAAGGGAAGACGGCTTCAATGGAACTGGGCGCACTGCTCGACGGCCGAGTGGTTCGCCGACTACGGCTTCGCGAACGAGGCGTCAGGCTGGGCGAACACGACCCCCAACAAAGACCACTGGGGCATGGACATCAATGTCTGGGAATCGGCAGGGAATCCTGACTACTTGCTCTGGCATGAGGAGCCGTGGCACCAGGTGGCCTACGTCGGTAACGCGAACAACGACAAGGCTGACTACTTCCACGCGTGCCGCCAGTAGCCGATAAAAGCTTCTTCCAGGCGTGTTCCCCAGGGGCCCACGTGACGGGGAACACGCCTGGATCACTTTCTTTGACCTTCCTGGATCTGGCGTTCCAGAACCTGCACCCGGTCGGTCAACTCCTGTACGGCCGACGTCAGTTGGGTCACTTTCCTTGCCAGATCGTCGCGCTCGAATCCGGGCGGCCCATACGGCGCTGTGTCGATGAAATATGTTTCCCGATATTCATCGTGCAGCTGGAGCAGCCGGTCCTTCCTGAGACGGTCGATCGCCTCCTGAACCTCCTGCTCCGAGGCCCTGTACAGCTCTTGGAGCGTACGGAAGTTGGGAAAGATCATCCCCCGCCGGTACCGTTGGTCTTGGACGCCTTGCCTGACATCGTTCACCAACTGCTCGGCTGAAGCGGCTGGGCCGGATGCCCGGAGTCCGGGCAAAGTGATGGTCTCCAACCCCGGTGGCCGCGCGTGTTTTCGTTCCGGCACTGTCAGGGCCTTTCGTCCGTGTTGGTCACGGGGGCTCGTTCGAGCGTCTCCACGACGGACAGGGTGGCGGGCACGTTCACGTTCAGTTTGAGCGGACTACCGAAGAGGGCTTCCTCAGTCCCCACCGGATAGCCCGTCCGGGGATCGAAGAAGACCGAACTGCGCTTCGTGCTTCCGCGCCAGGCTTCTTCCTGGGTGACTGCCACCACAGTTCGCCCCTTCCACGTTGTGGCGGTCGACACGGACAAGCCCGGAAAATCGGCAAGCACCCTCAGCGCGGCGGAGCGCAGTCCTGGGGCCACAGGGCCGGACCGCCCCGTGTACTGGAGCATGTCCGAAATCCCGAAGATGATCAGACCGCCTTCCCAGTTGACCCGCTTCAGTTGCCGAGCCAGCTCTTCCGGGTTCTGGGACAACGACCCGAGGCGACTCCAAGGCGGACCTGATCCAGGGAACGCCCCTGCCACGTACGTTTCATCCTCGATTTTCTTTCCCTGTACCAGCTTCGCCTCGCGCGCGGCCTGTTCCCGCTGAGGGTCGGGAAAGATCGGATCGCCGTAGGTCTCCAGCCGCCGCCCGGCGTCCTGCTGGTCGACCCAGGACTCGGTGACGGTGGGCACTGCGGCGTTGACGGCGCCTCCAGGGGCATCGGCTGCTGTGTTGAGCCACCATCCCCATGTCTTCGTGTACTGATAGGCGCCCGATGGGGGTTCGACGGGGAGAGCGGCCACACGGCTCGCCAGCCGGCGCAGGTACTCCGACGGCTTCTCCGCCACAGGGGTGAGGGTAAGTACGGGGGGCGTCACTGCCACCGCCGGCGTACCGCCGCCCGTGCTCAGCCCAGGCAATCCACCGTTGAAGACGACGGCCGAGGCCCCGACGAAGACCGCTGTCGCTGCCAGCACGTTGCGCCGACTCAGCACCGTGTACCCGGACGTCGGCTGTGGCCGTACCGCGGTTCCGCGAAGCACCGCGAGTTCCCGTTCGGCTCTGAGCGGCAGCGTAGACTCCGGCAGCGCGATCGGCGCCGGATCCGAGTGCGCGGGCAGCAGCTTTCTGACCCGTTCCACGTCACGATTCATCAGGCCCTCCCCCGCATGATCATCGACGGCGTCGTAGTCGGGACGGGCCCGATCTGGGCCACCGCGCGTTCCAACCGCATTCGAGCCCGGTGGAGTTGGACAGCAAACGCCGCTCGGCTGCGCCCCAGGACCTTCGCGGCGTCCCGAGCCTCCAACCCGTCCCACGACACCAGCAGCAGCACTTCGCGGTCGGTCTCGGACAACCCGGCCAGCGCGCGGACAGCGGCGAGACGGTCGATCACCGTCTCCTCCGCGGAATGCGCATCGGCGGCGTCGGCAACGGTAGCCAAACGCTTCCACAGATCCTCTGCCCGCTCCGAGGCGCGGCGCTGGTTCGCCGCGATCCGGCGGGCGATGCCGTACAGCCATGGCAACGGCTCTGCGGGAGCTTCGCCCCACCGCCGCCATGCGACCACGAACACCTCAGCCACGGCGTCCTCCGCCTCGCCCGAGGGCAATCTTCGGCTGAGAAACCTCAGCACCGGTCTGTAAGCGGCCCGGTACGCCGCCTCGAATCCGTCCCATTCGTCCACTTCCCCACCCGCTCCGCGCCTCCGCTGGGAACCAGCTTCCTCTCCCTGTTTATGTCCGGCACAGCCTGCGGATTACAGGGGCCGTGGAAGTGGCCGAAGGCTTCCTCGGCCAGATGCTGCGAGCTTCCTGGTCAGGACGCTGATGCGTGCATTTGCCGCCGTGGATGGACACCTTGCCCTGACCGAGGTGGCGTTCGCCGAACGCGTCGCGGGTAGGGGCGCGGTCGCTTAAGGACCCGCCGCCGCGCACACGGGTGGTCGGTGACCAATAAGTAGATACGTATCGGACGCGCGGAACGGTGGCAGCCGGTCCCGGAGTGACCAGAAGGGGGGGATTTGGATGGGACCTACAACAGTACGAGCTGCGCGGCTGAGTCCTGGCCAGTGCTTCACCGGTGACGCGGTGGTGACGGGACGCCTCTGGGCGGTGCATCACGGGGCGGCATCGGACAACCTGCTACATGTGCTCTGATCAGCTAAAACGTCACGAGACAACATCAGGCGGCACTAGCCGTCACGTCCCCTACTGATCTCGTAATGCGTAGGTCTCGGGTTCGAATCCCGAAGGCGGCTCCATGGTGAACCCCAGGACAGGGCCTCTGACCTGGGGTTTCTCGTTTCACGTGACCTTGAATTCCGGGTAAATCTGGCATGTGTGGTCTACGCATCGCAATGCGTAGGTCGCAGGTTTACGCGCAGTCGCCGATGAGTGGTCGCAAGGCTGTGGCCTGCTGCTTTGATCGACCGAGCTGTGGAATTCGTCTGGTGCGTGATGCCTCCGGTGGACAGCCGGTGGACAGCTGTGCGTGATGAAACGTCAGATTCTCGCGGGGCGTCCGAGCCCTGGGGCGAGTTGGGTTGTCCGTGACCTGGGCTTGGCGATCTCGGGCTTGTGCCGTTCTGACAGCTGCCCGTGCCATACCTCCCGCAGTAAAGTGCGCCGCCGGCCGAGCCGTGTCGTAAGCGTCCGCCCGCCCCCTTGATCCCCACGGCTCTCCCTCGTCTGTCACGCGGGCGGCCCATCGTCTGGGCACTCAGGCATGGCCTCGCCGCCGCAGTTGCACCGGCCTCCGCCCGGCGGCTTCAGACCGGCGAAGTACCTGAGTAGTCGAACGAATGATCCACTTTTAGTGAAGCGCGGATCTGGGCCCGTGGTGTGCCTGATACTGCATCAAATCGGTGCGCCTGCTGGGTCGGTGCGGCAGGCTAGGGGTGGAACAGCTCGGGAGAGCCAGTGCAGCTGACCTGTGCCAAAGTGACGAACTTCCGCGCGTTGCAGGACGTAGAGGTGAAGATCGACAAGAAGGCCACGCTCGTAGTGGGCCGGAACAACAGCGGCAAGACGTCCTTTGCCAACCTCTTCGACAAGTTCTTCGGCAGCGACGACAGCAAGTTCGTCCTGGAGGACCTGTCCGTCAGCAAGATCAAGGGGATCAAGTCGGCCGTGGAGGCCTACCGCACCGCCCGGGCCATTCCGGAGGACGGCAGTGAGACCCGCGAAGAGCAGTTGAAGGCAGCGGAAGAGCTCATCCCTGCCATCAGTCTGCAGGTCGTCATCGCTTACACCGTGGAGGACGACCTCGCCTTGTTGTCCGGGATCATCCTGGACCTGGACGAGGATTGCCTGGAGGCCCGGCTCGAAGCGGTCCTGAGTGTGAAGCGGCCGCGTGACCTTCTCGAGCAAGTGGACGCTGCCCTGACCCGGCAAGGCCCGGCCTTTGACTGGGGCAAGTTCCTCCGCAAGAACTTTTCCACCTTCTACGCCCCCTCCTACTGGGCGGTCTCTGCCCTGGACCCGAACGTCCGCCGGGAGATCACGCCGGCTGCGGCGCGCAGGGTGCTGTCGGTAAAGTCCATCCACGCCCAGCCCCGTATCGACGACGTCCCCGCAGACCGGGCCCGCACGCTGTCCAAGACCTTCGAGAGCTTCTACAAGGCGAACAGCGCCGACGAGGAACGCAATCAGAACATCGAGGGCATCGAGCAGGCGCTGGCCGTCGCTTCAAAGGACATCGACGTCAACTATGGCCTGTTGTTCCGACCCATCCTCGACGAACTGCGGACCTTCGGTGTGGGCACTATCGCTCCGCTGCAAACTCCGGAGATCATCTCGCTGATCGAGTCCGGGGATATTCTCCGTGGCAGTACCCGCATCCAGTACGCCTCACCTGGGAGCGACCATCCGCTGCCTGAGGGGCACAACGGCCTCGGCTACAGCAAGCTCATCAGCACTGTGGTCCAGGTCATCGGCTTTTACCACGCCTACCTGCGCTTGAAGCCCCGACCGGCCCTGCAACTGCTCTTCATCGAGGAACCCGAAGCCCACCTGCACCCCCAGATGCAGGAAGTCTTCATCAGCAACATCAACCGCCTCTTGGAGAGGGAAGAGTGGGCCGTCCAGGCGGTCCTGACCACCCATTCCTCGCACATTGTCGCGAGTAGTGGTTTTGGTGCCGTGCGCTACTTCGACTGCAACGGTCCCACCCTCAAGGTCAAGGACCTCTCCGACTTCGAGCACACCACCAAGCAGCAGACCGACGGGAAGACGACCCTTCAGTTCCTCGCCCAGTACATGCACACGCACCGCTGCGACATGTTCTTCGCCGACCGCATCATCTTGATCGAGGGAACCGCTGAACGGCTCCTCCTCCGCGCAATGATCAGCAAGTGTGCGCCTGAACTGGCAAACCAGTACATCTCGATCATTGAGGTCGGCGATGCATACGCCGCCCGGTTCAAGACTCTCCTGGAGTTCCTCGGCGTCCCGGCGCTGGTGATCACCGACCTCGACTCGGTAGACCCCGCCACCAAAAAACGCTGCGCGCCCGACACCGGCGGCGCTCTCACCTCCAACGCCACTCTCAAAGATTGGGTGCCGAAGCTCAGTGAGGTCAAGGCGCTCCTGCAGGCCCCGGCAGAGGCGAAAGTCTGCGGGAACGTACGCGTCGCCTACGAGATGCCGGAAGCGGACGGGGGGCCGTGCGGGCGCAGCTTCGAGGACGCCATGATCATTGCCAACGCCGACATGTTCGCCCGCAACCTGGGCACCTTGGCCCTCAAGAACGCCTTCACCAGCGAGGTCGGCATCATGCCGAGCCCCGAGGCCATCGCTGCTGCCGCCTTCCCCATTGCCGAGCGACTGAGCCGCAAGAAAACCGACTTCGCGTTCGACATGGTCCTCACGGAGGGCTGGACGGTCCCTCGCTATATCCGGGAAGGCCTGCAGTGGCTGATGAGGTAGAAGTCCGCGAAGGTATCCGCGCCGCCCTCGACGCTCGGAGCAACTTCCTCGTGGAAGCCGGGGCCGGGGCCGGCAAGACCACGGCCCTGGTGGAAGCCCTTCTCTACCTGCTCGACACCCGGCGGTCCGCCCTGGAACAGGCCGGTAAGCAGATCGCCTGCATCACCTACACTAACGTGGCCAAGCACCAGATCAAGCAGCGCATCGCTGACGACCCCCTGGTGTACGTCGGTACGATCCACGAGTTCCTGTGGAGTCTGATCCAAGATCATCAGCGCGAACTGCTGGACGCTCTCATCGAGTACAACCAAGGCTTGCCGCGCCCCCAGGACATGGCAGAACTCGCTTCCGGACTCCGGATCGAGTACCAAGACCGGGGCCGGCGCTTCGCCGACGGGAAAATCTCCCACGACGAGGTCCTCGCGCTCGCCTCCGCACTGATCGGCTCCCACTCCAAACTCGCGAGGATCATCGCCCACCGCTACCCGGTGGTCTTCGTCGACGAGTACCAGGACACCTTCCCCGCCACCGTCACCCTCCTCTTGGACCACATCGCCACGGCGACCGGACCCGCCTGCACCGTCGGCTTCTTCGGCGACTCCATGCAGAAGATCTACAACACCGGCGTCGGCGCCCTGGAGCGGGACGACCTGATCACGCTCACCATGCATGGCAACCACCGCTGCGCGAAGCCGATCGTCGAGGTCCTGAACAAGATCCGACCGGACTTGATTCAGCAACCGGACCCGGACAAGACTGCCGGCGAAGTCCGCCTGATCCTCAAGTTGCCCGGCGCTGAGGACGAGAACCCGGTCCAGCGGGCCCGGACAGTACTCGACACCTGCGGCTGGCCTGCGACGGGGGTCAAGTACCTGAGCCTCACGCACCGCAGCATCGCAGCCGCTCATGGCTACCCCAACCTCCTCCAGCTTTACAGCAAACGAGGGAGCCACGGGAGGGACGACCTTGTGGAGGGAACTGAGCCTTACGCCCAGTTCATGAAGAGCATCGAGGAGTTGTGCGCCGCCTACGAAGCCCAGGAGTACGCCCACCTCACCTCCCTGCTCGGCACAGGGCCCCTCACCATCCGCAAGCACTCGGACAAAGCCAGGATCAACGGCATACTCCAGGAGATCACCGCCGTCCGGGCCACGGGCACCGTTGGCGACGTCCTCGACGCCGTTACCCGCGCCAAGCTGATCACTCCGCCGGGCAGGGTCAAATCCATTGAACGCACCATCGGCGCGGAGGGCCTCGATGAACGTGCCCAAAGAGACGCCGACTTCGCGGCTGGCCTGCGCGCCATCGAATACCAGGAGGTCGTCCGTCTCACCGAGTACCGCAACGAGCTCACCCCCTTCTCCACCCAGCACGGCGTTAAGGGCGACGAGTTCGAGAACGTCGTGGTCATGATCGACGACAGCGCATGGAACCAGTTCAACGTCGACCGCATGCTCACCGGAGACGACCACAGCAAGGAACGAGCCTCCCGCTCCCGCAACCTCTTCTACGTCTGCTGCTCCCGGGCCATCAGGCGCCTAGCGGTCGTCTTCGTGACTCCGCTCACCCCGCCCAGCGAAGCAGTGGCACGGCAATGGTTCAGCGGCGCTACGGTCCACGACTAATCGCCCGGCTCGGGGCCTGGCGATGATGGGACATGAGTGTACGCAGTAGCCGATCGAGGAACGGACATCGAAGGACGCGCCGGTAGGCCATGCTGGCGTGGCCGCGGCTGCGGCCAGGCGCGTGCCGGGTGACCGCGCTGGGGGTACTGACTTGCCGTTTTGTGGGACGACCACGGAGGCACGGAACCTGTAAGGCGTGCTCAGGGCTTTTGATCAACTTGCTACTCGATCCGACGCTCTTTCACAATGTGAGGCTCGATCACTGCATCACCTCAACTCTGCTGATTCACTGGCTCCCTTGAATGTTCAGAGCGTTTGGGCGGGCCACCCTCGACATGCCAAACATGACAGGAGACGAGCGTGCGACTCGTGCCAGGGGATGTCTTGCTGGGAGGGCGGTATGAGATCCTCCAGCCGCTGGAGTCGTTCTCGGACGAGGGGAGCCTCTGGACCGCCAACGACACCGACGAGTACGTGAAGCCGTACTTGATGAAGACCTGGCACTTTTCGGAGGGCGGGCCAGATCAGGTGCAACGGGCGCTGTGGGACACGGAGTTGCGCTCCCTGTATCAGGTGAGGAGCACACCCGGCTCCGAGCGCTCGCTGCTCCAGCTCCACAATGTGGGCATCGATCTTGAGCACCACTGCTTCGTGATGGTCTTCGAGGCGGACGGCCATCGGACGCTGGCCTCCTTGCTCGCCGATCGTCCGGGCTGTTCCTGGCTCTCTGGCCGTGATTCCGACCGCCAGTCGATCTGGAAGATGCTCGACCGGCTGGCATCAGGTTTGGACCTGCTCCACCGGCAACATGTCGTGCACCGCTGCGTGTCGCCGGAGACGGTGTTCCTGGACCCGGAGGCGGGTCCAGGGTCGGCGCGGCTCGGTGGGTTCGAATGGAGTGTTCGGCTGGGGCGTCCGCCGGCGATCGCACGCAACCGGCGAGGCTGGGAGACACCGCCGGAATGGGCTTCCGGCCGCCAGGCCTTCGGTCCCGACGCCGATTGGTTTGCCTTCGGCATGCTGGTGGCACGGTGCATGCTGGACATCGAGCACATAGGCTCCACTGCGGATCCGGTGGAGCGCTATCGGCTCGTTCGGGACCAACTGGGCAGGGGGGTAGGAGGTGTCAGGCGAAAGCGTGAGATCCAACCGGCCCGCGGTGGGAAGCTGACGCCCCTCGAACAGGAGGTTATCGGCCGACTAATCGCCGAAGAGCCGATCGAGCGGCTGCGGCGCGGCGACGAGGTCCAGGCGCTCATTCGAGAGGTCATCGACTCGCTCGAGGAGCCACGCGAGAGCACTGATGCCAACCAACGGCACTTCGTCGTAGTCAACGCCAAGAACCAGCGCCTGATTGATGCGCTGGAAGCACAAGGCCTCCGGGCCGCGCTCGGGCTGCAGCCCGGTGACGCCTTCAGTTCGATAAACCGGGACCACATCACCAAGCTGATCGGATTTCTGTACGACAACTTTTCCGAGGGCGGCGTACTGTCCCCGGGTTTGACCGTCGGAACAGTGGTGCTTTCGGGCCGGACTCTGCACCTAGAGCTCGCCAAGCATGACGATGGAGGGATCAAGAGCTGGCAGAAAGCCTTCTGTCAGAGCGTTCGCGACGACTTCGAGATCGATCCGCGGCGGAGCAGGGAGATGGCTGCACAGGAACTGGCCTTCATCACTACGAAGCGCCAGCAGGTTCTAATGCCCGCGCTGAGTTGGGATCTCAAGATCCCCTCCTCGGACGACACCAGCGAGCGTCAGAAGAACCAGGAGGATCTGGCCGAGTTCGTCCGGCTGACGAATCAGATCGATCTGCTGATCCGGGATGCGGAGGTGTTCCGCTGCCAGGTCTCGGAGGTGTGGCAGCGGGAGGACGGCAGTGTCGAGTGGATCGAGGTGCAGGAGATTCCTCGGCAGCACCCGCCCTTGACGCTCTTTACGGCCGACGGCGGCATGGCCGCGTTCCTGCTCCGAGACAAGTACAGCGGAAAGTGGGGCAGCAACGAAATTGAGCTGTGCTCCCCGGAGCTAGAGGGCCTTCGCGGCGGCTCCCCGAGCAACGGTCACTGGGAACTGGTCGAGGCCGATGTCTTGGACGAGACCGTCCGGCTTCGGCCCGCTGGAGCCCTGGCAGGTGGCGGTGGTCTTGCCGAACAGCTCGATCCCGACGCCGGCGGTCCCCGTCCGGGGCAGGAATACGTTCTGCGCACCAGGGGGTTGAGGCGGCAACTGCAGTTGGTCCGGCGCCGGAAGAAAGCGATCGAGCGTCTGGCGGACCACACCTACCTACTGGAGAGCCTGTCGGCTCCGGGCCAGGTTTTCATGGACAGTGGGGCGCTGCCAGCCACACTCGACGCTCGGAAGGTCGATGCCAGCAAGCGCGCTCAGATCGGCGCCATCATGGGCACGCGACCGATCTACACCGTGCAGGGTCCGCCCGGGACGGGCAAGACACATATGGCTGCGTGGCTGCTGCGGGAGATCCTGACCGAGGACCCGATGGCGCAGATCCTCATCACGGCGCAGGCGCACTCCGCCGTGGACGTGTTGAGGTCCAAGGTGGAGAGCGAGGCGTTCGACGGGATCCCTGAGGAGAGCCGCCCGCTGTCGATCAGGTTGCGCCGAACCGTGGATCCACGGCAGAACGTGGTAGCGACGGACGAGCGTGGGTCGGTGCGGTACGTCGCGCGGGACCTTCTGGACAAGACCATCGGGAGGCTGGAGGCGCTGCGAGACAAAGCGCCGCTGCCCGTGGTGCCAGCCGAATGGCTGGAGGTATGCAAGGAGATGCGCCGAGACCTCGACACTCAGAACGCCTCCGAGGCCCATGAATTCAGAGAGCTCGTCCGGCGGAGCGCCAGCATCACTTACAGCAGCGCGAGCGACGGGGATCTGGCGGGACTTGCGGGCGAAGTGAGCTACGACTGGTCGATCGTCGAAGAGGCCGGTAAGGCCCACGGCTTCGAGCTGGCCCTGCCGCTCTACCTCGGCCACCGATGGCTGCTGATCGGAGACGCGCAGCAGCTGCCGCCGTACCGCATGGAGGACTACCAGAAGGCGCTGTCGAACCTGGACCAGGTCATTCAGGCGCTGCGAGACCTCGGGGGCGCTGACGGCTTGGTCGATCGGAATCTGTTCACCCGGTGGCGCGAGAGGACTGAGGACGAGAAGACGTACTTCACCAAGTACTGCGCGCGGTGGCTGACCTTCTTCGGACAACTGCACCGGCTGTGTACGGCGCACGAGCCTGAGGAAGGTCTGCTCACCGGCCAGTACCGCATGCACCCCGACATCGGTGATCTTGTCTCACATACGTACTACAGCGGAAAGCTGCAGCACCACACCCATGATCGGGCCGCCCACAGCCTGACCGCCCCGGTGGACCTGAAGGGCAAGGCCGTGGTGTGGCTCGACCTGCCAGCAGCCGCGGTCGACCCGCGGGCGGCTGAAACCGCACAGCCGAAGTACCGCAACGAGGCAGAGGCCCATGCGCTTGAGGTGTTCCTGAGCTCCCTTCGCGGTGACCCGGAGCATCCCGCCAACCTCGCGGTCTTGTCGCCCTATGCCCAGCAGGTGGTGGTCCTGGGGCGGCGACTCCGTACACCGGAGTTCCGTGCAGAGTTGCTGCGTCACGGGATCGTGCTGGCTCCTGATCCGCGCGGCGCTGGCGGCGGGCTGACTAGTACGACGAGTGCTCCCGACAAGGGCGGTGTCTTCACTGTCGACTCGTTCCAGGGAAATCAATCGGAGATCGTGGCGGTGAGCCTGGTCCGCAACAACAAAAGGCAGCCCGGGCAGGGCCTTGGATTCCTCAAGGCGGCCTCACGGATGAACGTCCTCATCTCGCGTGCCGAACGCCTACTGGTCCTGGTGGGGTCGTGGGACTTCTTCCGCGCCCAGGTGGCGGACGTCCCACGCGACGAACGGCAGTACGACGAACTCCGCCACGTGGCCGTTCTAGTGGACCAGATGGAGAAGCTCTTCGCCGAGGGCCGGGCGGTGCGGGTGCCGGCGAACCTGACCGGACTCGACGAGCGCGTCCGGAATATCGAGGCGCAGCGTACGAGTCACCAGCGCGAGCGGGGTAAGAAGTCCGAAGGGGGACAACTGTGATCCACATTCTCTTGCCGCTGGACCTCTTCCGGGTCGCGTACGACGTCGCGGTGGGACGCCCTTACAGCAGGTTGGAGCAGCTGCTGCTGCGGCTAATTTGCGATGACCAGGGCGACGAGGGCCACACCTTCCAAGAACTCCGCCAGGCGTTCCAGGTGCACGACCGGCTACTGATCGAGGGCTTGGTGACACTACTCCGCGAAGGCTGGGTGGCCATGGTCCAGAGCGATCAGGAGATCCGCTACGTGGCGACCGCCGAGGGCCTGCTAACCACCTCCAGCGGTCGACGGCCGAGCAGCTTGCGAGTCCAGCGCAGGCAGGAGAACATCGTTCGTGAACTGATGAGTTGTCAACTTGCCCGGCAGTCAGACCTCGATCTGGTCACCGCACGGGACGTTCGGCGGAAGACTAACCGTGGAGCGCGGAGCTTCGCGCTCACGGAGCGACAGCACCGGAAGACCCTCAATGGCGGGGAGACCGAGTGGCTGCTCCCGCGGAACGCGGACGAGCAGCAGTGGATCCGTCGGATCGACAGCAACGCGCGCCTGGTGCGCGGAAGGTACTACCTGCCCCTAAGAGTGGATCTCGACAAGGCGACGGTGCTGGGGTTGCCCGCCAACTGGAGCCACCTCACCTCGTTGATCCTGGAGAAGACCGAGCAGGAGTACCAGAACCAGAGCCTGGCCTCCGGCTCGGCCGCGCAGGAGCGTTTCGATGCAATGATTAAGGAATGGCAGGGGGAGCGCGATCGCGTCAGGCGGTCCTCCGCGCAGCCAGCGGAACTCGTCACGGTGCCCTGTGTCGAGACGGCGCTGCTGGCTGGTGACAGCCGTCAGCTCGCAGAACGCGCCCTGGCAGATGCGACCACCCATGCGCTGCTTGTGGTCTCGCAACTGGACGACCACCAAATTGCGCGGGTGATCGAGGTCGCCGCGGATCTTCGCAGTCGCGGGGTGGGCGTGGACGTCCTCTGGTCGTGCGCCGACGACGAGGCGCTGCGCAAGCGTCTGGTCAACGCGCTCGGTGCCACGCGGGCGATGAGCCTGACAGGAAAGGTCCATTTCAACAGGACGCCGACGGATGCCCTGGCTGACTTCGTGCTTGTCGCCACCGACAAGGGCCCGGTGGCTGTCGTGGGTACCGGGCTGCTGTCCGTGGCGGAGCAGGACGAGGCGCTGAGCCCGGCCGTGCTCGTCCGCGATGTGCGGGGGCTGAGCAATCTGGCGTTGCTGGCCTCCGGCTGGTGGCAGGGGAGCCCGGACGACAACGCGGAACTGGCGGCCAGCCGCTGGCGCCACCTGTCGGAGAAGTGGGTCGAGGAAGCGGTGCTTAGTGGAGCCGCGCCGGGCGTCGAAGCAGCTGAGGCATCCTGGAACGTTCCGACGCTGGCCGTTCCCTCGCCTCAGCCGGTCAACGAGGATTCTGGTACTGCCACCTTGCTGGTCGGTGCTGAGGGCTCTGCGGCCCGAAACAGGTTGACCGAGTCCAGCGCCGCGGCAGTCGTATCACGTCGGCTCAGGAAGCCGTGGGATTCTGTAAGTCTGGTCGGGACAGCCGAAGAGTGGGTGGTCGGACTCGATACTCCGTCCGTCTCGGCGCTCGCTCTACTCCTCCGCGGTCGTGTGGCCGCCGAACTCTGGACGCAGGCAGAGGCGGACAGCGATCCGGAGAGCGGTGCCGATTCCTAGGGGAGATGTCAAGCGGCGAGTGTGACCGGCGGTATGGGGTTGCCAGGGGCGGGCACGCGGCGGGGCCTTGGGTCAACGCCCGACATGCGCCGACGGTTGCGCGCCTGGGCTGCCGAGATCCTCGATGAACGGCTCGACGAGAAATGACCCAGTCGGCCGTGTTGACCTGAGCGCCAACTGCCGCAACTCCTTCGCGGCTACGGCGTCGACCATCTGCACAGGGGAGGACAGGGTGCCGGAACCTCGGAGGAGGGTACTTGTCGAGGTCCCACAGCAGCTTCCGCTCGACTACTCCGATCGGTCGACAGCGTCGTCGGAAGCCCAGCTCCGTCTCGCTGGTGGGCCGGTGACAACCCTGTCGGTGGACAGCCGGTGGACAGACGCCTTTGGACGGTGCATCACGAAGGAGCACCGGTCAGCCTGTTGCACGTGCTCTGATCAGCACAAACGTCACCAGACGGCACGACGAGGCACCACGTAACCCGATCCCTCATGGTCTCGTAATGCGTAGGTCTCAGATTCGAATCCTGAAGGCGGCTCTTTCAATCCCCTGTCAGGTCGTTGACCGGGGGGAGAGTCCCTAATTCAACTTCAACGACGGATCTGATGATCAAGGAGACATGTCTGATGACGGAGACCGCCGTGGAGAGCGAGCAGGCTGAGCAGATGGGTCAGGCATCGTCGGGTGGGGTGTCGGATGAGCAGCTCGTCGCGATGCTGGTGGACCGTGCCCGCACGAGGGCCTGCGGCTGGCTGGCGAAGGCGGGCTGTTGTAGCTGACCAAGCGGGTGCTGGAGTCGGCGCAGGAGCACTCCTCGACCGGGAGGAGCGCGACCGGGGCGGGCTGCTCCTCTTCGGCCGGGTTGCCGGGGGCCGCGCTGCGCAGCCGCCACTTGTGGTGGAAGTGGGCCGTCACAGGGACGGGGCTCCGGGTGGTGAGTTCGTTACCGTGCTCGGCGTGCAGCAGTCGTACTTCGCCCTGGTCTTCCAGAGTGTCGGCACCGGTGATGCAACCGCCGCTGTCGGTCGGGGGTAGTACGGCGCCGACCAGATCGCGAGGATCGTCAGCGCCCGACTCGGGTCGGGCAGCGGCTCCCAGCCCGGCAGTTCCTTCAGATGCGCGCCGTCAGGCGTTTTCGGCCCCTGTGAGGTGGTGGCCTCGTCGACCTGTGTGTTCTTGTCCTCTCCGAGGTCTTCCACAGGTGGGCAGAACGTCGTGCCTGCGGGGCGTTGGGCAGTGCCGTGGCCGGGGTGTCCGGGTCATCCCTGACGACGGCGGTGTCGCGGGAGGCCAGAGCGCGGCGCAGCAAGTGGGCTGCTCGGTGGGCATGAGTGCGCACCCTTGCGGAGGAGTGAGGTACCAGGAGATTTCCGCTGGTGAGCGCGGTACTGCCGCACTCCCGGACGGGGAAGTAGGTGAGCTGCGGCTGGTGCCACCGGTCCCACTGGTGGTCCCGACCGTGCGAAAAGCCGGGGCACGTCAATGGCGATTCAGGCGGAGTTTCGTTCGGAGGCTTGAAGGCATGGATGCCGATGTGGCCGCGAACTGTCAGGGGCGATCACTTTCTGACGTTCGGCCTTCGAGGGCGGGGCGGGTCCCTATGGTGACGTACTTCAGATTGGCGGGCGGCGGGGGAGAGGCGTATGCGGGGGATGTTCGGACGAGGGCGGAAGGCGTACGCGGTTCCGGTGCCTCGGGAAGAGGACGGGGTGGTGTTGGAGAAGCTCGGGCGGGAGGTGCTGGGCGAGCTCCGTCCTGGGGAGGCGCTTAGGTACGAAAGGCTGCTCAAGGAGTTCCGTGCCGATCCGCAGGCCATGGCCGGTTCGCGACGTCGCCCTTCCGTGGGTATGGGGACGAGCGTGCCGGACTTGGCCGCGTACGTGTTTCCGGCTGTCGCATGGGTGCTTGGCGCGGTGAGCCAGCGGATGGCCGACAGCGTGATGGACGTCGTTGGCGAGGTGACTCGGCGGAAGGTGGCCCGACTGCTGGAAAGGCGTCGGGGGAGGAACGGAGCGGATTCCCGGGATGCCGCTTCTGACGCCGGCAGTGCTGAGGGGGACGACCTTCCCGTGTCCGCGGCTGAGAAGGCGGCCCTCGTCACGGCCTTCACGAACGTCTTCGCGGTCAGGCTCGGACTGGACGGCGATTACGCGAGGGAGTTGGCCGAGGCCGTCGTCGAAGCGATGGTGGGCGCTCGCGGACAAGGTGCGCCGTGACTGGGGCGGACGGCTCCGGGATACCGTCATCGTCGTCCCGGCATCGTGCGTCGGCACGCACCGACCGCCTCCGCTCGGGAGCGATCTCACCGACCGGTGCCCGATACCTCCTGCTGGTGGCGGCGTTGCTCCTCGCAGGGGCGTTCGCGGGGACGTTGGTGCACGGTCAGTTCTTCGGGACGGCGTGGGCGACCAAGGTGGCGCACTGTGCGAAGGAGGCGGCGGAGAGGGTTCCCGGGGAGGGATTCGCGCAGCAGGTGGAGCGGAACGGGTACGAACAGAGGTGCGTCAGGCCCGTCCAGCAGAGGCTGCTCGGTGTGTCGTTGGCAGGATCGGCGCTGGTGGTTCTGCTCGGGGCGTCGGGGCTGTGGGCCCTGCCGAGGGCGGCGTTGCGGCGCGCGGGCCCGCTGGAGCCCGTCCCGCCGGAGTGGCAGGAGCGCGTGGCCCATGCCGCCGCTGGCCTCGGGGTACGGCGTCCGCCGAGGGCCGTGTGGGCGGGGCCGAAGCACGAGGAACCGTTCACCGCGGGCGGCCCTCGCGCCGTCACTGTCGTCCTGCCACGTGGCACGCAGTGGCTCGACGACCGGTACGCCGACGCCGTCATCCGGCATGAGGTCGCGCACGTCGCCGCCGGGGACGTCGGGCTCGTCTGGCTGACGCGGGGAGCGCTGGTGGCGGCGTCGGTGGTGCTGCTCGTACCGCCGGTCGTCTTCGTGGCGCGGCAAGGGGTGGACGGCGGGCACCTGTTCTGGGGTGAGTACGGGGGGCGGGCGCTTCTGCTCGTCGG
Organism: Streptomyces sp.; assembly: GCA_036569285.1. Lineage (GTDB taxonomy): Bacteria > Actinomycetota > Actinomycetes > Streptomycetales > Streptomycetaceae > Streptomyces. The sequence continues at coordinate 24,992 of DATCQX010000574.1, forward strand.
CCTCGTTCTTCTGCTCTCCCAGATGGTGTTGCGGTCACGTGAGCACGAGGCGGATCTGCTGTCCGTGCGCGGCCGGCCCTCCGACGGGCTGACGTCCTGGCTGACCAGGGCGGAAGGGGCGCACCGAAGCCTCGGTGAACGACAGCCGAGCCCCACGCAGCCCTGGTGGGAATGTCTCCTCGCCAACCACCCACCCCTCACGCGCCGTCTGACGGTGCTCGGCCTGCCCTACCCGCACCTTCCGCCCACCTGGCTGGACGCCGCCGCCACCGGTCTGCTCGGCGCGATCACCCTCGACTCGGTGACCTCACTCGCCCAGACGGGCTTCACCGGTACGCCGCTGCTGCCGTACGCCTTCCTCACCGGCGCCCTCGCGGCCGGCACACTGATGTCGCTGGCCTGGGGAGCCACCGTGTGGCGGAGCGCCTCGGTCACCGAGGGGAATGTGTCCGTGCCACGCCGGGCCCTCCTCGCCCTCGCCGCGGGCACGGCGCTGGGGCTCGTCGTACGCCTGCAGGCCACCGGGACCGCGCTGAACAGTTCCGCCTCGCTGACCTGGCCGCCCTTGGTCGTCCTCCCGCTGGCGGTGGCCTCCGCGGGTGCGCTCAGCGCGCCGCTGGCCGGGATGTACGTGCGTTCGCGGCGTACGGCGCCGGGTGCGCTCGTCGTCCTTGTCACGTCCGTGGCCGTCAACGCCGCGCTGTTCGTCGGTGCCCTGCGTGTCGCTCAGGAACTCGCCCTGTGGGTCGGCGTGTTCGGGTGGCGGTCCCTCGGTGCCCATCTCTCGTTGGCGGGGGTGTACTCGGTGAGTGCGACCAGTACAGCGGTCGGACTGGGCTGTCTGGCCCTGGCGGCGCTGTGGTGGAGCGTGCGGCGGGGGCTGGTAGAGGGAACAGGGCGGTCCGCCTGGCTCATGCCGCTCTCGGCGGCCGGGGCCTCGGCCGCCGGTGCGGGCGTGGTCCGGGGCGTGGTGTCGGGCGGGGGCGACTTCGAGGCGGTTCTTCAGTACGACCGTTGGGTGGCCGCCGTCGCCGGTCTCGCCGCTCTGGTGGCGATCTGTGTGACCGGTGGCGGAGCGTGGCTCGGGTGCGCTCTCTGGGCCGCCCCGCTGGCGACGGTCCTCACCTCGGGGGGCCTGTGGTTGGCGCGCTCCCGGTTCTGGACGCGTCCGGTGGATCCGATCGGCGCCGGGG
>DATCQX010000575.1:0-10471 GCA_036569285.1 Streptomyces sp.
CTCCTCCTCCCTCTCCCCCACCTCGACCTTCCCCGCCGGAAACTGCCACACCAGCTCCCCCTCCGCGACCCGCCGCCGAACCAACAGCACACGGCCGCCCCGCACGATGACCGCCGCCGCGATCTCCGGGCGTCCGGCGCCGCTCTGCTGTGCCATACGAAGACCTCCAGTCACCCTCAGGACGGACGTTTATGCGAGAACAGGCATAACCCCGTTCTTCTGTGGACGCCGCCCCCCGCCCTGTCTACCGTCATCGAGCAGACGACCCGCCGAGGTTCAGACGTAAGGGGGTTGGCATGTCCGAGCGTTCGGCACTGATCCGGCTCACGGGGAACGGTGAAGGCGAGTGCGGGGAGACAGGGTGATGTGTGCGAGGTGTTCACCCCGCCCGCCGGGGAAGGACTCGTCGAGATTCCGGAGTCGGTGTTGAGGGAGGCGTTCCGTGCTCTTGGCTGGTGACGCGTGGAACGACTGCTTCGACTCGATGCGGAGTGAGGCCTGGCGGCTGGAGACGCTGCCGGTGTACACGATGCCGCAGGAGGCGGAGAAGCTGGCGAAGTTCCTCGCCGGGGAGAAATCGCCCGACGACCACACGTCCGTGTGGATGGACAAGGTTCGGGCGTGGACGGCGGAAGGCAAGTACGTCGGCCGCGTCCACATCCTCACCCGCCCCCTCTCCGACTACCTCCGCTTCGAGTTCGAGTACTACTACCGCCACCACGTGACCGCCGGCGAGGACATCCGCATCCTCGACCTCACCGACCGCCCGAACCCCGGCTTCCCGGACCAGGACTTCTGGATGTTCGACGAGTCCAAGGTCGTCCTGATGAACTACCGCCCGGACGGCACGCAGATCGGACGCGAGCTGTACGAGGGTGACCCGGAGCCGTACCGGCGCTGGAAGCGGATCGCTGTCAAGGAATCCGTCCCGTTCCTGGAGTACGTGAAGGGGTGACGTTCGACCCCGAACAGCTCGGGCGCCAGAGAAGGGAACCGTGCGCTTCCCCGGCACGCTTGTTGGGTACGGTCCGACCGGACCACGGGACCGGTGGCGGGGGGCGACGCATGGAGAGCGCGAGGTCAGGGTTAACGGCGTTCGAGAGGAGAGCGGGCGAGGCCGCCCGGACGCTGCTGCGTAATCAGGGCTACGACGGAGGGTGGGGACTGACCCTGACCTCCGTGTCGTCGATCGTCAACACGAGCGAGGTCCTGCCGATCCTGCGCACCGCGGGTATCGCCGGACGGCCGGTGCGCACGGCTCTCGACTTTCTGACCGGAGCCCTCACGGAACACTGCCGCCCTCGCCACAAGGGCGGCCGTGGCGAGCACACCCGGTTCGTCGCCTTCGGCCTGGCCGGACTGCTGTCCCATCCGCGTTTCTTCCACCACACCGGAGTCGCGGAGGCCGTGGCCTGGTGCGTCGACTGGCTTGAGGAGCACAAGGTCGACCACGGCTGGCCCGAGGTCCTCGGTCTCGACGACACCTCGCTGCACCAGACCGCCTTGGCCGTGCATGCGCTCGCCCAACTCCGGGACACACTGAACGACTTGGGTTCCGGCCTGGTGCTGCCGGGCGGCGTGGAGACCGGAAACCTGCTGCAACGTGTCGAGCCGCTGATCGACCACGGTGTGCACGGTCTGCTCTACCACCGACGCCCCAGCGGGGCGTGGGGGTGGCGTACGTACGTCGACACCGGCCCGAGCCCGAGCAAGACCGCGCTGTGCCTGCTCGCGCTGTCGGCCGTCGCCTCCGGTACCGGACCGGACGGAGGGCCCGCCTACCGTGACCGTCCCCGTGAATCCGGAGGAGTGCACGGCGCTGTGCGGACCAGGCGGCTGTCCGAGGCGGTCATCGAGGCGGGCCAGTGGCTGCTGCACAACCACCACCGGTGGGAGACGTTCGTCGAGGACGACAAGGACGTGCAGGGCACAGCCTGGGAGCACATGGCGTACGCGCTGTGCACGCAGGCCGCCGTCCGGTCCGGAGCCAGCCCGCGCGATCCCCGGCTCACCAGGGCATGGCGTCTCATGAACGACCTGTGGGACCCGGAGACCGGCCTGTGGAACGAGCCGGGAGCTTCGGGGAAGCGGGCCACCATCAGGGCCGCGTACTACACGGTGTCCGCCTACGAGGAGGCGATGCGGCGCCTTACGCGACTGAGCCTGGCAGACAGTGTTGAGAGGACCGTGGGCGAGGTGTCGGCGGAGACGGCTATCGAGCGCGTGACTCTCGGGCCGGGCCGAAGGCTCGTCATCACCGTGCGCGGCGGCGAGAAGGAGGCCGTGTGCGAGGTGTCGGAGCGCCTGTTCGACCTGCTGAAAGTCGTGTACGACGCTCCGGAGGAGGGGCTGTCGACGGAGCGGATCGCGGCGAAGCTCTACGTCGCTCCCGCCTCGGTGCCCAAGTACGTTCAGCGCCTCAACCAGGCCGTTTCCGTGGCTTTCGGCGGTGCTCCGACCCGGCTGCTGGTGGCCTGTGCGGTCGGCGGGGTCGGCGGGTATCGCCTCGCGGGGCGCTAGCTCGTCGCCTGCGACGCGGCGCGCTCCCCGGCGACCGGATAGTTCAGCAGGGCGAACCGTGCCAGGGAACGGACCTGGTCGAAGGTCTTGAGGGTGTCGAGGTCCTCCAGGCCGAACCAGGCGGCCCCGTGCACCTCTTCGAGCTGCGCCTCCACGGCCTGTTCCCGGGCGCCCGGCTGCCGCTGGACGTAGAAGAACTGGACCAGCGCGGGCGTCGGGAAGCCTTCGCGCTCGATGTCGACGTAGAACGGCACGGGTTCAGGGGTGGCGTTGTCGTCGGCCGGGTGGACGGCGGGCTGGCTGGAGATCGCCTCCACCAACAACCCCGTCTCCTCCTTGAACTCCCGCACCGCGGTGCCCGCGAAGGACTCCCCGGGCTCGATATGACCGCCCGGTGGCACCCATTTGTCGAAGCGGTTGTGGTGCACGAGCAGCACTTTGCCGCGCTCGACGAGGTAGCCCGAGCAGCAGTACACCAGGCCGATGTCACGGGCGGTCCGGCCGTCGTGGATCAGAATCGAGCGGGGCACCCCGTCACGATAGCCCACCACGAACCGATCGAACTCCCGTGCAGGTGAAGGCACTTCGGTGTCAGTGCCGCGCCGATGACATGTCATCCGCGATGACAGCGCGATGTCATCGCGTGCACGTCATCGCGGGACGGATCGTGGGCACATGCCCTCTCACCCTTCACCGTGGCGTTCCCGGTACCAGCAGCGGTTCGCGGCCCCGCAGACCGTGGTGGTCCAGCCCACGACCTGGTGCAATCTGGACTGCCGGTACTGCTACCTGCCCCTGCGAAAGCTCACGCACCGGATGCCCGTGGAGGTGGCCGAGGCCCTGGCGCTGGCGGTGGCCCGGTTCGACGACCGTGGGTATCCGGTCGGTGTCGTCTGGCACGGCGGGGAGCCGCTCGCCGTCGGACGGCAGCATTTCGCCGCCCTGCTCGCGCCGTTCGAGGCGCTGCGGCGGGCGGGCCGGGTCCACCACTACGTGCAGACCAACGCGACGCTGATCACCGGGACGTGGTGCGACCTGCTGGCCGCGTACGACGTCCGTGTCGGGGTGAGCGTCGACGGCCCGGCCGCCCTGAATGCCGAGCGCGTCGACCTGCGGGGCAGGCCCGCCCTCGACCGGATCCTGCGCGGCGTCGCGCGGTTGCGTGAGCACGGCATCCCGTTCTCCGTCATCTCGGTGGTCGGTACCCCGGGCATCGCGGAGCCGGAGGAACTGCTGGAGTTCCTCACCTCTTTGGGCGGTCGTTCGGTGGGCTTCAACATCGAGGAGATCGAAGGGGCCAACACCGGCCGCCGGCCGCCCACGGCGCTCCAGGCCGAGGAGTTCTGGCGCCGCGTCCTCGTCTGGACTCGTGAGCATCCCGGCGCCCCGCCGGTCCGGGAGGTCGACCGCCTCGCCGAGTACCTCCACCTGATCCGGTCCGGGCCGCAGAGCCGAGTGGGACGGGCGCCGCCTCGACCCGATCCCCACCGTCTCCTGGAAGGGGGACGTGGTCCTGCTCTCCCCGGAACTCGCGGACACGACGGCACCCGAGTACGGCGACTTCGTGGCGGGCAACGTCCTTGACCGACCCCTGCACGAGATCCTCCGCGACGCCCACCGGCTGCGCTATGTACGCGACTTCCTCACCGGCCTGGACCGCTGCGAGGCCGGATGTGCCTTCTTCGACTTCTGCCGCGGCGCCCAGGCAGCCAACCGCTACTTCGAGAACGGCGACCTCTCGACCACCGAGACCAACTACTGCCGCGTCTCCAGGCAGGCCCTGGTCACGGCCCTGTCCACACTCACAGCCGAGGAGGCTGACACATGAAGATCCTGGACCGTCTCGCCACGTCCGACGCGCCCGTCGTGATGGAGTTGGCAGCCACGTACGAGACCCTGGCCCCGGCATGGGACAACCGGCCCACGTGGGACAACTGGGCGAAGAGCCCGTCCCCCTTCGACAACCGCCCCACCTGGGACAACTGGAGCAAGAAGTAGACCGCCACGAAAGGTTGTTGATGGAGACCCGCACGATCCGCCGCACGACCGTCACCCTCCCCGCCCTCGACGAGCCGGGCCTCTACCTCTCGAACGTCACCTCGCTGGAGGGCGGGCGCGGCCGTCTGGCGGAGTTCCACTACGCCGACGCCGACCTGCGGGACCTGGACCTCGCCGACACCCACCTTATGGACGGCCGGATCACCGCCCTCAGTGCGAGGCGCACCCGCCTGGAGAACCTCCGTGTCGACTCGGTGGAGTTCACGGGCTGCGACCTGGCCTCCCTCAGGTGGACGGACAGCAAGATCTCCCGCTCGGTCTTCCGTGACTGCAAGCTCATGGGCGCCACCCTCGAAGACGTGACCCTCGACAACGTCCTGTTCGAGAACTGCAAGCTGGACTACGCCACCCTCACCCGCGTCCGCGCCACGGGCCCACTGATCTTCGCCAACTGCACCCTCCGAGAGACCACCCTCTCCGCCACCGACCTCACCGCCGCCCTCCTCGACGCCTGCGACCTCCGCCTGACCGAGTTCGACGGCGGCAAGCACCGCGGCCTGGACCTCCGAGGCAACGACCTCTCCCAACTCCGAGGCCTGGCTTCACTGAAGCAGATCGTCATCGACCACACCCAGACCCTCCAACTCGCGGAGGCCCTCACCACTGAGCTGGACGTCACCTTCGGCGAAGACGACAAGTAGCCCCGCATCTGCCCCCGGGAGGGCACAGCCATGGGCCCACGAATCGCGTTCGACACGTACGACGACATACGCGGACGGTGCGACACCGCACCGGTCCGACAGACCGCCGGCGAGCCCGGCTACGACGACGGCGCTGTCGTCCCCGGCGACTACTGGACGCCCCTCACGGAGGTCGATGCCGAGCGCCACCGGGCCGACGGCTCGACTCCGGACGGCGTCCGCATCGACCTCGTCCACCGAGCACTGCCGCGGCTGAACCCCGACGACCTGCGGGCCCGACTCGAAACCGCCGCCCGCCTCGACCCCCTCGACGGCCACTGGCCCACCACCCTCCTGGGCTGCGCGTCCACCTCCGGCAACCGGCCCACCACCACAGAGGACCCCGCCACCGGCCGACGCATCGGCCTGCACGTCGACAACTTCGACCGACTGCCGTACGCCCGACGCCACCAGGGCCGCCGTCGGCTCTGCATCAACCTCGGCCCCGGCCCTCGCTATCTACTCATCGGCGACCACGACATCCAGCAGATCTGCCGCACACTCCACACCGACCCGCACCGGCACCACCCCCACACCGAGGACATCCGCCAATACCTCACCGCCGGACACCCGTTGCACTGCCTACGCATCCGCCTCGACCCCGGCGACGGCTACATCGCCCCGACGGAGTACCTCGCACACGACGGCTCGACCACCGGTATCGACCAACCCTCCGTCGCCGCGTTCTGGCTCGGCTGTCCACCGAACGAGTGAGGCCGCCCATGGACGCACCGCTCCTGGCCGAGTTCCTCGGCAGTGAGCCGACCGTGACGCGCGGGCGGCAGCCGATCTGCGCGTGCACGTTCAAGAGGCGACCATCCACCCCACTCCCACCGCCAACCCCAAGGAGCCCCGATGACCCCCCGCCCCCCGCACGACCATCCCGCCACCGACCGCACCCTCCTCTCCACCAAGGCATACGGCACAGGCAAGCACCTCGCCGCCCGCCAGTCCCTGTACCGGTGGCAGACCCCGCGTCACGATCTCCCCGGCATCGTCGTGGATGAGCTGGCCGGCGTGCGGGGCGCGGTTGCGGATGTCGGTTGCGGCAACGGGAAGTTCACCGCTCGGGTGAGGGGGGAGCGGCCGGATCTGGTGGTGCTTCCCATGGACGTCTCTCCCGGGATCCTCGGCGCGATCCCCGGTGCGGTCGTCGCGGACGTCCAGCGGCTTCCCGTCGCCGACGGGGCCCTCGGCGCGGTCCTGGCCCTGCACATGCTGTATCACGTCGAGGATCAGGCCCGTGCGGTAAGGGAGTTGGGCCGAGTGCTCGCCCCCGGCGGCATCGCGGTCGTCTCCACCAACAGCCGGACCGACAAGCGGGAACTGGAGCACCTCTGGCGCCGGGCCGCAGGCGATGTGCTGGGCGTTGAGGAGGGCCCCGCCCGAGTCCAGCTCTCCGCCCGGTTCACTCTGGAGGACGCCCCGGCGATCCTGGGCCCGGTCTTCGGGGAGGTGCGGACGATTCCCCTCGCCGGGGTGATCGAGGTGACCACGGCCGATCCGGTTGTCGCGCATCTGGCGTCCTACGAGGCGTGGGCGGACGAGATGGGTGTGCCGTTTCGGGAGACGGTCGAGCGTGCGCGGGAGCGGGTTGAGGAGGTCATCGGGGCGGAGGGGGCGTTTCGGGTCAGGTGTCTGGGCGGTGTGCTCGTCTGCCGAGAGCCCCGGTGAACGCGTCCGCTGGAAACCCCTGCCTTCTGCGGAGGGACCGGGCCGACTCCGTTTCCGACAGCGCCGTCCGGTCACCGGGCGGGTGCCGCGCGGTCGGTGTCGGCGGCGTGGAGGACTTCGCGAAGCAGCAGGTCGAGGTCGCTCTCGCGGGTGCGGTAGTTGCAGAGGCAGGCGCGCAGGACGGTGCGGTCGTGGACGGTGACGGTGGCGAGGTAGGCGCGTCCGGCGGTCTGGACGCGGTGGGCGACGCGGGTGTGGAGGGCGTCGGCGTCGGGTGTGGCGGTGTCGGTGAGGCGGAAGCAGGCGACCGGCCAGGGGCCGCCTGCCACGAGTTCCAGGCGGGGGGTGGCGGTGAGTTTCTCGCGCAGACGGTCGGCGAGGGTCAGGTAGTGCTGGAGCAGGGCGGTGACGCCGTCGCGTCCGAGGTGGTGCAGGGTGGCCCACAGGGCGAGGGCGCGGGTGCCGGGGCGGGTGAGTTCGATGGTGGCGTGGGAGAGCCAGGGGAGGGTGTCGGGTTCACCAGGGGTGAGGTACGAGGCGCGGTGGGCGAAGGCGGTGTGGAGGTGCTCGGGGTCGGTGACCAGGAGTGCGCCGCAGCCGACCGGCACGCTGAGCGTCTTGTGCGGGTCCACGGTCATCGAGTCCAGACCGGTGACGCCCTGGTAGAGGTGTGCCAGAGCGGGCACCATCGCGCCCAGTCCGCCCCAGGCTCCGTCGGCGTGGTGCCACATCCCGGTGCTCCGGCACAGTGCGGTGACGGGTTCGAGGGGGTCGACGGCGCCGGTGGCGGTGGTGCCCAGCGTGGTGACGGTGCAGAACGGCAGGAGCCCGGCGGCCTGGTCCGCGGTCACGGCCGTTCGCAGGGCGGCGGGGTCCAGGCGGTGCTGTGTGTCGCTGGGGATGGGGCGCAGGCGGTGGGCGGGGATGCCGATGCAGGCTGCGGCCTTGGCGACGGACATGTGGGCCTGGGCGTTGTAGTAGAGGGTGAGGCGGGCGTGGTCGCGGTCGTAGGCGGGACCGTCGCCGGAGCCGCGCCGGGTGAGGAACCAGGTGCGGGCGGTGGCCAGGGCGAGCAGGTTGGCCATGGAGCCGCCGCTGGTCAGGACCCCTCCGGCGGTGGAGGGCAGTCCGGCCAGGTCGGCGAGGACGCGTACGGTGCCGCGTTCGAGGTCCATGAGGGCGTTCTCGCCCATGCCGCAGGTCGCGTTGACGGCGCTGGCGAGGAGTTCGCCGATCAGGCCGGCGGGGGCGGGCGGGGAGTTGATCCAGGCGAAGAACGCCGGGTGCCCGTTGCCGGTGGGGAACGGTGCGATCTCCTCGCGCACGAAGTCCAGGATCCGGCCCAGCTCACCACCGGTGCGGTCGAGCGGGGCATCACGCAGGCGGGCGCGCCGGCGCGCGGGCATCGGACGGCTCACGGGGGCGTCCGGCAACTGGCTCAGGTACTGGCAGACCCACTCCGTGGCCGCGGTGAGTTCGTCCCGCAGCACCTTCGGATGCACTGCCGCGGGCCCCTCGCCCCAAGACGGCGAACGGTCCGGAGCATGGTGGTGCGGAAAGCGGTTCATGACGGCGGGCGGAACCTTTCATCACACGAGAAGGCCCAGGCCGACGCACCAGAGCCGTGACCGTAACGAGCACCCCGGCCCACCGTCACGCCCAGGCCGGACCACCCGCCGGGCACGGCCGCCGCGGACGACGCCGGAACGCGTCCGGCACGGCCTCGACGCTGCGGTGGCGGACTTGCGGTGAGGGCCTCGCCCGAGGCCGACTCTCCGCTTCTCGGGCGAGTGGAGGCCAAGGGATCAAAACTGGCCCGGGGCGCGGTGATCGGACGATCGACGTCATCGACGCCGGGCATCGCGCCCCCGGCTCCGATGTACTGAGGGGCCTGACCGGTCACCGGCCGGGGGCAAGAGTCGAATCATGAGGAGCGCACTATGCGTGGGCAGGATTCCGCCGCGCGTCCGGGCATCGCGCCTGGCGCTCGCCACACCGCTGGGACCATGTTCGCCGCCCTCTACGGCACGCTGGTTCCGTACCCCTGGCATGACCCGGAGCACGACGCGTACCAGTTGTTCTACCAGCGCTCGCTGGCCATGGGGTGGCTCGACGATGCCGTACCTGGGCTGTGGGCGATGAACGATGCGGGCTGGGGCCACCCCCTTGCCGCACCGGCGTCGGACCTGGTGTCGTGGTTTCAGGTCGAGGCCAGTGCCGTGCCGGGGGACAGGCCTCTCCCCGTGCAGCCGTTTCTGCGGTGTGCGTGGGATGTGACGGAGCGGATTGGGAGGGTGCGCCTCACCGCGGTGCAGGTGCTGGTGCCGGTTCAGGGAATCGACGCCGCGTCCCGCCCGCCTTACGCGACGGTGCCGTCCGTGCAGACGACTGACTGGTTCGGTGAGGGTGATCCGGGGGCGCGGACGGCGGTGAAGGTGCGTATCGACAGTGGCTGTGACCCGTCCGCCGCTGATGTCGCACAGCAACTCGCCCATGAACTCGGTGTCTTGGAGCAGGACGTGTTCGTGGGGCGGCTCGACGACAGTGTTCCCCTGGGCTTCTTCCCTGCTCCGCCGTTCGACGACGGCTTCTGGAACGGGCCGCCCCTGCACGGGATGTCGCTGTCCGGTGAACTGGTGGAGTGGTCCGGCGAGGCGGTCGGCTGGCTGGCCGAGGTTGTGGCGGACGCCGCTGCCCGGCTCGGTGTCCGTGCGCCGCTGTTGCTGACCGCCGTGCGGGCCTGAGGGCACCCCTCGTTCAGGTGGAGGGCGGGGGAGTCACGGTGTTCTGGAGGCATGTTTTGTAGGCGGCGCGGGCGGGGGTGACGGCGTCGATCGCCAGGGTGAGGTCCTCCTGTGCCTGGTTCACCGCGTCGGTGCGTGCGGGGACCTCGGCGGCCAGGACGGCGTCACGGGCCTCTGCGACCGCCTTCTTGGTGTTGTCGATGAAGTACTTCACGTGCGACCCCTGCACGGAGCCGGAGATGTTTGACGGGACTGCGTCGTAAAGCCGTTGCGCGACGTCGGCACCTTGTTGGACCGCGTCTGCCACACCTGCGGCGTTGCGCTGGGACGCCGCGAGACGGGCGTCGGAGTGTGGCTTGTACAGGCGACTCAGGTCAGCAAGAGTCAGCTTGAACAGGTCGTAGGTGCGTGGGGTTCTGAAGGCCTCCACCAGCGTTCCCAGTGTGTTGGTGACGCGGGTGAGTGTGTCGGCGTCCCGCTGGGCATCGGCGAGTGCGGCCTTGGCCGCGTCCAGTTCCTCGCTCTGGGCCGCCGCCTGGTCCTCCGCGTCGAGCCAGGCCAGGTTCTCGGCGGCGCAGGCGGGTGGTTCGTCGGCGTGGGCCACGCCGGCGGGGGCCGCGAGCAGCAGGATGGCCGTGGTGACGGCGGCTCGGACGGCCGTGTGCGGTCTCATCGGGAACTCTCCCCTTCCGGAACGAGCGAGGAATGCCTTCGTTCCGGACTGAACCATTCCGGCAGCGGGTTCGCTACGGGGGCGCGTCCGCGCGGGGGACTCCGTCAGAGGGAGGCGAGGAA
>DATCQX010000576.1:0-22065 GCA_036569285.1 Streptomyces sp.
GGAGCCGCCGCTGCCGAGGGTGGTGGGTGACGCGCTGCGGTCGGTGTTCGCCTGGTCGTGGATCGTGCGCGGCACGGTCTCGTCGGCCTGCTCGAAGCGGATGGTCACCTTGCCGTCGGCATCCCGGTGGAAGAGCTGTCCGCCCGCCGACAGGGAGAGGTTGAGGGTCGCGGAGACGGGCTCCTTGAGCGGCCAGGCCACGCCGTACCTCCCGGCACCGCTGAGCCGTGCGGTGATCTGCCGGAACTCCGCCCAGCTCCAGGGGTGTTCAGCGGTCGGGACGCGTACGCCGGACTCCTTCAGCCATGTGGCGTTGGCGATCAGGACGCGGGGTTCCTGGAGGAAGGGCACGCCGTAGACGCCGTCACCGAAGGTGGTGGTGTCCCAACTGTGCTGTGGGATGGCGGACTTGAGGCGTTTGGGCAGCAGGTCGCTCAGGTCGGCGAGGTAGCCGCCGTAGGCGAAGTCCGCGAGGTCGTCGGAGGCGTCGTGGATGATGTCGGGCGCCTCGCCGCCCTCGAAGGAGGTGAGCAGCTGGTCGTGGACGCTGTCCCAACTCCCCTGCACGTACTCGACCTTGACCCCGGGGTGGGTCGCGTTCCACTCCTTCACGAGTGCCTTGTTGGCCTCGACGGACTCCTCCTGCCAGGCGAGGGACTGGAAGCGGAGGGTGACAGGTCCGGTGCCGGAGCCGTCGGTGCCGTGGGTGCAGCCGGCGAGGAGCAGCATCAGGAGGACGATCCACCGTGCGCGCATCAGCTCTTCACGCATCAGCTCTTCACCGCCCCGGCCAGCATGCCGCCTGTGATCCGCCGTTGGATGATCGCGAAGATGATCAGCGAGGGAAGGGTGGCGAGGAAGGCCGCCGCCGCGAGCGGTCCCAGGTCGGCGACGCCCTCCGCGCCGATGAAGTGGGTGAGGACCACCGGCAGGGTCTGTTTCTCCGGGGTCTTCAGCAGGACCAGCGCGAAGAAGAACTCGTTCCACGCGGTGATGAAGGCGAACAGCGCCGTCGCCACGATCCCCGGCGCGAGCAGCGGCGCCGTCACCGACACCAGGGTCCTGAGGCGTCCGGCCCCGTCGACGGCGGCGGCCTCCTCCAGCTCGCCCGGCACGGCACGGACGTATCCGACGAGCATCCACAGCGCGAACGGCAGCGCCCACACGACGTACACCATCACCAGCCCCGCCAGGGAGTTGATCAGCCGCAGCTCCTTGAGCACCAGGAACAGCGGGATGATCACCAGCACCAGCGGGAAGGCCTGGCTGACCACCACCCAGCCGGTGGCGGCCTTCGCGAGCCGGGTGCGCTGCCGGGCCATGACGTAGGCGAGCGGCGTCGCGATCAGTACGGCGATCACGGCGGCGGCGAGTGCGGCCAGCAGGGAGTTGCCCGCGGCGCGCAGCAGGGGCTGTTCGTCGAAGGCCTGGCGGAAGTTGTCGAGGGTGGGGTGCCGCGGGATCCAGGTGGGGTGCGGACTGCCCAGCTCACGGGGGGACTTGAAGGCGGTGGAGACCAGCCAGAGGAAGGGGAAGGCGAGGAAGACGAGATATCCGAGGAGGGCGGCGTACTGGCCGACGCGGCCGGCGGTGCTGGTCCTCATGCCTCGTCACCTCCCTTGATCCGACCCACCAGGAAGAGCGCGAGGAGCAGGGAGATCACCGCGACCATCACGAGCCCCATGGCGGCCGCGTAACCGAACTGTCCGTAGCGGAAGGCCTCTTCGTAGGCGAAGAGCATCGGGAGACGGGTCCGGCCACCGGGACCGCCGCTGGTCAGCACGTACACCAGGGCGAACGAGTTGAAGTTCCAGATGAAGTTCAACGCCGTGATCGCAAATGCGACCGGTCTCAGGGCGGGCCAGGTGACCGTGCGGAAGCGGCGCCAGGCGCCCGCGCCGTCCATCGCGGCGGCCTCGTGGAGTTCGTGCGGGGTGTTCTGGAGGCCGGCGAGCAGCGTGACCGTCGTCTGGGGCATCCCGGCCCAGACCCCCACGACGATCACGGCGGGCAGCGCGGTGGACAGGCCGCTCAGCCAGTCCCGGCCGTCACCGAGGCCGAGGGTGCGCAGCGTCTCGTTGAGGACACCGGCGTCCGGGTTGTAGACGAGCCGCCACATCACCCCGACGACGACCTCCGGCATGGCCCACGGGATGATCGCGAGGGCACGGGCGAGCCAGCGCAGTTTGAGGTCCTGGTCGAGGAGCAGGGCGAGCCCGAGCGCCAGCAGGAACTGCGGGACGGTCACGCCGACCGCCCACACCAGACCGATCCGGAACGACTCCCAGAACAGCGTGTCGTGCAGCAGATCCTGGAAGTTCAGGCCGCCGATCCACTGCGTGGCCCGGGTCCGGCCGGACTGGGCGTCGGTGAAGGCCAGCAGGATCCCGTAGAGCAGGGGCCCCACGCTGAGCACCAGGATGGGGATCAGCGCGGGCAGGACCAGTAACCAGGCGCCACGCTCGGAGGTCCGCCTGTTCCCCACGCGCGGGGCGTCCCGCGCCGGCCGCTTCGTCGCGGTCACCACTGTCACGTGATCGGCTCCTTCGCACGGCTCGTGACGGTCCGGGTCCAGGTGGGCCCCGTCATGGTCGTGACCACGCCGTGCCCCGTCAAGACTCCGCGCACACGGGCCGACCTGTGCTGATGCGAGACTGGCCGATGATTGGCCCGATCACGCCGTTCCCGCCGGCGTGGGCGAGCACGCGGACCTACGGCGACTGGAGGCCGGACCATGGACGAGGCACGGGCACGGGACGTACTGGACGCGGCGGGGGTGCTGCCGGCCTCGGCACCGCTGCTCGCGCTCGGCGAGAACGCCGTGTTCGCCGCCGGTGACCTGGTCGTCAAGGTCGGCCGCGACGCCGAACTCCTCGACCGGGCGCGCCGGGAACTGGACATCGCGGTGTGGCTCGCGGAGGCGGGGGTGCCGGCGGTGCGGGCGGCCGAGCCGAAGGCCCGGCTGGTGGAGGGGCACCCGGTGACGGTGTGGCACCGGTTGCCGGACGCCGTACGACCCGCCGAGCCGCGGGATCTGGCCGAACTGCTGCGGGTGGTGCACGCGCTGCCGGCGCCGCCGTTCGCGCTGCCGCCGCGGGACCTGCTCGGGGGTGTGGAGCGGTGGCTGCGGCTCGCGGGGGACGCGATCTCCGCCGCCGACGCGGAGTATCTGCGACAGCGGCGGGACGGGTTCGCGGAGGCGGTGGCCGCGGTGACGCCTCATCTGGTGCCGGGGGCGATTCACGGGGACGCGTTGCCGCGGAATGTGCATGTGGGACCGTCCGGGCCGGTTCTGGTCGACCTGGAGACCTTCTCCTCGGACCTGCGCGAGCACGATCTCGTGGTGATGGCGCTGTCGCGGGACCGGTACGGGGTGCCTGCGGCGGCTTATGACGCGTTCACCGGGGCGTATGGGTGGGATGTGCGGGAGTGGGAGGGGTGTGCGGTGTTGCGGGGGGCTCGGGAGACGGCTAGTTGTGCGTGGGTTGCGCAGCATGCGGCTTCTAATCCGGCGGCGTTGACGGAGTTCGAGCGGAGGGTGACTTCGTTGCGGGACGGTGATTCGACTGTGCGGTGGTATCCGTTCTAGGGCGGGTGCGGGTCCGTAGTGGCTGGTCGCGCAGTTCCCCGCGCCCCTGGGGAGTCCGCTCATCCCTGAATCAAGAGTGCTGCCTTCTTCAGTTCTGCCAGGACCGTCCTGACCGCCCTTCTCGCCGTTCTCTCCGGGCGGTACAGGGCGTCGATGTGGCGTCTTGCCTGGACGCCGCTCAAGGGCCGCAGCGTCAGTGACGGGTGGCGGGGCATCGTCCAGCGGGGCATCAGTGCCAGGCCGCCGCCCGCTGCCACCGCCTCCGCCGCCACCGCGAACTCGTTGATGCGGTGGGCCAGGTGGAGGCGGCGGCCCGCTGCCGCGCCGATCGCCTCGATGGTGGCCATGACCGGGAAGCCGTCGTGGACCGTGATCCAGGGTTCGCCGGCCACGTCCTTCGGGGTCACCCGGCGCTTGGCGGCCAGGGGGTGGTCGGCCGGCATGGCCACGTCCAGGGGTTCGCGCAGCAGCGTGGTGGCGGTCACCGTGGGCGGCCAGGCGGGGGCGTGCTCCAGGCGGTGGGCCAGGACGATGTCGTACGCGCGGGTCAGGCGCGGGAAGTCCTCCTGCGGGACGTCCTCGTCGGCCAGTCTCGGCACCGGGCCGTCCGTCCCGGCCAGCGCGCGGAGCAGTGGTGGGAAGAACGCGGCGGCCGCGCTGTGGAACGCCGCCACCGAGACCTCGCCGTCGGGGCGGTCGGCGAACTCCTCGACCGTGTGCCGGGCGCGGGCCAGGGCCGTCTCCACCTCGATGGCCGCGCCCGCCAGGGCCTGGCCGGCGTCGGTGAGGACCAGTCGGCGTCCGTCGCGCTCGGTCAGCGGCACCCGCACCGAGCGCTGGAGCAGCCGCAGCTGCTGCGAGATCGCCGAGGGGGTCACCAGCAGCGCCTCGGCGACCGCGGTGACACTCCCCAGTTCGCCCAGCTCCCGCAGGATCCGCAGCTGACGTTCGTCCATCATGACAGTGTAGGAGTACTTAAAGATCGTTGAAGGAACTGGTCCTGGGCTTCAGGGAGGGTTCGGTGCAGGGTGGTCGGGTGTCCGACGCCCGCCGTACCGACGTGGTACTCCTGCTGGTCGCGCTCGTCTGGGGTTCGAGTTACCTGTCCGCCCAGACCGCCACCGCCGCGCTTCCCGTCCTGCTCGTCCTGTTCGCGCGCTACGCCCTGTCCGCGCTCGCGTGTCTGGGGGTGGTCGCCGCCGCTCCCGGCCGGGGGCCTCGCCGGTTCACGCGGGAGGAGCTGCGGGCCGGTCTGCCCCTCGGCCTCACCCAGGCCGCCGTGCTGGTCGTCGAGACCTATGGCGTCGCCCACACCAGCGCCGCCAACGCCGGACTCATCATCAGCCTGACCATCGTGCTCACCCCCCTTCTCGACCGCGGGCGTCACCGGGGCGGGCTGCCGCCGGTCTTCTACGCCGCCGCCGGCCTGTGCGTCCTGGCCGTCGGGCTCCTCATGGCGGGCAACGGCTTCCACGCGCCCCGCCTCGGCGACCTGCTGATGCTCGGCGCCGCCGTCGTCCGGGCGGGCCATGTGGCACTGGTCGGCCGGCTCACCGCGAGCCGGGCGATACGGCCCCTGCACCTGACGACCGTGCAGACCCTCGTCGGCACCGGCCTGTTCCTGGTCCCCGCCGCACGGGACCTGCCGGCCCTGGCCCACGCGGACACCGCCACCTGGGCACAGCTGCTCTATCTCGCCCTTTTTTGCAGTGTGTTCGCGTTTCTCGCCCAGACCTGGGCCGTGCAGCGCACCTCGGCCAGCCGGGCCAGTCTGCTGCTGGGAACCGAGCCGATCTGGGCGGCCGCGGTCGGGGGCGCGCTGGGCGGCGAGCACTTCACCGTGCTGACGGGGCTCGGCGCGGTCCTGATGGTCACCGGCACCTACTGGGGGCAGTCGGTGGAGCGCGCCCACCGGGCGTCCGGCGTGCGCCGTACGGAAGTCCAACCCGTCGAGCAGGAGATCGGGTGTCCGGGTGTGCCACCGGGCGACACCTCGGCGCCCGCCCCGCCGGCTCTGCTCCCGTGAGGGCCTCTCACACCGTCTCGTCGGCCGGCTCGCGCAGCGGCCAGGTGCCGTCGACCACCGCGGTCGCGTCGCCCTTGCGGCGCAGGAAGTCCTGGAAGTCCGCCGCCCATTCCGCGTACCACTCGATCTGGCGGCGGTGCAGTTCCGCCGGGCCGAGGGCGGCGACCTTGGGGTGGCGGTCGGCTATCGCGCAGGCCAGCCGGGCCGCGGCGAGGGCGTCGGCCGAGGCGTCATGGGCCGCGTCGAGGGCGACGCCGTACTCGGTGCAGACCGCTTCGAGGTTGCGTTTGCCGCGGCGGTAGCGGTCCACCGAGCGGTCGATGGTGTACGGGTCGATGACCGGGGCCGGGTCGAGGTCGCCCAGGCGCTCGCGCAGGGACGGCAGGCCGTACCGGCGCAGTTCGGCGGAGAGCAGGCTCAGGTCGAAGGCGGCGTTGTACGCGACGACCGGGACGCCGGTCCTCCAGTAGGTGGTGAGGACGTCGGCGACGGCGTCGGCGACCTGGTCGGCGGGGCGGCCCTCGCCGGCCGCCCGCTCGTTGCTGATGCCGTGGACCGCGACGGCGTCCGCCGGGATCTCGACGCCCGGGTCGGCCAGCCACTCCCGGTGCCCCATGGGCTGCCCGCCCCTGACCTCGATGACGGCGGCGGTGACGATGCGCGCCTCGCGCGGATCGGTGCCGGTGGTCTCCAGGTCGAAGCCGATCAGCAGCTCTTGGTGCCAGCCCATGGGCGGTCCCCCTTCGTGGTGGTGCTTTCCCCCAGTGGTCTCCACCTTCCCATGCGCCACTGACAATCAGACGGCCGCGTTCCGCTTACCGACCCTGCGGTTCCGGACAGTTCAGGACACCGGGCGTGAATCGGCCCAGTTCGTCTCGAACTCCTCGCGGTAGGTGGGGAAGAGTCCGATGTCGTCCACGTCGCCCGCCTTCACCACCCGGTTGCCGTTGCGCAGCACGAGCACCGGTGCCTCCATGCCCCGGGACCGGCGCAGGTAGGACTGCACGACCGCTATGCCGTCGGTGCCGTCGCCGTCCACGAGGTAGGCCGAGAAGCGCGGTGTGTCGTCGTAGACCTGGATCTCGAAGGCCCCCGGGTCGCGCAGCCGCGAGCGCACCCGGCGCATGTGGAGGATGTTCATCTCGACGGAGCGGCTCAACTCGCCCCGTTTCATGCCCAGTTCCCGCTCGCGCCGCTTGACCGCGCTGGAGGCCGGGTTCAGGAAGAGCAGCCGCACCCGGCAGCCGGCCTCGGCGAGCCGCACCAGACGGCGGCCGGAGAAGTTCTGCACGAGGAGGTTGAGGCCGATGCCGACGGCGTCGAGACGGCGGGCGCCGCCGAAGATGTCCTCGGCGGGGAACTGCCGCAGCAGCCGCACCCGGTCGGGGTGGACGGCGACCACGTCGGCGTACCGGTCGCCGACCAGGTCCTCGACCGCGTCCACGGGCAGCCGCCGGGCGGACGGCACGTCACCGCCGGCGCCGAGTATCTCCAGGAGCTTGGCGGAGGCGCGCTCGGCCTGGCCGAGGACCGCCTCGGACAGGGCGCGGTTGCGGGAGACGACGTTGCGGGTCACCTCCAGCTCGTCCAGGGCCAGTTCGACGTCCCGGCGCTCGTCGAAGTAGGGCTCGAAGCACGGCCAGTGCTGCACCATCAGCTCGCGCAGCTGGGGCAGGGTGAGGAAGCTGAGGACGTTGTCGTCCGCGGGGTCGAGCAGATAGCCCTTGCGGCGGCTCACCTCGCGGACGGCCACCGCGCGCTGGACCCATTCCTGCCCGGCGGGTCCCGCGGCGGCCACCACCCACTCGTCGTGGCCGTGGACGGGTTCGTAGATGGGCCGCAGCACGGCGGCCACGACGGCCCGCAGCCGCTGTTCCACGAGGTTCAGCCAGATGTAGGCCCGCCCCGCCCGCTGCGCGCGCGTACGCACCTCACGCCAGGCGTCGGCGTCCCAGTCCAGCTCCGGCCCGATCGTCGCTCCCGCGTCCATCGGCCGTGCCAGGGACACCGTGCCGGGCGGGGCGTCTTGGGAGTTCCCCTCGTGACCCTCGTCACCAGGGGGCAACTCCAGCCCTCCCGAGCCCACCCGCGCACCGCCTTCCGCTCCCCCGGGTGCCACCCGGAGGGTCTCCCCACCCAACGATCAAGGAAGGGTACTCCGGGAGCGGTCGGCGGTGCAGCCGGATGGACAGGGTCAATCTCAACTACCGGGGGTCCACTGTCCGTTCTGCCCGGCGAGCTCGGCCGGAGTGAGCGGATTCATAGCCGTGACGTCCCTCGGGGCGATGGAGAATCCCTGCCAGTGGACCGGCATGGGCTGCTGGTCCTCGTCGCGGGCGATGTGGTGGAAGCCCACGTTCATCCAGACCACCGGGTGGGTGAGCGTCTGGCCGTTGACCCACTTGTCGACGGACTTGCCCGCCCCCGCACCGCAGTTGCCGGGGTTGTTGCTGGCGAACTGCTCGCACTCGTTGTACTCGGTGAAGTACACGTCGTGCTTGGTGAAGCTGCGCCCCGGGTACTTGGTGCTCGGGCCGGGGACGATCTCGTACGACCGCGGGTGCCAGTCCTTGTTCTTGCCGACCGCGCTGACCACCCGCCACCAGCGGTAGCTCTTGGCGTCGCCGGCGAGTTCCTTGGTGACCGGGGTGCGGGTGGTCTTGGTGCTGGGCGCCTGCTGGCCCGCGGCGGCGGCGGTGACCGTCGAGTCGTACTGCTCGACGCGGTTCTTGGAGGAGCCGTCGAGGGCGAAGTCCAGGCGCCAGAACGCGTTGTGGCTGTGGCTGGTGGCCTGGGCGCGGGGGCCCTTGCCGATGGGCCAGCCGCGGCCGTCGCCGGCGTCGTAGTCGTAGTAGGAGAGGCTGCCGGTCGCACCGAGGTTCATGGTGATGGTGCCGTCGTCCTGGAAGCGCCACTCGGTCATGTACTCGTACCAGCCGACCTGGTTGACCGAGTAGACCAGCAGGTCCTTGCCCTGGGCCTGGTAGACCTTGTTGGCGCTGTCGCCCTGCATGCGGTAGGCGTGGCCGCGGGAGCGGGTCGTGGTGCACAGGCCGCTGACGTCCGACTGGTCCGGGTCCCAGGAGTCGGGGACCTTGACCTTCTTGATGGTGCCGCCGGGGCACTCGCCCGGGTCCAGGTTCATCAGGCCCTGCGCGAAGCCGAAGCCGGTCAGGTCGTCGTACTCGACGCTGCCGTCGTCGTAGGGGACGTGGATCTGGCCGAGCCGGGCGCTGTTGAGGACCTTGATCGGCGCGGCCTCACCCTTGGGCTGGTAGGAGATGTCCTCCAGGACGAGCCCGGCCTTGCCGTCGTAGCGCCAGCACATGCTCCAGGTCGTGCCGCTGGACAGCTTCTGCTCGATCTTGTAGGCGGAGCTGCACTCCGCGGCGGCCGCGGCGGCGGCCTTCGGCTGGGCGGCGGCCGGACCCGCGCCGGTGGTGACACCGGCGGCCAGCGCGACCACGGAAACGCCGAGGGCCGCGTGCCTGCGCGCGCGGCTGATTCTGTTGACACGCATGAAGAGATGACTCCCTTGCGGAAGGAGCAGGTGGGAAAAGTGGACGAAGGAGAGACGCGGCTCAGCCGGCGAGCTTGGCGATCTTGCGGGCGCTGAGGTCGATCACGAAGGCCCTGGCGTCGATCCAGGGGCCGTTCTTGACCTTCGGGAACAGCCGTACGCAGCGGTGCTCGCCGCACTTGTCGAGCACGGCCGGCTGGCCGCCCGGTACCGCCCGGTACACCGCGCCGGTGAGCAGCAGCTGGTTCGGGTCGGTGAGTTCCTTGTCGGTGGCGTCCTTGTAGTCGGCCTTGAGGTCCGCGCCCAGCGGGTCGGCGATCAGCAGGCTCGCGGCCTCCGTGTACTCGGCACGGCTCAGCGGCGGCTGCACGCCGTGCTGGGTGCCGGTCGCGACGACCTTGCCGCTGGCGAGGTCGACGGTCTTGGTGACGAGGGTGTCGTCCCGGTAGTCGTAGAACGTCACGTCCGCGCGCCGGGGCGCGTTCGGGTCGTCGAGTTCGTCGGCCTTCGGGTCGGCGAGGTCCACGGTGAGCCGCTCGGGGCCGCGCTCGCCCTCGACGTCCTCACTGGTGTCGAACATCTGCCGGTTCACGGCGAGCTGCTCCACCCGCTTGATCTCGTCGTCGGTGAGCGGGTCGCGGCCCTTGCCCTTCTCCCCCTCGGCCGCCGGGGCCTGCTCGACGACTCCGGGCGCCACCGCCCCGTCCTGGCCCGCTCCGGCCTGCGCCGCGGACCCACCCGCGGCCGTCGTGGCCCCCGCCGGGTCGTCGTCCGCCCCTGCCGTGCCCGGCAGGGTGATCCCGATCATCACGGCGGTCCCGGCCACCGCGATGGCCGCACCTGCCACCACCTTCCCGAGGTGGCGGTGCACTATCTTGCGCACATCTTCCCCCTACTCCCCGGCGAACTCCGGGAGTACGTGTATGCCCCAATGGTTCGGCCCAGGGCGGTCCTGTGATCGTCCTGTGCGCCGGTCGCTGGGTAAGAGGGACGTAAGTCATAGGTGGTTCCATCACTTTCGTGGACACTCGAGCCCAAGGCGCCACACGGGGCGCGTGACACCTGAAAGAGTCGTTCCATGCAGGTCTGGCCTGGAGAGGCGTATCCACTCGGTGCCACGTACGACGGCGCCGGTACCAACTTCGCGGTCTTCACGGAAGCCGCGGACCGAGTAGAGCTGTGTCTGTTGCACGACGACGGCTCGGAAACGGCGGTGGAACTGCGCGAGAGCGACGCGTTCGTGCGGCACGCGTACCTGCCCGGCGTGATGCCCGGACAGCGCTACGGCTTCCGTGCGCACGGCCCGTACGCCCCCGAGCGCGGCCTGCGCTGCAACTCCTCGAAGCTGCTGCTCGACCCGTACGCGCGCGCGGTCAGCGGTTCCATCCGCTGGGGCGAGGAGGTGTACGGCTACCACTTCGACGCGCCCGACCGGCGCAACGACCTCGACTCGGCGCCGCACACCATGACGTCGGTCGTGGTCAACCCGTACTTCGACTGGGGCGACGACCGGCGGCCCAAGATCGGCTACCACGAGACGGTGATCTACGAGGCGCACGTCAAGGGCCTCACCATGCGGCACCCGGGGCTGCCCGAGGAGCTGCGCGGCACCTACGCCGCCCTCGCGCACCCGGCGATCATCGAGCACCTGGTGGAGCTCGGCGTCACCACGCTTGAGCTGATGCCGGTCCACCAGTTCGTGAACGACCACCGCCTGGTCGACATGGGCCTGAACAACTACTGGGGCTACAACACCATCGGTTTCTTCGCCCCGCACAACGCGTACGCCTCCTGGGGCGACCGCGGCCAGCAGGTCCTGGAGTTCAAGTCGGCGGTCCGGGCGCTGCACGAGGCCGGGATCGAGGTCATCCTGGACGTCGTCTACAACCACACCGCCGAGGGCAACCACCTGGGCCCGACGCTGTCCTTCAAGGGCCTGGACAACCCGCAGTACTACCGCCTGACCGACGACCAGCGGTACTACATGGACACCACCGGCACCGGGAACTCCCTGCTGATGCGGTCCCCGCACGTCCTCCAGCTGATCATGGACTCGCTCAGGTACTGGGTCACCGAGATGCACGTCGACGGGTTCCGCTTCGACCTGGCGGCGACCCTGGCCCGGCAGTTCCACGAGGTGGACCGGCTGTCGTCGTTCTTCGACCTGGTGCAGCAGGACCCGGTGGTCTCCCAGGTGAAGCTGATCGCCGAGCCGTGGGACGTCGGCGAGGGCGGCTACCAGGTGGGCAACTTCCCGCCGCTGTGGACCGAGTGGAACGGCAAGTACCGCGACACCGTGCGCGACCTGTGGCGCGGTGAGCCGCGCACGCTCGCGGAGTTCGCGTCCCGGCTGACCGGCTCCTCCGACCTCTACCAGGACGACGGGCGCCGGCCGCTGGCCTCCGTCAACTTCGTGACCTGCCACGACGGGTTCACGCTGCGGGACCTGGTGTCGTACGACGAGAAGCACAACGAGGCGAACGGGGAGGGCAACCGGGACGGCGAGAGCTTCAACCGGTCCTGGAACTGCGGGGTGGAGGGCGACACCGACGACCCCGAGGTGCTGCGCCTGCGCGCCCGCCAGACCCGCAATTTCATCGCGACCCTGATGCTGTCCCAGGGGGTGCCGATGCTCAGCCACGGCGACGAGTTCGGGCGCACCCAGCGGGGCAACAACAACGCCTACTGTCAGGACGGCGAGCTGTCCTGGGTGCACTGGCCCGACCCGGACGACGCCGGCGAACTGTTCGCGTTCACGCGCGCGCTGGTGTGGCTGCGCCGGGAGCACCCCGTCTTCCGGCGGCGCCGCTTCTTCCACGGGCGGCCCGTCGAAGGCACTCACGACGACCTCTCCGACATCGCCTGGTTCACCCCTGAGGGCGTGGAGATGACCGACCGCGACTGGACCTCGGCGACCGCCTCCGCCCTCACGGTCTTCCTCAACGGCCACGCCATCTCGGAACCGGGCTCTCGCGGCGAACGCATCACCGACGACTCCTTCCTCCTGATGTTCAACCCCTCCCCCACCCCCCTCGACTTCACCGTCCCGGTGAACCACGGCCCTCACTGGCACCTGACCATCGACACCGCCCACCCCACCCCGCCGCCCCCCGGCACCGGCCCCAAGGTGACCGCGGGCGACCGCCTCCACCTCCTCGACCGAAGCGTGGTGGTGTTGCAACGACCGGCGTAGGACGGGAGTTCCCGCAGGGGGTTGCGGAAGACCCTGCCGGGCCGTCGGCACCCGTACGCACGCGTGTCCCTGGTACACAACCCCCCTCCCCCGGGTACCCACCTCCACATGACCCCTCGACACCCCGTCCCCACCGCCACCTACCGCCTCCAGCTCCAGCCCGCGTTCACGTTCGCGGACGCCGCGCGGGCGGTGCCCCACCTGGCGTCCCTGGGGGTGTCGCACCTGCATCTGTCGCCGGTGCTGGAGGCGGTGCCGGGGTCGGTGCACGGGTACGACGTGGTGGACCACGCGCGCGTGCGGGGGGAGTTGGGCGGGGAGGAGGGCCTGAAGGGGCTGGCGGACGTCGCGCGGGAGCACGGGCTCGGGCTGGTCGCGGATGTCGTGCCGAACCACATGGCGATGGCGCCCCGGTACAACCGGGCGTTGTGGGAGGTGCTGCGGGAGGGGCCGGGGTCGCCGTACGCGCGGTGGTTCGACGTGGACTGGGAGGCGGGCGGCGGGCGGATGCTCGTGCCGGTGCTCGGGGGGCCGGTGGGCGAGGTCCTGGAGCAGTTGGCCGTCGTGGACGGGACGCTGCGCTACCACGACCACGTCCTGCCGCTGCGCGACGGCACGGCCCGCCTGCCGCTGCCGGAGCTGCTGGACGCGCAGTGGTACCGGCTCGCCTGGTGGCGGCTGGCGCGCACGGAGCTGAACTACCGGCGGTTCTTCAGCATCTCGGAGCTGATCGGGGTCCGCGTGGAGGACCCTGAGGTCTTCGACGCCACCCACGGCACGCTTCTGCGGCTCCTGGACGACGGTGTCCTGGACGGCCTGCGCGTCGACCACCCCGACGGCCTGGCCGACCCGGACGCCTACCTGGAGCGGCTGCACCGCGCGACGGGCGGCCGGTGGACGGCCGTCGAGAAGATCCTGGCGACCGGCGAACCCCTCCCCCGCTCCTGGCCGGTGGCGGGGACGACCGGCTACGACGCGCTACGGCACGTGGACGGCGTTCTCACGGACCCGGAGGGGTACGAGAGCCTCCTGGGCCTGTACCGGCGTCAGACGGGCGTACAGGGCGATCAGGGGGGCGACTGGGCGGCGACCGTCAGGCGGGCCGCGTACCCGACCCTCACGCACGAACTCGCCGCCGAACTCGACCGCCTGACACGGACGGCCGTCCGCGCCTGCGCCGCCTCCCCCGACCCGGCCGCCCGCGACCGCGCCCCCTGGGCCCTGCGCACCGCTCTCACGGAACTCCTGGTCCGCATGGACGTCTACCGCCCCTACGCCTCGGCCGACCCGGCGTCCGTCCTCACCGAGGAGGCCGCCCGCGAGGCCCGGGAGGCGTTCACCGTGCCGGAGGAGGCCGGCGCCGTCGACGTCGTCCGCGACCTGCTCACGCGGCCCCGCCCCCACGGCGCCGAACTGCGGGCCCGGTTCGCCCAGACGTCCTCCGCGCTGCGCGCCAAGTCCGTGGAGGACACGGCGTTCTACCGGTACGTCCCGCTGCTGTCGGCGACGGAGGTGGGCGGTGATCCGGGCGCCCCCGCCGTCTCCCCGGAGGAGTTCCACGCGTACTGCGCGCGCGTGCAGCGCGACTGGCCGGCGACGGGGACGGCCGTCTCGACGCACGACACGAAACGCAGCGCCGACGTCCGCGCCGCGCTCGCCGTGCTGACCGAGTGCCCCGCGCGGTGGGCCGAACTCGTCGCCGGGCTGCCGGAGTTCCCGGACGGGCCGTTCGCGTGGGCGGTCTGGCAGACGGTGTTCGGACTCGGCGAGGCCGACCCCGCGCGCCTGCGGGAGCCCCTGCTGAAGCACGTCCGCGAGGCCAAACTGCACACGAGCTGGACGGAGCGCGACGCGGCGTACGAGGAGGCCGTGGAGGCGTTCGTCGAGGTGGCCTCGGCGAGCGCGCAACCGATCCTCACCGCGCGCAAGGCCCTCGCCCCGCACATCCGGACGAACGTCCTCGGCACGGCCCTGCTCCACCTGACGATGCCGGGCGTCCCGGACGTCTACCAGGGCACCGAGGCCGAGTACCGGGCCCTGGTCGACCCCGACAACCGCCGCCCCGCCCACTTCCCGCCGACCACCCCGGACGAGAAGACCACCCTCACGGCAGCCGCCCTCCGACTGCGCCGACGCCGCCCCGAGGTGTTCGGGACGTCGGCGACGTACACCCCGCTCCCCGCGCGCGGGCAGGCCGCCGCACACTGCCTGGCGTACGCGCGCTCCAGCGCGGTCGTCGCGGTGGCGACCCGACTGCCCCTGGGGCTCGCGGAGGCGGGCGGCTGGCGGGGGACGCTGCTGCCGCTGCCAGCGGGGCGGTGGACGGACGTGCTGGGCTCGGGGCGGGTGTTCGAGGGGCACGCGCGCGTGGCGGACGTTCTGGAGCGCCTGCCGGTGGGGCTGCTGGAGCGGGCCGAGGGGTGAGCACGCGCGAGGAAGCCCGGGGCCCCTCACGCGCGCGAGGGGCCGCCGGAGCCTCATCGTCCGACGCCCCTTCCCACGCGGGAGCCCCCGACACCTCCGCATCCCCTCGCATCCCACTCGCGCGCCACCCCGACACCAGGAGTGAACCAAGTACGCCACAGCGCGCGACGCGGCTCGTGCGCCCGGCGTAGACACCCTGTCGCGCGCCTGGCGTGCGCGCCGCTGCCGTACCACCGCCCCTCACGCTTCCCGCCGCCCGCGCGCACCACCGGCACCCGTCGTGCTTGACAGGGCCTGACGGGCGTGGGGTAGTGGGGAGGGCGGAGCAGGACATGTGACGGGGGTGGGTCTTGCCGGAGCCGCGCTATCCCACGTTGGCCGAACTCACCTCGTCCGCGCGGGCGTTGACCTTACGCCGTCCCGGGCTGTGCCGGATGCGGCAGGTGGGGGCGTCCCGCGCGGGGCGTCCTCTGCACCTGCTGTCCGTCGGGCACGCGCGCCGGGCGGTGCTGGTGGTGGCGGGAGCGCACGCGAACGAGCCGACGGGCGGACCGACCCTGCTGGCGCTGGCCGAACGCGTCCTGCGGGAGCGGCGGTTGCGCACCGGCAGGTCGTGGCACTTCCTGGTGTGCGCGGACCCGGACGGCGCGAGCCTGCACCGCACACCGGCGCCGCGCAGCCTGCTGGAGTACCACCTGGGCTTCTTCCGGCCGGCGGGCCCCGAGCAGCCGGAGTGGTCGCCCGCGGCGCTCCCCCCGGACCGCCTGCCGCCCGAGACCCTCGCGCTGACCGGCGTCATCGACGAACTGCGCCCCTACCTCCAGGTGTCGCTGCACGGCACCGATCTGGGCGGCAGCTGGGTGCAGTTGACCCGGGACATCCCGGGTCTCGCGGCGCCGTTCGCGCGGTCGGCGGCGCAGTTGCGGATCCCGGTGGAGACGGGCGCGTCGGACGCGGCGGGCTGGCCGGTCTCGGGGCCGGGTGTGCACGTGATGCCGGGCCCCGGGGCGGGCGCGGCGTACCCGAGCATGCCGGACGACGCGCGCAACAGCACCTGGTACCGCACGCACCTCTACGGGGGGCTCACGGCGGTCGTGGAGGTGCCGATGTGGGCGAGCGACCTGGTGGACGACCGGGCACCCCACCCGGACCCGCCGACGGCCCTGCGGCAGCTGGCCCGCAGACTGCTGGACGACACCCGGTTGGTCCAGGAGGTCCGGCAGGAGGCGCTGCCCCGGCTCGGCGGCCCGGAGGGGCCCCTCCTGCGGGCCGCGCGGTGGGGCCTGGACCTGGTGCCGGGGCTGGCCGCCGACTGGACCCACGAGGCCCCCGCGGACACCACACGGGCCTACGTCAGCAGTGTCGACGCGTTCGCCCGGCGGCTGCCGCTGCGGGCGGCGGCGATGCTGCTGCGGGTGCTGCGCGAACACGACGACCGCGCGGCACCCCGGCTCGAATGTCTCGTACGGACGTGGAGCGCGTCCTTCGCGGACCAGTTCCACGCCCGCTGGGTGCCGCTCCCCCACCAGGTGGAGCACCAGTCCCGCACGGTGGTGGCGGCGGCGCTGCACGCGCGCGGGAGAGCGGCTTGAGGGGCGTACGGCTTACTGGTCCAGGGCGAACACCGCGCCCGTGGCCGCCAGCATCTGGCACTTGTTGCCGAACGTCCGCTCGTAGGTCACGGACCGGCCGTTCCACTGCCCCCGCGCGCGGGCGGTGACCGGGGCGTATTCGAGGGTGCAGATGGCGTCGCCCTGCGGCGGGACGGCGCCGACGTCACCGCCGGCCCTCCCGAGCTGGGCACAGGCTTCGGCGGCGCGCGCGTGCCCCTGAGGGACGTCGTTGCACAGCAGAAGGGTGCCCCGCATGTCGCTGGAGTGGCCGTTGCCCCTGGTGACGCTGATCTGGAGCCAGTTGCCGGGCAGAGCGCTCTGAGGGGCGGCGTTCGCGGGGGCGGTGAGGGCCGTCAGGAACAGAGCCGTGGCGAGGGCGAAGAAGCGTGTCATGCCGTAGGCATCGGCACGCGCGCGTGCCGTCCCCACCCCACTCACCCGATCGTGCGCCGCCGTCAGTCGGCCGCGAGGCGGAACTCCACCCGGCCGAAGGAGATCTGGTCGCCCTCCCGGACGAGCGCGGCGCCGATCACGCGCCGCCCGTTGACGGTGGTGCCGTTGGTGGAGCCGAGGTCGCGCAGCACCCACATGCCGCCCTGGTGGCTGAGTTCGGCGTGCACCCGGGACACCGTCTCGTGGCTGAGGCGCAGCCCGTTGGCGGGGTCACGGCCGATCCTGAGGGGGTGTCCGGCGCCGGGCATGGGCAGCAGGAGTTTGGGGAGCCGCTCGGCGCGCCAGGCGTTGCGCAGCCGGAACGTGAAGCCGGAGACCGCCTCGACGCTGCCGAACACCAGCCGCGACAGCCGCTTCTCGCGGGGCAGGTCGAAGGTGAGCGCGGCGAGTTCGTCGGAGTGGCGGGCGGCGAGCGCCAGTTCCATGCGCCGGATGAACGTGTCGTGCGACAGGCGGCCCATGGCGACGCCGTCCCGCAGCACCTTCAGCGCCTTGTCGCGCTCCACGTCGGAGAGCCGCGCGGGGTACGTGTTGAACTCGAAGGACGACGTCACGCTGGTGATTGTCTTTCAGTAGCCCCCGGGTGTCCAGAAAACCGGAGAACGGCCATCCACGCGCGCGTGGATGGCCGTTTCCGTCCTGGTGGAGACGTTCCCGGGGCGGACCGGGCGCCGATGGCCCACGATGGACGGGCCACCGACGAAGGGGAACCGTCCGTGCAGTTCGAGGTGTGGGCACCGCAGGCCGGCCGTGTGACGCTCCACACGCGCCACGGCGACACAGACAGCAGCACGCGCGCGCTGGAGCGCGATCCGCAGCGCGCGGGATGGTGGACGGGCGAGGCGGACGCGGCCGACGGCACGCGGTACGGCTTCGCGGTGGACGACGGTCCCGTGCTGCCCGACCCGCGCTCGCGCCGCCAGCCGGACGGCCCCGACGGGCTGAGCGCCGTCGTCGACCAGAGCGCGTACGCGTGGCGTGTGCCGTGGCCGGGGCGCCCGTTGCCGGGGGCGGTGCTGTACGAGCTGCACGTCGGCACGTTCACCCCTGAGGGCACTCTGGACGGCGCGGCGGACCGCCTCGGCCATCTCGCCGCCCTGGGCGTCACCCACGTCGAGCTGATGCCCCTGTGCCCGTTCCCGGGGACGCACGGCTGGGGGTACGAGGGCGTGTCCCTGTGGGCCGTCCACGAGCCGTACGGCGGCCCTGAGGCGCTCAAGCGGTTCGTGGACCGGGCGCACGAGCTGGGGCTCGGGGTGGTCCTGGACGTCGTCCACAACCACCTGGGGCCCTCCGGGAACCATCTGCCCGCGTTCGGGCCGTACTTCACGGACACGCACCACACGCCGTGGGGGGCCGCCGTCAATCTGGACGCGGCCGGGTCGGACGAGGTCAGATCGTTTCTGCTGGGCAGCGCGCTGGCGTGGCTGCGGGACTTCCGGCTGGACGGGCTGCGGCTGGACGCGGTGCACGCGCTGCGGGACACGCGCGCGTACCCGTTCCTCGAGGAACTGTCGGCGGCGGTGGACCGGTTCGCGGCCGAGTCGGGCCGTCCGCTGTTCCTGATCGCCGAGTCCGATCTGAACGACCCCCGGGTGATCACCCCGCGCGAGCGGCACGGACTCGGGGTGCACGCGCAGTGGAACGACGACTTCCACCACGCGCTGCACTGCGCGCTGACCGGGGAGTCGCAGGGGTACTACGCGGACTTCGCGCGGGCCCCGCTGGCGGCGCTGGCCAAAACACTGACGGGCGGGTTCTTCCACGACGGGACGTACTCGACGTTCCGGGGGCGGCGGCACGGCCGTCCCCTGGACCGCTCCCGGACGGCCGCCCACCGGCTCCTCGGCTACAGCCAGACGCACGACCAGATCGGCAACCGCGCGCAGGGCGACCGCCTTTCGGCGTCCCTCTCCCCCGGGCTGCTGGCCTGCGCGGCGGCGGTGACCCTGACGGGACCGTTCACGCCGATGCTGTTCATGGGCGAGGAGTGGGCCGCCTCGACCCCCTGGCAGTTCTTCACCGACCACACCGACCCTGACCTCGCGGAGGCCGTCCGGCAGGGCAGGCGGCGGGAGTTCGCGGCGCACGGCTGGGCCGAGGAGGACGTCCCCGACCCGCAGTCCCCCGCCACCCGCGACCGCTCCTGCCTGAACTGGGCGGAACAGGAAAAGGAACCCCACGCGCGCGTGCTGGCTTGGTACCGCACCCTCATCACCCTCCGCCACACCCACCCCGACCTCACCGACCCCGACCTCACCGACCTCCACATCACCTTCGACGAGACCGCCCGCTGGCTCGCCTTCCGCCGAGGAGACGTCCGCGTGGCGCTCAACCTGGCGAACACCCCCACGAACATCCCCCTCGGCCCCCACCCGACCCGCGTCCTGGCCTCCTGGGACCCCCTGGAGCCCCCAAACGACTCCGGCCTCCTCCAGATGCCCGGGGAGTCGTGCGCGATCCTGGAACAGGCGTGAGAGGCAGGGGGCCGCAGCGAGGGTGAGGGGCGTGTACGGGCTGGGGTGAGGGCCGCGCGGGAGGGGTGAGGGGGTGGGCGGAGCCGGGGGGTGCGCGCGGAGCGGGGATGCGAGCGGCGGCCAAAAGCGCCGATCCTGGAGCGCGAAGGCTGTGCACGGGGGTGAGGGCGAGTGACCTCGGCCGCTCCGAGACGCGCCCCGGCCGCAGGGCGCGGGGCGAACGAGCGGCACCCGCCACGCAGGCCCCTCCGAGGAATCTCCCGGCCGCAGGGCTGGGGCGTGACGAGGGCTGCTCGGGAGGGGTGAGGGCGCGGGCGGAGCCGGGGGTGCGGGCGGCGGCCAAACCCGTCGCTCGGAGCACGAAGGCTGCGCGCGGGAGGGTGAGGGCGGTGGCCTCGGCAGCTCCGAGAGGCACCCCAGCCGCAAGGCGCGGGCCGAACAGGAAGCACCCGTCACGCCGACCCCTCCGTGGCACCTCCCGGCCACAGGAGCGGGACGCTGCGGAGGCAAGGCAGGCTTGAGGGTGTGTCCCGGGTCGCGTGAGGGGGCAGTGGCAACCGTCCGATCCGGTCGGCCCTCACGCCTCGACCTGCCCGAACAGCGCCGATCGTCACCCGCATGTCCCGGAACTCCGGCAACTCCCCGTTCTGCCGCCGCCCATCGCACCCCCGGGCCGAAGCGCCTCCCTCCCCGCGCCCACCCTTCGGCGCATCACCGGCAACGCGACTGCCGAGAGGCGCGTCCGCCGGCCCCCGCACCTCCCAGCGTGCGCCCCTCACGGTGCCCCTCTGTCCGCCCCCTACTCGTCCTCCTCCCGAAGCTCCGTCACCCGCTCCAGCAGGATCGCCTCCCAGGCCCGCTTCAACTGGTCACGGAGGAGAGGGGAGCGTGGGCCCGTGAGGTGGTCGGCGAGGTTGGTGAGGGTGTCGCAGCGGGCCAGCCACAGGCCGCGCAGGCAGGGGCGGGGGCCGTAGCCGGCGAGGGTGGCGGCGCGGACGGCGGCGCCGGAGCCGACGGCGCGGACGAGGCCGGCGATGTCCTCGGCGGGGTCCCCGAGGACGGCGGCGGTCCAGTCCAGGACGCCCCGGACGCGGCCGTCGGCGCTCACCACCAGGTGCTCGCCGCGCAGCCGGTGGTGGACGAGGACGGCGGACCCGGGCTGCGAGGCGAGCTGGGCGGCGCCGGCCTGGCTGAACTGCGCGAGGCGGCCCGCGTCGAACTCGTCCGCCTCCGCGAGCCGTTCGGCGGACTGGACGGCCATCCGCCGCAGCGCCTCCAGGGAACGCGGGGCGGCGTGCGGCACGCCGAGCGACTCGGCCTGCCGCGCGGACACCTCGCGCAGCCCGACGAGCAGCCCCGCGAGGTCGGCCTCGCCGACGGCCGAGACGTCGTGCTCCTCGGCCGTGCCGCCGGGCACCAGCGTGTCGAGCGTGTACGTCAGCCCCGGTGCCCACTCGCCGTGCGCGACGCTGACCGGCACGGTGACCGGGACGTGCGGCCGGACGGCGTCCCGCAGCCGCAGCTCGCGGCGCTGGCGCACGGACGCGTCCCGGTCCGGGGCGAGCCGCAGGACGTGGCGGGCGCCGACCCACCAGGTGGAGTGTCCCTCGCCCTCGGCGACGGGGCGGACGCCGGGGTCGCCGTTCTTGAGGAGGGTGCGGGCCAGCCGGCGGACGGTGTCCGCGGTGGGGGTGGATGCCTGGGTCATGGTCGCGCCGTCACAGGTCGAGGTGGGGAGGGGGCTCCTGGGTGCTCAGTCCACTATGACCAGCTCCCTCTCGGTGCGGTTGAGGCGCCGCCCGCCGTCCTCGGTGACCGTCACGATGTCCTCGATCCGCACCCCGAACCGGCCGGGCAGGTAGATCCCGGGCTCCACGGAGAAGCACATGCCGGGCACGAGCGGCTGTTCCTCGCCCTCGATCATGTACGGCGGTTCGTGGGTCGTGACCCCGATGCCGTGCCCGGTGCGGTGGATGAACCACTCGCCGTAGCCGGCGTCCGCGATGACCGCGCGGGCGGCGCGGTCGACGCCCTGGCAGGCGGCGCCGGGCCGCACCTCGCGCACCCCCGCCTCCTGCGCGGCCCGGACGATGTCGTGCACCCGGCGCTCCTCGTCGGTGGGCTCGCCGACGTGGACGGTACGGGTGGTGTCCGAGCCGTAGCCGTCCTTCAGGCCGCCGAAGTCGAGGACGACCATGTCGCCGTCCTCGATGACCCGGTCGCCCATCTCGTGGTGCGGGTTGGCGCCGTTGGGGCCGGAGCCGACGATCGTGAAGTCGACCTGCTGGTGGCCGTGTTCGCGCAGCAGGCGGGCGAGGTCGGCGCCCACCTCGAACTCCCGGCGCCCGGCGAAGCGCACCTCGCGAATGCCCTCGAACGCCGCGTCGGCCGCAGCGCCCGCCGCCGCCATCAGCTCCAGTTCCGCCGCGTCCTTGACGGCCCGCAGCATCGGCAACGCTTCCGTGAGGGCCGCGTACGCCGAGCCGGGCAGGGTCTTCTGGAAGGCGAGGAGGTGCAGCGCCCACGCGTTGTCGCTGACGCCGAAGCGTCCGCTCGGGTCGAGGAGGGCGGCCGTCGCGGCGTACGGGTCCTTGCCGTCGGTCCAGTCCCGGAAGGTCAGCGCCGGGGCGCCGGGGGCCCGCTCGGCGTCGGGGGCCTCCAGGGCGGGGACGACGAGGACGGGGTCCTGGCCGGGCGCGAGGACCAGCAGGGTGAGCCGCTCCGTCTCGGCGGGCGGGGCGTAGCCGGTGAGCCAGACCATGTCCGGACC
>DATCQX010000577.1:0-11955 GCA_036569285.1 Streptomyces sp.
CGGACGAAGGACAGCGCGACCATGTCGCAGCCCATGCGCAGCGCGAACCGCAGGTCCTCGATGTCCTTGTCGGACAGCGCGGGGACGTTCACCGCGGCGCCCGGCAGGTTGATGCCCTTGTGGTCGGAGATGACGCCGCCCTCGATGACGGTCGTCCGCACCGCGGGCCCGTCCACCGAGAGGACCTTCAGCTCGACGTTGCCGTCGTTGATGAGGATCTGGTCGCCGGGCGCCACGTCACCCGGGAGGCCCTTGTACGTCGTCCCGCAGATCGTCTTGTCGCCCGCGACGTCCTCGGCGGTGATGGTGAACTCGTCACCGCGGACCAGCTCGACGGGGCCCTCGGCGAAGGTCTCCAGGCGGATCTTGGGGCCCTGGAGGTCGGCGAGGACGCCGATCGCCCGGCCGGCCTCCTTGGAGGCGGCGCGGACCCGGTCGTACCGGCCCTGGTGCTCGGCGTGGGAGCCGTGGCTGAAGTTGAAGCGGGCCACGTTCATGCCGGCTTCGATCAGCGACACCAGCTGGTCGTGGGAGTCGACCGCGGGGCCGAGAGTACAGACGATTTTGGAACGGCGCATGAGTGGATCCTATCGGTTTGTTTCGCTTCGGAATATTCCATCTGGCGGAATCTACAAATGTTCGGGTTCGTGCTCAGATGCATTACTCGCGGGGAACTTGTGGGGCGCGACGAGCGCGTACGTCTGCGTCGCTATTTCCCGCTCCTCGTCCGTCGGCACGACCGCGACGGCCACCCGTGCGCCCTCCGGCGAGATCAGCCGCGCCCCCTCGCCCCGCACCGCGTTGCGCGCCGGGTCCACCGCGAGGCCGAGGCCCTCCAGGCCCTCCAGGGCCGCCGCCCGCACCTCCGCCGCGTTCTCCCCGACCCCGGCCGTGAACACCACCGCGTCGACCTTTCCGAGCACCGCGTAATACGCCCCGATGTATTTCCGCAGCCGGTGGACGTAGATCTCGAAGGCGAGTTCCGCCGCCTCGTCACCCTCGTCGATACGCCGCCGGATCTCCCGCATGTCGTTGTCACCGCACAGGCCGACGAGCCCGCTCCTCTTGTTGAGGAGAGTGTCGATGTCGTCCGTGGACATCCCGCCAACCCGCGCCAAATGGAAGATGACGGCCGGGTCCAGGTCCCCGGAACGGGTGCCCATCACCAGCCCCTCCAGCGGCGTCAGCCCCATCGACGTGTCCACGCACCGCCCCGCGCGCACCGCCGACGCCGACGCGCCGTTGCCCAGGTGCAGCACGATCACGTTCACGTCCTGAGGCGCCTTCCCCAGCAGCTCCGCCGCCGCCCGGGAGACGTACGCGTGGGACGTGCCGTGGAAGCCGTAACGCCGGACGCGGTACTCGTCGGCCGTCGCCACGTCGATCGCGTAACGCGCCGCCGACTCCGGCATCGTCGTGTGGAAGGCCGTGTCGAAGACGGCGACCTGCGGGAGGTCCGGGCGCAGCGCCTGCGCCGTGCGGATGCCGGTCAGGTTCGCCGGGTTGTGCAGCGGGGCGACCGGGATCAGCCGCTCGATCTCCGCGAGGACGGCGTCGTCGATCACCGTGGGGCGCGTGAAGGTCTGGCCGCCGTGCACCACGCGGTGGCCTATCGCCGCCAGCTCCGGGGAGTCCAGGCCGAGGCCGTCCGCCGCCAGCTCCTCCGCGACGGACTTCAGGGCCGCCGTGTGGTCGGCGATCGGTGCGGTGCGCTCGCGGGTGTCGTCGTGCACGAGGTTCGTGTGCTTCAGGCGGGACGACTCCTCGCCGATCCGCTCGACGAGGCCGGTCGCGAGCCGGGCGCCGTCGCTCATGTCGAGGAGCTGGTACTTGACCGACGAGGAGCCGGAGTTGAGGACGAGGACACGGGTCGCGGTCACTGGGGGAGTCGCGGTCACTGGACGGAAGCCTTCTCTTCGAACTCGACGGGGGTCTGGGCCTGGATGGCCGTGATGGCGACGGTGTTGACGATGTCCTGCACCAGCGCGCCCCGGGACAGGTCGTTCACCGGCTTGCGCAGGCCCTGGAGGACCGGGCCCACCGCGATCGCGCCGGCGGAACGCTGCACGGCCTTGTACGTGTTGTTGCCGGTGTTGAGGTCCGGGAAGATCAGCACCGACGCCTGCCCGGCCACCTCCGACCCCGGCAGCTTCGTCGCCGCGACGGACGGCTCCACCGCCGCGTCGTACTGGATCGGGCCCTCGATCTTGAGGTCGGGGCGCCGCGCGCGGACCAGCTCGGTGGCCTCGCGGACCTTGTCGACGTCCGCCCCCGAACCCGACGTCCCCG
This sequence comes from Streptomyces sp., assembly GCA_036569285.1. Classification (GTDB taxonomy): domain Bacteria; phylum Actinomycetota; class Actinomycetes; order Streptomycetales; family Streptomycetaceae; genus Streptomyces. Next base: position 2,290 of record DATCQX010000577.1, read on the forward strand.
TCGAGTACGACAGCATCGCGATCCGGGGTTCCACACCGAACTGGGACGCCGTCGCCGCCGCCTGGATCGCGATGTCCGCGAGCTGCTCGGCGTCCGGATCGGGGTTGACCGCGCAGTCGCCGTACACGAGGACCTTGTCGGCGAGGCACATGAAGAACACCGACGACACGATCGACGCGTCCGGCTTCGTCTTGATGATCTCGAAGGACGGCCTGATCGTCGCCGCCGTGGAGTGCACCGAGCCGGAGACCATGCCGTCGGCCAGGCCCTGCTTCACCATCAGCGTGCCGAAGTAGTTGACGTCCGCGACGACGTCGTGGGCCAGCTCGACCGTGACGCCCTTGTGGGCACGCAGGGCGGCGTACGTCTCCGCGAAGGTCTCGCGCAGCTCACTCGTCACCGGGTCGATCAGCTGGGCGTCGCCCAGGTCGATACCGAGGTCGGCGGCCTTCTTGCGGATCTGGTCGACCGGGCCCAGCAGGGTCAGGTCGCACACCGCGCGGCGCAGCAGGACCTCCGCGGCGTGCAGCACGCGCTCCTCCGTGCCCTCCGGGAGGACGACACGGCGGCGGTCCGAGCGGGCCTGCTCCAGGAGCTTGTGCTCGAACATCATCGGCGTCACGCGGCCGGTGCTCGGCGCGCTGACCCGCTTCAGCAGGTCGGCGGTGTCGACGTACCGCTCGAACAGGCCGAGCGCCGTCTCCGCCTTGCGCGGGGTCGCCGCGCCCAGCTTGCCCTCCAGGGAGAAGAGCTGCTCGGCGGTCGGGAAACTGTTCCCCCGGACCGACAGCACCGGCGTCCCGGGCGCGAGGCGGGCGGCCAGCGTCAGGATGTGCTCGTCCGGCACCTCGTCCAGCGTCAGCAGCACGCCCGCTATCGGCGGGGTCCCGGCGCTGTGCGCGGCCAGCGCGCCCACGACGAGATCCGCGCGGTCGCCCGGCGTCACCACCAGGCAGCCCGGGGTCAGGGCGGCCAGGAAGTTCGGGAGCATCGCGCCGCCGAAGACGAAACCCAGCGCGTCCCGCGCGAGCCCCGAGTCGTCCCCCAGCAGGACGCGGGCGCCCAGCGCGTGCTGCACCTGGGAGACCGTCGGCGCCGAGAGGGCCGGTTCGTCCGGCAGGACGTGGCACGGCACCGGGAGCCTGTTCGCCAGGCGGTCCGCTATCTCGTCCCGGTCCTCGCGGGCCACCCTGTTGACGACCATCGCCAGCACGTCGCACCCGAGGCCGTCGTACGCGCGGAACGCGTTGTGGGTCTCCGCACGGACCGACTCCGCCGTCTGGCGCCGGCCGCCCACCACCGGGATCACCGACGCCCCGAACTCGTTCGCCAGGCGGGCGTTGAGCGACAGTTCGTCCGGGAACTGGGTGTCCGCGTAGTCCGTGCCGAGGACGAGGACGACGTCGTACTCCCGGGCGACCTTGTGGAAGCGGTCCACCAGCGTCGACACCAGCTCGTCCGTACCTCGCTCGGCCTGGAGCGTCGACGCCTCGTGGTAGTCCATGCCGTACGCCGAGGACGGGTCCTGGGCCAGGCGGTAGCGGGCGCGCAGCAGCTCGAAGAGGCGGTCCGGGCCGTCGTGCACCAGGGGGCGGAAGACGCCCACGCGGTCGACCTGGCGGGTCAGCAGCTCCATGACCCCCAGCTCGACGACCTGGCGGCCGTCGCCGCGGTCGATCCCGGTCACGTACACACTGCGCGTCACCCGTCGTCTCCATTTCCTGTCGTCCCGTGCTGCCGTTTTCGTGCTCTTGCCCATGGATCGTTTCGGACGATCCGATCGGTTCACCGAAAAATCGCCCATAGAGGTGAGCAGAACCCCCTTGACAATACCTCCGGGCCTGGATAAGGCGCCCGTCAGTTCGTGGGGGCGCGCGGCGGCCTGCCGGGGGGTACACAGCGGCATGAAAGAATCGAAGGAGTCTCATTGGTACCCACAGCGAGCAGGAGACACAGCACGATGCGCATCGGAGTTCTCACAGCGGGCGGCGACTGCCCCGGCCTGAACGCAGTGATCCGGTCGGTCGTGCACCGGGCGATCGACAACTACGGCGACGAGGTCATCGGTTTCGAGGACGGCTACTCCGGCCTCCTCGACGGCCGTTACCGCGCCCTCGACCTGGAGTCCGTCAGCGGCATCCTCGCCCTCGGCGGCACCATCCTCGGCTCCTCCCGGCTGGAGCGCGACCGGCTGCGCGAGGCCTGCGAGAACGCGTCCGACATGATCCACGAGTTCGGGATCGACGCGCTCATCCCGATCGGCGGCGAAGGCACGCTGACCGCGGCGCGGATGCTCTCCGACGCCGGGCTGCCCGTCGTCGGCGTCCCCAAGACGATCGACAACGACATCTCCTCCACCGACCGCACCTTCGGCTTCGACACGGCCGTCGGCGTCGCCACCGAGGCGATGGACCGGCTCAAGACCACCGCCGAGTCCCACCAGCGCGTCATGGTCGTCGAGGTCATGGGGCGGCACGCCGGGTGGATCGCCCTCGAATCCGGCATGGCCGCCGGCGCGCACGGCATCTGCCTGCCCGAACGGCCCTTCGACCCCGCCGACTTGGTCAAAATGGTCGAGGAACGCTTCGCCCGCGGCAAGAAGTTCGCCGTCATCTGCGTCGCCGAGGGCGCACACCCCGCCGACGGCTCCATGGACTACGGCAAGGGCGCCATCGACCAGTTCGGCCACGAACGCTTCCAGGGCATCGGGACGGCGCTCGCGCGCGAGCTGGAACGCCGCCTCGGGAAGGAGGCCCGGCCGGTGATCCTCGGGCACGTGCAGCGGGGCGGCACGCCCACCGCGTACGACCGGGTGCTGGCGACGCGGTTCGGGTGGCACGCCGTCGAGGCCGCCCACCGGGGGGAGTTCGGGCGGATGACGGCACTGCGGGGGACGGATGTCGTGATGGTGCCGCTCGCGGAGGCCGTCACTGAGCTGAAGCGGGTGCCGGTGGACCGGATGGACGAGGCCGAGTCGGTCTTCTGAGGGGTCGTTCCGGGCAGGCTCCTTCCATGGATGCCTTGTACGAGACCGGCGCCACCCTCGATGCCCACGCCCGCGCGCGCCTTCTGGCCCCCAACTTCTGGCACCTCGCCACGGTCGGGCCGGACGGCGCGCCCCAAGTCTCGCCCATGTGGGCGGACTTGGAGGGGGACTGTGTCGTCGTCAACACGTCGATCGGGCGGGTGAAGGAGCGGAACCTGCGGCGTAATCCGTGGGTTTCGCTGTCGCATCATGATGCCGAGAATCCCTATGACCGGGTGGAGATTCGGGGGCGGGTGGTGCGGTTCGTGGAGGGGGAGGAGGCGGAGCGGGGGATGGATCGGCTTGCTCGGAAGTATTTGGGGGTGGAGCGGTATCCGTGGTTGGTGGAGGGGGAGCGGAGGGTCGTCCTCGTCATCGAGCCCGTGCGGGTACGCCGGGTGGTCGGCGTCGAACCGTTTCCCGACGGCGTGCTGTGACCGTCGGCGGAGATCATCTCGACTTCAGCGGCGCCGAGTTCAGAGGTCTCGTGGTCGCCAAGGGCGAGGTGCACCAGCATGCGGTGTTCCCCGAGGGGCTCGACTCGTTGCCCGCCCGCGCTCCCGGCTTCACGGGCCGGGACGACGAACTCGCCGCCCTGCTCGACGTGCTGGCCCCCACCGGAACGGTCGCCGCCGCTGCCGTGTCCGGCCTCGGAGGCGCGGGGAAAACGGCACTCGCCGTCGAGGCGGCCCACGAGGCGTGCCGGCGGGGGTGGTTTCCCGGCGGCGTGCTGTTCCTCGATCTGCACGGGTACGACGACGACCCGGTCGACGGCGGACTCGCGCTCGGGGCGTTGCTGCGGGCCATGGGGACCCGGCCGGAGAACATCCCCGGACGTTCCGACGAACGAGCCGCCCTCTACCGGTCGTTGCTGGTCCGGCGCGGCCGGGAGCAGGGGCCCATGCTCGTGCTGGCCGACAACGCCTCCTCGCCGGACCAGGTACGGCCCTTGCTGCCGGGGGACGCCCGGCACCGGCTGCTCGTCACTTCCCGTACCTCGCTTCCCCAACTCGGCACTCGGATCGTGATGCTGGGAGAGCTGAGCGCCGAGGAGTCCCAGGTGCTGCTGGAACGGGCTCTCCGTGTCGCCGACCCCGAGGACGAGCGTGTCACGCGCGACCCCGAACAGGCGGCGAGGCTGGGTGAGTTGTGTGGGTTTCTGCCGCTGGCCCTGCACGTGGTGGCAGCCCTGTTGGCGGTGGAGCGGGGACGGGAGGTGGGGGAGTTCGTCGTCGAACTGGACGGAGCCCGGGATCGGCTGGCGTGGCTCGATGACGGGGAGCGCAGCGTCCGGGCCGCATTCGACCTGTCGTACCGTCAACTCTCCGCCAGTCAGGCGAAAATGTTGAGGATGCTGGCGGTTGCTCCCGGAGGAGAGGTCGGGGACGAGGTTCTCGCCGTGTCGGCGGGGCGTGGGGAGCCACCGGTACGGGACCTGGGGGCGCTGGTGCGGGCCCACCTTGTGGGGCGGGGCAGTTCAGGGTGGCGGATGCACGATCTCGTGCGGGCCTACGGGGTCACGGTGGCGGACGAGGAGGAGGTGCGGGCCGCCAGGAGGCGGGTGCTGGAGCACTACGGGGAACGGGCCGCTGCCGCCGCCGAGTGGCTGCGGTGGTTGCCCGGGAACGTCGAGCCCGAGGGGTTCGACGGACAGTCGGCGGCTCTGGCGTGGCTGGATTCCGAGCGGGAGGGACTCGTCGCGGCCACGGCTTGGCCGGGACACGAGGAGGCGGTGGCCGGGCTGGCTGGTTCCCTCGCCGACTACCTGTCCTGGCGACGGTACTTCGAGGACGCGATCGCTGTGGGGCGGGCCGAGGTGGAGGCCGTTCAGCGACTGGGGGACAGGGCGCGCGAGGCCAGCGCATGGAGTCATCTAGGCAACGCCTTACGGCAGTTCGGGCTTATGGACGAAGCGGTCGCGGCCCACGTGCGGGCGCGAGGGCTGTACGCGGAGGCGGGGGATCCGAGCGGCACAGCGCACGAGTGGGACTGGCTCGGGCTTGCCCTGCGTGAGTCCGGGCGGGCTTCGGAAGCGGTCGACGCGCACACCGTCGCGCGGAAGTTGTTCCTCGAACTCGGTGACTTTCATTGGGCTGGGCACGCCGGGGACTGCCTCGGGCGGGCGTTGAGGGAAGTCGGACGGGTCGAGGAGGCGATCGCTGCGCACTTGGCCGCCCTCGATGTGTTCACCGCCGTCGGGGACCGGCATCGAGAGGGGCGTGCTCGGGACAATCTGGGGCTGGCGTTGCGGGACGCGGGACGGGTGGGGGAGGCGCTGGAGCGGTACCGGGAGGCGGTGGGGATCTACGAGGAGTTGGGCGACTGGTTCTGTCTGGGGCGGTCGCTGCGGTATCTGGCGGAGGACTGTGGGCAGTTGGGGCGGCTGGAGGAAGCGCGGGGGTACGCGGAGCGGGCTGCGGAGGCGGAGAGGAGGGCTGAGTCGGATCGGTAGAGCGGAGAAAAGAACGCGCCTCGGCGGCTCGGCCGGGGTGGCGCGGGGGCTGGTTATGGCTTGCTTTGTTTTCCGGTGACCGGTCCGTAGAAGGTGCCGCCGCTGAAGTCGATGTGGTCGCCCGCGTAAGTGGGGCCGGCGGCTTTGGGGGTCTCCTCGGAGGTGGGCTCGTGTTTGCGGAGGACCGCGACGGCCACCTTCGCCGCCTGGCCTGCCGCGAGTTGCTGGGAGCCGGAGGCGTCGGCGGTGGACTTGTCGGGGTTGGCGAAGTCACTGATGCCGCGGATGACGAGGGCGTCCAACTGCCTGCTGAGGTGGGCCGCGTGGGCGATGCCGGAGCCCTCCATCTCGATGGCGTGGGCGTCGTTGTAGGAGTGCTTCAGGCGTTCGGTGAACTCGGAGTCCGGGTCCGTGAGGACGACGTCGCCGCAGGCGATGGGTTCGAGGTGGCCGCGGACACCGGGGCGGAGGTCGCGCAGGGCGTCGCGGGCGGCCTGGACGAGGGCGTGGGAGCCGTGCCAGCCCTCCGGGCGCTCCAGTTGGCCTTCCGGGGTGATCTTGCCGCCCTGGACGGCGTACACCTTCGTGCCCACGACGACGTCACCGAGCTGGAGGTCGTCCTTCAGGCCACCTGCGACGCCCACGAACAGCAGGGCCTGAGGCTTCAGTTCGTTGATGATCTGCTTCGCGAGGATCGCCGTGGTCAGCGCACCCTTGCCGAGTTCCGCGAGGGCGACAGTCCAGGGCGAGCCGTCAAGTCGGCCTTGTTCCAGGCGGGTTCCGTCCTTGAGGACGACCTTCTTCCGCGCCGCGAGGTAGGGGCGCACGGCATCGTATTCAACAGGCAGGGCGGTGAGGATCACGGCGATGGGCTGCACCCCTTTAAGGTACTGCCAAGTCGTCGGGGGAAGGGGCAGGACGGGCATGTCGGAACAAGACGTCACCGTGGGGCAGTTGATGCTCGCGGAGTACGAGAGCATCAAGGACGAGCAGAAGGCGCGGATCGGGTTCCGGGACAACCTGCTGTATGTGACGCTGACCGTTGTCGCCGCTGTCATCGCCGCCGCCGCGCAGGCCAAGCGGGCGGAGATGCTGCTCGCGTTGCCGCCGGTGTGTGTCGTGCTGGGGTGGACCTACCTGGTCAACGACGAGAAGATCTCCGCCATCGGGCGGTACGTGCGGGAGGAGTTGGGGCCACGGCTCGCCGAACTCGCCTCGCCCGGAGAGGGGTTGACCGCGTTCGGGTGGGAGGTGGCGCACCGCGGCGACGTCCGGCGCGCTTCCCGCAAGCGGCTCCAACTCGCCGTGGATCTCCTGGCGTTCTGCGTTGTCCCGCTGGCCGCGCTCGCCGTGTTCTGGGTGGAACCGAGTGGGGGGCCGTTGCTGGTGGTGCTGTCGGGGGTGGAGGCGCTGACGGTCGTCGGGCTCGGGGCGCAGATCGTGGTGTATTCGAGGCCCGCGAATTCGGCGTGAGGAAGCTCTAACGTTGACCCATGGCTGAACGGGCCGCCGCACAGGCGGCGTTGTTGGCCGCCCTGATCGACGGGGCGGGGGGCGAGGAAGGGCACCGGGCGGTGCGGGAGCTGGCCGCGCTGCTTGGTGTCGAGCCGCTGTCGGCGGGGGAGTTGGCCGAGGCCGCGGGAGATCCTGGGCGGCGGGAAAGCATCGAGGAGTGGGGGCGGGAGCTGGTCGAGCGGCTCGGCTCCGGGGTGTGGGCCGGTCTGGCGCGGGCCATGGAGGAGAGGGTGCCGGGGAGCGGTGCGCTCTGGTACGGCGGTGATCACACCGACTTTCGGGGCGGGGTGTTCCTTCGGGAGGTCATCGGCGTTCAGGTCGTGGTGGGGGCGCCGGGGGCACCTGAGGCGTTGGCTGCGTTGCCGGGGCGGCCGGTCGGGTTCACCGGGCGGAAGGCGGAAGGCGCGCGGCTGCTGGCGGCGTTGGGGCCGGGGAGCGGGCAGGAGGCCGTGCTCGTGTCCGCCGTGTCGGGGCTCGGGGGTGTCGGGAAGACGGCGCTGGCCGTGGAGACGGCGCATGCGGCGGTTGCGCGGGGGTGGTTTCCCGGTGGGGTTCTCTTTCTCGACCTGCACGGGTACGACAGTGAGCCGGTCGGTCCCGAACGTGCCCTTCAGTATCTGCTCGGCGCCCTTGGCGTCCGCCCCGAGAGCGTGCCCGGCACCCTGGGCGAACGGGCTGCGCTGTACCGGTCCGCGCTGGCCAGGAGAGCGGCGACGCTCGTGCTGGCCGACAACGCGTCGTCCGTCGACCAGGTCCGCGATCTGCTCCCCGGGGACTCCCGGCACCGGATGCTCGTCACCTCCCGTGACCGGCTGCCCCAACTCGGCGCCCGCCTGGTGCCGTTGGACCAGCTCACGCCGCAGGAGTCGTACGACCTCCTCGATCGGGCCCTGAGGATCGCCGACCCGGACGACGGGCGGGCTGCCGTGGAGGCGGCAGCGGTGCGTCAACTCGCCCAGCTGTGCGGGCACTTGCCGTTGGCGTTGCAGATCGTGGCGGCGCTGCTCGTGGAGGACCGGGAGTGGCCGGTCGCTGAACTCGCCGAGGAACTCGCCGGTTCACGCGACCGACTCGCCGGCCTCGATGACGGGGTGCGCAGTGTCCGGGCTGCCTTCGACCTGTCGTATCGCAGGCTCACTCCGGAGCAGGCGCGGGTGTTGAGGTTGCTGTCCGTCGCGCCGGGGGTGGATGCGGGGGAGGGGGTGCTCGCGGCACTTGTGGGTGAAGACAGCGCGCCGCTGCGAGAGTTGAGGGCGCTGCGGAGGGTTCACCTCGTGGAACGGGAGGGGAAGCGGTGGAGGTCGCACGATCTGGTGCGGGAGTTCGGGGCGGGGGTGGTGGAGGAGGGGGAGGAAGTGGCTGCCAGGGAAAGGGTGTTGGACTTCTACTGGAAGTACGGACCCCCGGCTGACGCGTGGCTGTGGTGGTTGCCCGGCGAAGAGCGGCCCTCGCTGTTCTCCGGCCGTGAGGAGGCCATGGCCTGGCTGGACGTCGAGCGGCTCGGACTGGTGGCGGCTGTCCAGTGGGGGAGGGCGGAGCGGTTCGCCAGAGGCGCGATGGCCGTGGCGCTGTTTCTTGCCGAGTACTTGCGGCGGCGGCGAGCCTTCGACGACATGTGCTCGGTGATGGAGGTGGCGCGAGAGGCGGCTCAGGCCGACGGGCACGTGATGGCAGAAGCCGTGGCTTGGCACAGCCTCGGTGTGGCGCTGAGGGAGTTGGAACGCTTGGAGGAGGCGGTCGAGGCGTACAGACATGCCAGGAGGCTGTTCACTCAGGCGGGGGATCGGGGCCGCGAGGCCACGACGCTGGGCCACCTCGGTGTCGTTCTGGCCGAGTTGGGCCGATTTGAGGAGGTGGTCGACGTGCACACCCGGGCGTGCGCCGTGCACGCGGAGTTGGGGAACCGCCGCGAAGAAGGCCAGGCGTGGGCCTATCTGGGGCACTCCCTGGAGCAGTTGGAGCAGCCAGAGGAGGCGTTCGAATCGTATACGCGCGCTCGGGACATCTTCGCGGAAGTGGGGGACGGCCTCAGCGAAGGCTCGGCGTGGTCCAGCCTCGCGTTCATCCTGCGGACGACAGGTCGGCTCAGGGAAGCCATCGCGGTACACGGCAAGGCGCTCACTCTCCTCCGCGAGTTCGACGACGATTACGCGGTCGGCGCGACCCTGGTGGACCTCGCCTTGGCCCATGAGGCGGACGACGCCCCCGCCCGCGCCCAGGACGCCTTCCTCCAAGCCGCCGAGGCGTTCACGCGGGCGGACTCGCCCGACCTGGCCGCCCACTGCCGCGCCCGAGCCACCGCCCTCACCGCCCACCCCGAACCCACCGATATACCAACTCCGGCCTCCCCACCTGCCCATACAACGGCTGCCGCTCCGCCCTCCCCGCCTCCACCAAATGCTCCAGATACCGCCGAGCGGTGATCCGCGAGATCCCCACCGCCTCAGCCACCCCCGCCGCGGTCAATCCCTCACCGGCCTCCCGCAGAGCCCCCGTCACCCGCTCCAGCGTCGGCCCGCTCAACCCCTTGGGCAGGGCCGCGGGGCTCGGTGCCCGCAGGGCCGCCAGTGCGCGGTCCACCTCGTCCTGGCCGCTCGCTTCCCCGGCGGCCCCCCGGAACTCCGCGTACCGCACCAACCGGTCCCGCAGGGTCGCGAAGGTGAACGGCTTCAGT
>DATCQX010000578.1:0-5083 GCA_036569285.1 Streptomyces sp.
GCCGAGCAGTACGCCGTGCAGACCGGCACGCACCCGCGCGTGTCGACCGAGGCCAACATGGAGAACATGAAGGCCCAGCTGCGCCGGCTGGGCCTGGGGCACGACAAGCGCCGCTCGTTCGCCACGATCGACCCCGAGTACTACAAGTGGACGCAGTGGATCTTCGTCCAGATCTTCAACTCCTGGTACGACGACGAGGCGCGCAAGGCCCGGCCCATCGCCGAGCTGGTCGCGCAGTTCGAGTCCGGTGAGCGGGGAGTGCCCGGCGGAGGGTCCTGGGAGGCGCTGAGCGCCGCCGAGCGGGCCGACGTGCTGGGCGAGTACCGGCTGGCGTACGCCTCCGAGGCGCCGGTGAACTGGTGCCCCGGGCTGGGGACCGTGCTGGCCAACGAGGAGGTCACCGCCGACGGGCGGTCCGAGCGGGGGAACTTCCCGGTCTTCAAGACGAAGCTGCGGCAGTGGAACATGCGGATCACCGCGTATGCCGATCGGCTGCTGGACGATCTGGAGGAGCTGGACTGGCCTGAGGCGATCAAGCTGCAGCAGCGGAACTGGATCGGGCGCAGTGAGGGTGCTCGGGTCGACTTCGCTGTAGAGGCCGGGGCAGAGGGGGGCGATGATCGGATCACCGTATTCACCACCCGGCCCGACACCCTGTTCGGCGCGACCTACATGGTCCTGGCCCCCGAACACCCCCTGGTCGACAAGATCACCGCGGCCTCCTGGCCCGAGGGCACGCGCGACGTGTGGACCGGCGGGCACGCCACCCCTGTCGACGCCGTCGCCGCCTACCGCGCGCAGGCGGGCGCCAAGTCCGACGTCGAGCGGCAGGCCGAGGCCAAGGAGAAGACCGGCGTCTTCACCGGCGGGTACGCGGTCAACCCCGTCAACGGCGAGCGGGTCCCCGTCTTCATCGCCGACTACGTCCTGATGGGCTACGGCACCGGCGCCATCATGGCCGTCCCCGCCGGCGACCAGCGTGACTTCGAGTTCGCGCGCGCCTTCGAGCTGCCGATCGTCTGCATCGTCGAGCCGACCGACGGGCGCGGTACCGACACCGCCGCCTGGGAGGACGCCTTCGGGTCGTACGACGCGAAGATCATCAACTCCGCGAACGACGAGATCTCCCTGGACGGCCTGCCGGTCGCCGAGGCCAAGGCCCGCGTCACCGAGTGGCTGGAGCGCAAGGGGATCGGGCGGGGCACCGTCAACTTCCGGCTGCGCGACTGGCTGTTCAGCCGTCAGCGGTACTGGGGCGAGCCCTTCCCGATCGTCTACGACGAGGACGGCGTCGCGCACGCGTTGCCCGAGTCGATGCTGCCGCTGGAGCTGCCGGAGATCGACGACTACTCGCCGCGCACGTTCGACCCGGACGACGCCGACACCAAGCCCGAGCCGCCGCTGTCGCGCAAGCAGGACTGGGTCGACGTCACGCTGGATCTGGGCGACGGGCCGAAGAAGTACCGGCGCGAGACCAACACCATGCCCAACTGGGCCGGTTCCTGCTGGTACGAGCTGCGCTACCTGGACCCGCACAACTCCGCCGAGCTGGTCGACCCCGAGATCGAGCAGTACTGGATGGGCCCGCGCGCGGGGCAGCCGCACGGCGGTGTCGACCTGTACGTGGGCGGCGCCGAGCACGCCGTGCTGCACCTGCTGTACGCGCGTTTCTGGTCCAAGGTGCTGTTCGACCTGGGGCACGTCTCGTCCGTCGAGCCGTTCCACAAGCTGTTCAACCAGGGCATGATCCAGGCGTACGTCTACCGTGACGCGCGCGGGTTCCCGGTGCCGGCCGCGGAGGTCGAGGAGCGGGACGGGGACTACTGGTACCAGGGCGAGAAGGTCTCCCGGCTGCTGGGGAAGATGGGCAAGTCCCTGAAGAACGCGGTCACTCCGGACGAGATCTGCGCGGAGTACGGGGCCGACACGCTGCGGCTGTACGAGATGGCGATGGGGCCGCTGGACGTCTCCCGTCCCTGGGACACCCGCGCGGTCGTCGGGCAGTTCCGGCTGCTGCAGCGGCTGTGGCGGAACGTCGTCGACGAGGCGACCGGTGAGGTCACCGTCACCGACGACGCGCCCGACGAGGCGACTCTGCGGGCGCTGCACAAGGCGATCGACGGGGTGCGTGGGGATCTGGAGGGGCTGCGGTTCAACACGGCCATCGCCAAGATCACCGAGCTGAACAACCATCTGACCAAGGTGGGGGGGCCGGTTTCGCGGTCCGTCGCCGAGGCGCTGGTCCTGCTGATCGCTCCGCTGGCTCCGCACGTCGCCGAGGAGCTGTGGCGGAAGCTGGGGCGGACGTCGTCGGTCGTCCACGAGGACCTGCCGGTGGCCGATCCCGCTTACGTCGTCGACGAGGCCGTCACCTGTGTCGTCCAGATCAAGGGGAAGGTCAAGGCTCGGCTGGAGGTGTCGCCGTCCATCTCCGAGGAGGAGCTGGAGAAGGTGGCGCTGGGGGACGAGACCGTCGTCAAGGCGCTGGACGGGGCTGTCGTGCGGAAGGTGATCGTTCGGGCGCCGAAGCTGGTGAACATCGTCGTCTGAGGTCGGGCGCCGTGTGAGGCGCTGAGTGGTGCGCGGGCGCGCTCTGTTCCGGCTGGGGTCGGGGTGGGGCGCGTTCTGCGTTTTGGGGTGCGGAGTGGTGGGCGGGTGCGGGTGCGTGGTGGTGTGGGGGGCTCAGGGTGTCCCCTACGGGAAAGGTGCGGGGAAGGTCAGGGTTCGGATGGAACTTCGTGGTCGTGGGGGGCGTTTATCGTGGAAAGGCGGCGCGGGGCGCGTCGGGTTGGGGACGGAGGAGCGCTGTGGAAACCGTGATCGGTCTGGTCGCGCTGATGTTCCTGATGTTGTTCGCGCTGGGGGTTTTCGCGACCGTCAAGGCGGTTGGGGCGGCTAAGCGGAGTGTGGATCGGACCATCGGGCAGGCCCGGCGCACCGTCGAGGATCACACGTTGCGGGCCAAGTCCTTCGGGAGGGTCGGACCGGCGGGAGAGATCGCGCAGCTCCGGCTCAAACTGCGGACGTCCATGCGGGCCACGCAGGATGCGCTGCACGCGGGTGTTCGGGAGGACGAGTCGTTGCGGGAGTCCCTGGGGCTCTTCCAGCGGCTGAGTGATCACGGCCATCAGTTGGACGACGAGCTGAAGCGGCTGGAGTCCGACCCCGACCGCGCCACCTTGGCCCAGCGGCTTCCCGAACTCCGTGAGCGCGCCGAGCGGATCACTGCCTCGGCCGATTCCCTGCGCTGGGCCGCCCGCGACCGCGCGACGCGTTTCGCGGAGGACGATCTGGACTCGCTCAGCGCGCAGATCGACGTGGAGACGGGGGCGCTGCGTCACTGGACGACGGATGACGTCCCGGGGGCGGCCCAGTCCACCTCGTCGACGCAGCCTTGGCCCCCGGCCGCCGGTGAGGACGCGGCTCGGTCCGGCTGGGCGCAGGAGCCGCAGCGGCCGGCGATCAGCCCTCAGCCGAAGCGTCCGGAGTATCCGTGGGAGAAGAGGACCAGGCCGGAGAGCACGACCTGAGCACGGGTGCGGCGTCGCTCCCGGCAGGGTTTCGTGGGGTGCCGTCCGTTTCGTAGGGTGTGATCCGCTCCGGCTCCCGCTGGTGTGCGCCTTGATTCGGTCAAGGCTTTCTCGGGGCGAGGGGCTGGGCTGACGGTCGGCCGATACGCCAGGTAACCTCCAGTTCATGTCCCGCCATGTCGCGATCGTCACGGATTCAACGGCCTACCTGCCGCAGCGGGCGATGGAGCGCCACGGCATCACGGCGGTGCCGCTGACGGTCGTCCTGGGGGATCAGGCCCTGGAAGAGGGCACCGAGATCTCGACGAGATCCCTGGCGCAGGCCCTCCAGAAGCGCCGCCCCGTGACGACCTCACGCCCCGGCACCGAGGTGTTCGCCGAGACTTATCGCAGGGTCGCCGAGTCGGGCGCCACCGGCATCGTCTCCCTCCATCTCTCCGCCGAACTGTCCGGCACGTACGACGCGGCGGTCGTCGCCGCGCGCCAGGCGCCCGTGCCGGTGCGGGTCGTCGACACCGGCATGGTCGCGATGGCCCTCGGCTTCTGCGCGCTGGCCGCCGCCGAGACGGCGCAGGCCGGCGGCACGGTCGACGAGGCGGTGGCCGCCGCGGAGAAACGAGCCTCCAGCACCTCCGCCTACTTCTACGTCGACACCCTCGACTACCTCCGCCGGGGCGGCCGGATCGGGGCCGCGCAGGCACTCCTCGGCTCCGCACTCGCCGTGAAGCCGCTGCTCCAGCTCGACGAGGGCCGGATCGACATGCTGGAGAAGGTGCGGACGGCGTCGAAGGCGATCGCGCGGCTGGAGGAGCTGGCGGTGGAGCGGGCGGGGGCGGCGCCGGTCGATCTGGCCGTGCACCATCTCGCGGCGCCTGAGCGGGCGGAGGCGTTGGCGGAGCGGTTGCGGGAGCGGGTGGGGGGGCTCGCGGAGTTGCATGTGAGTGAGGTGGGGGCGGTGATCGGGGCGCATACGGGGCCGGGGCTGTTGGCGGTGGTGGTGTCGCCTCGGTAGGGGGTTCCGGCGGGGTGCGTCACTCGTGTGAGTGACCGGGTTATCCACAGGTGGGGAGTTATCCACAGATTTCAGGTGGGGGCTCCATGAAGGCGTGGATTGTCCGATGCTCGGGGCATGGAACTTCGATCACGTACACGGATGGTGAACGCGACGAGCGGACCCGGGCGGGCCCCCGGATCCGACAGCCGCGTCCGGGGCCGAGGGGGCGGGCGGCGGCGTCAGGACTCGGTGGCTGAAACGCGGCGCAGGGTGGAGGTGTTGTTCGGGGAACGGGCCCCTGGGGGAGGTGAGTTGGCGGTCGGGGAGGGCGCTGGGCCCGGCCCTTCGGCTGAGCCTTCGTTCGGGGGTGAGCGGGGGCGGAGTGAGGGGGCGGGGGCGCGGCGGGCTCGGGTGGGGGCCGCTGTGTGGGAGCGGATGCCGGTGTGGGTGCAGGCGCGGTGCGGGATGGAGCGGCGGAGTGTCGTCGCGCTGGCGGTGGTGTTGGTGGTGGCCGCCGTGTTCGCCGGGCAGCATTTCTGGGCGGGGCGGACGCGGAGTG